>JBKHCL010000065.1:0-18198 GCA_046541875.1 Phycisphaerae bacterium | reverse complement strand
AGTTGAAAGCATTTCGGCCGATCGACATGGCGGCGCGGCTATGCATCCGGGAGGTGAACCGTATCGCGGTGATCTCGGTCGGCTCTGCAGCTCTCGCTTCTATTCCAGTGTGAACTTCTGTCCGGGTTGGGGGATTACGGCGTTCGGGCAGCCAAGCTCTTCGAGGATGTCCTGCATCGCCCGGGGTTGGGGGCCTTCCCCGTGAACGCAGAAGGCGGCTTTGAGGTTTTTCGCGATCGGCTCGAAGCTCTTGCGAAGATCTCGGCTGTCGGCGTGGGCGCTGAACCCGTTGAGCACTTCCACCCGGGCCAGCAGCTTGTAGATTCGGCCGTAGATTTTCAGCTCCTCGCGCCGCTCGACGATGCGCCGCCCGAGCGTGTTCTGGGCCATGAACCCCACGATGCAGATGGTATTGGCCTCGTCCTCGACGTTGTTTTTGAGGTGGTGGAGGATGCGCCCCGCCTCGCACATGCCGGCCGAGGCGATAATCACGCACGGGTCGTGGAAGTGGTTCAGCGCCTTGGATTCATTGACGGCTGTGATGTACTTCACCATCCCGCTGCCGAAGATATCGCCCTCCTGCAGCCAGAAGTCCCGCGCTCGTTGGTCGTAGCATTCGGGGTGTTTCTTGAAGATCTCGGTGGCGTTGGTGCTCAGTGGCGAGTCCACGAAGATGGGGATCGGGTCCATGAGTCCCTCGGCCATCGCCCGGTGCAGGTAGTACACCACCGTCTGCGTCCGTCCCACCGAGAAGGCCGGGATGATGACCTTCCCGCCGGCCTCGCGCGTCTGGTTGATGATCCAGACCAGT
This sequence comes from Phycisphaerae bacterium, assembly GCA_046541875.1. GTDB lineage: Bacteria > Planctomycetota > Phycisphaerae > SM23-33 > SM23-33 > CAZFPT01. The sequence continues at coordinate 17,387 of JBKHCL010000065.1, read as the reverse complement.
TGCTCTTTCATGTCGGTGGGGTTGTGGTGGACGCGGTCGGCGTAGGTGCTCTCGGTGATGAGGTAGTCCACCTCGGGCATCGGATGGGTCGGGTCGCGCAGGATGGGCACGTTGAATCGGCCCAAGTCGCCGGTGTACAGCAGCCTGGTGACGCCCTGGGGTTTGTCCAGCTCGATCAGCAGACACGCCGAGCCCAGAATGTGCCCCGCCTCGATGAACCGCGCCCGACAGTGCGGGGCGAACTCGAACGATTCGTCATACGGGACGCGCTGGAACAACCGCTGGGCGGCCATCGCGTCCGGCTGGCGATAAAGCGGTTCGATGCGGTCGGCTTTGCTCTTGGCGCGTTTCTCGTTCCAGTACCTCGCGTCCTCTTCCTGAATGTGGGCCGAGTCCAGCAGCATCACGTCGCACAGGTCGGCCGTGGCGGGCGTGCAATAGACCGGCCCGTTGAACTTGCGCTTGACCAGGCCGGGGATCTTGCCGCTGTGGTCGATGTGGGCGTGCGAGAGCAGGATGGACTGGATGCGATCCGGGCGGATGGGGAAGGTGCGGTTCTTCTCGCGGGCCTCGGACCGTCGTCCCTGGAAGAGGCCGCAATCGAGGCTTACAGGCCCGTCGGGCACGTGCAGCAGGTGCATGGATCCGGTTACCGTGTCGGCCGCTCCGAAGAATTCCAGTTCCGCCATCGCCTGCTCCGATCACACGCCCGTGGGCGTTATTCCTCCGCGTCCACAGCCTGCTCGGACGGCTCGGCCTGCACGTCGGTCATGAGATACTGGTGTTTGTACTGTTCGCCGCGTCCGCGTCGCCGGCGAATGTGGTTGTCCTCTGCCCGCTGCAGCGTGCCCCGTGGCAGGCGGATCGGACGGATCGGCCCGAGTCGCCCGCTGGACCGCTTCGAGCGGTATTCCATGTTCAACTCGCCCAGCTCGGCGTCGAGCGTCTCGGCGAGGCGTTGGGGGACGGCAGGGTCGTCGGCCTCCATGCGCAGCTCGTAGTACGGCGTGGAGGCGAACCGCCCCTGCACGATGAACCGGTTGACCTCTGCCCGCAGCGCAGCGGCCGCTCGCTTCATCGCCTCGACGATCTGGTGCTCGGTGAGCTTCTCGCCGGTGATGTTCGCTGTGTGCTTGCCGCGGGAGAGGAACTCCAGCACCGGCGAATCGTCCATGCGATCCACCACGCGCACGCGGTCGTCCAGGTCGTAGCGGAACAGCCCCGCCCAATTGGTGACCACCAGGAAATACTCCTCGCCCACCTCCACCTCGTGGGCCTGCAGCACGTCCGGGGCGTCCTGCTCGCGCTGGTCGGCGGGGATGAACTCCAGGATGTTGCCCGTAATCTCGGCCACGCCGGCGGGCGTGTTGTCCGCCAGCGGGACGGTGAACCGACCTTCGCTGGCCAGCAACCCGATATCCCGGACGGGCACGTCGCCGAACAGCTCCCGCAGCCGCGAGAGGTACAGCTTCAGCGTGCCGCCCGTCCAGTTGGCCAGGAAGGAAATGTTCCAGAAATGCCTCGGCAGCAGTTGCCCGTCCCGTGCGATGCCCTCTTCCATCCGCCGGGCGAGGGCGGGGTTCTTGCCGAATCGCAGGCGATGTCCGATATCCCCGGAGATGCCCCCCGGCGGAGTCAACGTGCCCTCGGCGACGTCCCGCAACAACGCCTCGACGTGGCGCTGGCCGACCTCGACCATGCGGATGGTGCTGGATGGATTGGCTGTAGTGATGAAGGCGACGTCCCGCCCGATCCCGCAACGCAGAATGGTGTAGTACTTCGCCTCGGGGTCCTTGATGGTGGACACGCACGGGGGCACGCAGTACATCCGGCGGACGATGCGCTTCTGCGTCTCGGCCAGCAGACCGCTGATGGCTCCGCACGGCAGCCCGGAGGAGCTTTTGGACTCGGTCTTCGGCGAGGAAATCTGCAGGATGTGCCGCAGCCAGGCGTCCGGATGGTCTTTCAGGGCGGCCAGCCCGAACACATTCCAGCCGCGGCGGATGTCGGTGAGAAAACGCGGCGTGACGGGGATATTCTTCGGCCGACCGGTGGTCCCCGAGGTCTGCGAGAACATCAGCACCGGCTGACCGGCCGGCAGCAGGGCGGTGGGTTCGTTGGCCAGCACCCGATCGAAATACGGGCGAAGCTGGTCGTAGCTGCAAACGGGAACCTGGCGGTTCCAGTCGTCCCAGGTGCGGATCTTCGCGAACCCGTGATCGCGGCCGAAGGCGGTGTTCGCTGTTCGCGAGACGATTTCGTCACGCAGTTCGTGCTGCACCCGCGCGGTGTTCCGATGAGCCTGGAGGAACGCCTCCAGTTGCGCCGACGCATGCCGGGCCGCCAGATGCGCGACCGGTCTCAACAGTGTCTGCCACAAGCTCATGGCGCTGTCCCCCTCGGGCGCGTCGATCGGCGAGCGTGCCCGAAGGCATCGCTTGCGGTCAGAATGGTCCGTGACAAGATCATCAAACTCCCGTAGCCGGGCCGATACAATTGTGGTTTCAAGGCTCGCAACCTGCTTGCCGGGACAACGTTCGGTGGGTCCATCGGCCTGCGGCGGTGTCCGGGAAAGAAGTATACCGGATCGTCCGCCCGGGCGACAGGGAGATTGGTCTGCGTTACGCCACGTTCACCGAGGCGGGGGTGGAGATTTCCTCCTCGGCGATGTCCTCTTCGGCGAGGTATTTCCGGAAGAAGCTCACCGTCCGCTGGGCGTATTCCTTCGGCTCAACGATGACCGACTGGTTGTGCTTGGCACCCTCGACGATCCAGAGGTACTTCGGCGACGGCGAGAGCTCGTAAAGCAGGCGTGACTGGTCCTCGCGGATGTAGCTGTCCCGCCGGCCATGAATGAACATCATCGGGCGCGACTGCATTTCCGCCAACGCTCTGCGCACCGAGGGGTATCGGCAGCCCATTCGCGGCTGGGCGAATCGCAGCAGCCACCACAGCAGGAACCGCCAGAACCCTTCGGTATGGTTTTCGTACACCAGGCGGATGCGGGCGAAGATGCCCGCCCACCGCTTCATGAGGGCGATCAGCGTGGTGTCGGTACTGAAGGCCCCGTCGCAGACGATGGTGCGGATGTTCGGATCCGTGGCGGCGGCCAGGATGGCGGCCCCGGCACCGCGCGAGACACCGAATATGCCGATGCCCGTGGGTTTGTTCTGCCCGGCGAGCATGCTCTCGACGTGTGCACAAGCTCCCAGGACGTCTTCCATGTCCTTATCGGAGGGCCATTGCAGCGGGCGATACTTGCCCGGACAGCTGCTCTCGCCGTGGCCTCGGAAATCGAAGGTGAATACGTCGAAGCCCGACTCGACCAACGGTCTGGCGTAGCGGGCGCAGCTGTACATGTCCGAGCCGAACTCGTGGCAGAACACCACCGTTCCGCGATAGGCCGACCGGTTGGGCGTTTCCAGGAGCATTCCCCGCAGGCTGGTCCCGTCGAACGAACGGAAGCGGGCGATCTCGCCGTGGAGAGGTTTGAAGTCCAGCGGTCCCATGGACATCGGGGGGTGGGTGTCCGCGAAGATATTCAGCGAGATGCGGATGTACTTCGCCAGCAGGGCGGCGGCGAACCCCAGCAGCGACAGGCAGGTCAGCGCGATCACCAGCAACGCCCAGTTTCGCTGGATCCATGTCCATTGGGCCAGGCAGGTTGAGAGCAGGTCGGTCGCCATCATGGTCGGAATCGTTCAAAGGGGCAGACTTCGCACGCAGCTAATGATATGGCCGGTCGGGGGCGAACTGCAAGCGCGATGCGCCCGTTCTCGGCGTGAGGCGAGTTACTCGACCGGGGCGAGGATCAGCGTGTTGTTCTGCCCGCCGAACCCCATCGAGTTGCTCATCACCGTCTTGACCTCGACCCGGCGGGGCTCGTTGGGGATGTAGTCCAGGTCGCACTCCGGGTCGGGGTGGTGGAGGTTGGTGGTGGGCGGCAGGACGCCGTCCCGCATCGCCAGGATGCAGGTAATCAGCTCGGTCGCGCCGGCCGCGGCGATGAGGTGCCCCAGCATGCTCTTGGCGCTGGAGATGGGGGTTTGGGTCTGCTCGCCGAAGACGCGTTTGATCGCGAGGGTTTCGACCTTGTCGTTCTGGGTCGTGCCCGTCCCATGGGCCGAGATGTAGTCGATCTGCTCGGGGGCGAGGTCGGCGTCGTCGAGGGCAGCCTGCATGGACGCGGCGGCCCCGGCGCCTTCGGGGTCCTGGTCGGTAATGCGGAAGGCGTCGGCGCTGGCCCCGTAGCCGATAATCTCGGCCAGGATGGTCGCGCCGCGCGCCCGGGCGTGTTCGAGTGTTTCGAGAATGAGCACGCTGGCCCCCTCGCCGAGCACGAACCCGTCGCGGGTCATGTCGAAGGGGCGCGAGGCGGTTTCCCACTCGTCGTTGCGGGTGGACAGGGCGGTCAGGCGGTTGAACCCGCTCAGGCCGTAGGGGTGGATCATGCTGTGGGCCCCGCCGGTAATGCAGACGGGCACGTCGCCGTGTCGCACGAGCATGGCCGCTTCGCCGATGGCCTGGGTGGAGGCGGCGCAGGCAGTGAGCACGTTGAAGGCAGGCCCGCGCACGCCGAACTCGGCTGCCAGGTGGGCGACGACCATGTTCGCCTCCTGCTCGACCTCGCGCCAGAGATCCATCCTCTCAAATGCCAGACGGGCCCATTTCTTCGTGTCGACGCCACGATCTTCCCAGGCGTCGATCATCAGCGAGGTGAAGTTGTCGAAGTCCAGGCTGCCCTCGCCGCTGCCGAGATAGACGCCCACGCTGTCGCGATCCAGGGTGGGGCATTCGTCCAGTGTCGCCTGCTTCCATGCTTCGGTGGCAGCGCCCAGGGCGAACCGGCAATGTCGCCCCGCCGTGGCGTGTTTCTCGGGGTCGCAGACGTGGTCGGCCAACTCGTAGTCCCGCACCTGCGCAGCGAAGGTGGTCGGGAAGGTCGACGCGTCGAACAGTTCGTTGGGGCGGATTCCGCTCTCGCCGGCCAGCAGTGCCTTCCACGTCGATTCGACGTCGTGGGCCAGCGGGTTGACCGTTCCCATTCCCGTGATGACCACTCGATGCTTGTCCATGGGCTCCAGAATCCGTGTCAGCCTTGGCAGGCTGAGGTTAAGCGTTGGCTCGTTTCAGGACGATTGCGGCGCTCTGTCCGCCCACCGCGTAGGAGGCCGACACCACGTACTCACCTTCGAGAGGACGCGTCCGGTCGGCCGGCGAGAGGGCGCATCCCTCCTGTGGCGTTTGGAAGTTTACCGTCGGCGGGACGGTCTGCTCGTGGAGCATTTTCGCCGCAAGGGCCACTTCCAGTCCGCCGGCTCCGGCGAAGGCCTGTCCGATGGCTCCGGTGATGCAGACGGCGGGGATCTCCGGGAGGCGCGACCCGATCGCCTTGCTCCAGGCGGCTGCCTCGGCCATATCGTCGGCCGGGTGCCCCGATCCATGCGTGACGATGCCCGCGATCTGGTCGGGTCCGATGCCCGCGGCGTCCATCGCGCGGGTGACGGCGAGTTCCAGGCCGCCCGCCCCGGCGGTGGTTACGTCCAGACCGGCCGGGTCGCACGCGCCGCCGAACCCTTCCAGGGTGGCGTAGATCGTCGCATCGCGTCCCAGGGCGTGTTGCAGCTCCTCGAGGATGATCAGTCCGCCGCCCTCGGCGGCCACCGTGCCGTCATGGTCGGCGTCGAACGGACGGCAGGCGGTTGCGGGCTGGTCGTTTCGCGACTCGCAGAGGCGTTTCAGCAGCGACTGGCGAAGCAGGCCCATCGGGTTGACTTTGCTCTCGGCTCCACCGGCGATGGCCACGTCGCACGCGCCGCGCCCGATGTAACGGGCCGACTCGCCGATGGCCAGGTGCCCCGACGCCTCGCCGCAGGTGATGCAGTTGCTCGGGCCCTCCAGCCCGTGGATGATGGTCACGTGGCAGGAGAGCATGTTCGGCAGGTATTTCAGCAGCCAGAGGGGCGTGAGGTTGTTGAGGCCTTCCTCGCCCCACTTTTTGAAGTCGAATTTCCCGTCCGTGACGGCCGTCGTCACCGCCAGGCCGAGTTCGTCGAGGTCCGTGCAGATCAGCCCGGCCCCGATGTTGCAGCCCATTCGCCCGGGAGCGAGCGAGAGCTCGTCGTCGCTCTCGGCCGTCGCGCGGGTGGTCAGTCCGGCGTCGTCGAACGCCAGCTGCGCCGAGGCCACCGCGATTTCGATGTCGCGGGCCATCACCTTCACGCTCTTGCGATAGCTCTTGGGGACGAACTTACGGGCCGAGAAGTCGGGGATTTCCCCACCGATCGAGGAGGGGAACGCGCCGGCGTCGAACTGTTCGATAGTCCCCACGCAGGGGCGTTTGTCGTTCAGGGCGTCCCAGAGGGCGTCCATGCCGATCCCCGCCGCCGACGTGACGCCCAGCCCGGTGATGGCGATGCGTCGGTCACTGGGCATCGGCGCCCTCCGTGAACGGGGCGACGAGGCGTTCGAACTGCCCGGTGAACACGAAGTTCTCCCCCGGCAGCCCGAGCGTGGAGTTTTCGGGGGTCACGTGCGAGAACATCAGGTTCACCTCGCCGAACGGCTGGTCGTTTTTCAGGACGGTTCCGCTGGTGGAGGCGCCGTTCTCGTCGATGCGATCCAGCTCGACGCAGTACTTCAACTGGTCGCCCGGAGTGGCTACGCCGTCGAAGGTGGCCTTGGTGATTTTGGCGAGGATGACGTTTTCTTTGAAGTCTCGCATCTGCCCCACGAGAATGCCGGCCGTCTGGGCGGTTCCCTCGATCATCAAAGACGCGGGCATGACGGGGAACGCCTCCCAGTGGTCGTGGAGATGTTCCTCGGCCAGCGAGACGTTTTTGACCGCAACGGCCTTGACGCCCGGCTCGAATTCGATGAAGCGGTCAATCCAGATCCAACGCATGGAGGGGCTCCCGCCCGGGATCACACACTCGCGCCGAGGGCGCGGGGGCACAGCGGCGTCCCGGGGCGATGCGACGTCAGCCGTTGACTTTGCTGTCGATGTAGTTGCAGATCGTCTGAACCGTGAACAGGTCCATGACCTTGTCGACCGACGGGTCCTTCTTGAACTCGGACAGATCCGCGTGCTGCATGCGCTGTTCGAGCTGTTCGAGGCCGGCCTCGGTGAGCTTTCCGTCCTGGACGAACTCCGGATTGTTCAGGAGGTTGTCGGGAATCAGCTCGCCCTTGGGAATCTTGATATCGAACGCCTTTTCGAGGCGGAACTGAATGTCGAGGAAGTCGATGGACTCGGCGCCGAGGTCCGAAGCAAGCTTCGCCTCGGGGGTCACTTCGTCGTCGTCCACGCCCAGCGCTTCCACGAGGGCTTCCTGCACATTCTCGAAGATCTCGTCTTCGGTCATCGGCATGGGTTTCGGTCTCCTATCGTGCCGTCCTGACAGCGGTTCGTGCATCCACATCCTGGGATGCCTTGTCTGTTGTGTACCTGTATAGGAACTGGGGGCGCAAAAGTCAATTCCCGCTTGCCGGGAAGCTCACACAAGCCCGGCCGAGGCAGCCTCATCCAGAAGCGTCGGACCGCCGATCAACGAAAATGTCCGGCGACACTGCCGGATGATGGCGGCGTCGCTCTCAGCCAGCCAGGGCGACTCGTCGGCAAGGTTGAAGCTCCGCAGATCCAGCTTGGCGGTGACGGCCTTTTGGTCGCCTACCATCGCCGTGGCGGTGAATCGGGAGATTTCTTCGCCGATCTCCTTGACGCTCACGTCACAACGCAGCGCGTTGCCCGGGGCGACGAAATGCCCGTAGCGGACGTTCCGTGCCGTAGCGAGCACCACGATGCTCCGCGAGAAGTTCTGCTTCACCCTCACCAGCCAGGCCGCCGACTGGGTCATCGCCTCCAGCATCATCACGCCCGGAAGCACCGGAAACGACGGGAAATGGTCGGCGAGATACTCCTCAGCCAGCGAGAGGTTCTTTCGCGTAACGATCCGCTCGCCCGGCGTGATCAACTCGATTGTGTCCACCAGATGAAACTTCATCGGCCATCCTTGCCTGGTTGCCTGAATCGCCGCATTTGATACCCGCTGCCTTGGGGCATTGCAAGCATAATTCAAGTGGGTTCGCCGGACGCCGAAGGCCCGGGGGGAGTACGTTCTGAGCTTCTCGGTGAACGACGCCGCAACCAGGGTCGACGCGGATCGTTGCCGCTCACGCCAGCGAGTTGAGGATATCGAGTCCTTTTTTGAGGACTTCATCGTCGGTGGCGTAGGAGATCCGGAAGTGCGTGTCTTTCGTGGAGAACACGCTGCCGGGGATGATCAGTACGTTCTGCTCGATGGCCCGGGTGACGAAGGCGGTTGCGTCGCCGCCGGGGGCCGGGACGAACGCGTAAAACGCTCCGCCCGGGCGGATCAGGCCCATCGACTCGCCCAGAGCGTCCTGGACCATATCCCGCTTGCGGCGGTATTCCTCTCGATAGGGTGAGACGTCGAACTGCATCGCCTCGACGGCGGCCGCCTGGGCCATGCTGGGCGCGCAGACGAAGCTGTACTGCTGGAGCATGGTCATTTTTTCGAGAATCTCTCGCGGGCCGGTGCACCACCCGATCCGCCAGCCGGTCATGGCGAAGCTCTTGGAGAAGCCCCGCATCAGAAGCGTTCTGGGGTAGATCTCAGCCATCGACACGAACGGCCCGTCGTAGCAGAACTCGTCGTAAATCTCGTCGGAGACCACCAGCAGGTCGTGCTTCTCGGCGATGGCGGCGATCTCCCGTAACTCCTGCTCGGAATACACCCTCCCGGTCGGGTTGGCGGGGGAGTTGATGATGACCATGCGCGTTCTGGGCGTGATGGCCTCGGCAAACTTCTGCGGGTCCGGCGTGAAGTCCGGATAGGTATCCACCATCACGGGCACGCCGCCGACGAGGTTCACCAGGTGCTCGTACATCACGAAATAGGGGTCGGCGAAGACCACCTCGTCGCCGGGGTCCACCAGCGTCAGCAGGCTCAACAGCAGCGCTCCGCTGACGCCCGATGTCACCAGGTAGGGTCGGTCGGCTGCGTCCGACCAGCCGAACTCCTCGGCGCAGGATGCGGCGATCGCCTCGCGCAGCTCCGCGGTCCCCTGGGTCTGAGTGTAGCGGTTCATGCCGCTCCGAATCGCCTCGATGGCCTTTTCCTTGAGGGGCTTGGGGACGTCGAAATCGGGCTGCCCGATCGAGAGATTGATCGGGTCGGTCATCTTCGCTGCCAGGTCGAAGACCTTCCGGATGCCGGAAGCGTCGATTCGACCCATACGTTGTGCGATTTTGCAGGGGTCCATCGGGGTCCTCTTTCATTGCACGGGGTTGCAGAGCGTGTCCATCGAAAACAGAACACGGCGCAGGCAGGATGCCCCACGCTGCCTGCTGCGCTCGAAACGAGCCGCCCCGCGGGGGCGGGACGGCTCGGAGTGTCTTCCGGGGGCAGGCGAGTTGCTTACCCAGCCGCGGGGGCTTCGCCCTCAGCGGCCTCTTCGACCTCTTCCTTGGCCTTCTTCTTGCCGCCGGCCTTGGGCTTCCTGACCATCACCTTCGGCAGGCCGAAGGGCGAATCGTCTTCCGGGTCGAATCGCTCTTCGTCGGTGAGATACTTGATCCGCTCGGCGCGGGTCAGCACGTTTCGCTGTCGCAGCAGGCCTCCCGAGGCCCGCAGGGTTCTGTCCATCGTCATGGGTCTGCTCCCAACTGTTGCGGTCTTGCTTGCTTAGGGTCCGCCGGCGGCGCGCTACTTCCACACCTCGAACCAGGGACCTGATGAGTCCGGGTACTTTTTCGGCGAGAAGTCGAAATTCCCGCTGTAACGCTTGCTGTATTCCTCTCCCAGCTTCGCCATCCGCTCGGCGAATCGCCTGGCGGCCCGGTCGGCCGGGTTGGGGAAGCCTTTGTATCCCAGCACGACCCAACGCACCGGGCCCTGCTTGGGATAGCGGTATCGCAGCACCGACGCCTCGACGCCCTGCTGCTCGAGGAACCAGGCGATGTGCTCGGCCTTCTCCCGCTCGGAAGGGGTCGCGCCGTCCATCGCCTCGATCACCATATAGTATTTTCCGGTCAAACGCTCGGGCGCTTTGTTCGCACCGTCCGTCGCGCCGGCCGAGGTCGCCTGCGAAGGCCCGGCCGTCATGCGACCCAGCACAAACGCGCCCGCCACCAGCAGAATTACCGCACCAATGACCAGCCCCGCGGTCAGGTGCCCGATCGACACCGTCAGCTTGCCGGGTTCGGCCTGCTCGGTGACCGGCGAGGCCGAATGATACGTCGAGGCCATCGGCGTACCCGCCGAGCCGCTTCCCACGTGCCGGCGAGGCTTCTGCTCCGGCTGCGCGGGCGCCTCCGGAGAGGCCGATGATTCCTCGTCGGACCCCTCCTGCAGGGGAGGGTTCTTGCCCAGGCCCGCGACAATTTCAAATGGGGCTACGTGATCCTTCTTCCTCGCCACGGCTGCGCTCCTTGCCGCCGATCGGCAACCCAGACACCGGAAACCCAAAGATCTTATAGCGGACCGGGCAGCCTGTCAATCGAAACACCGCTCTGAAACGACCCGATCGTCCGGTTTTCCAGAAACTCCAAAAAACTCCGCGAGAGTGGTTCGCGGCCTAACGTTGTACTGTAGAGCATCTTAGGAATGCCTGCTAATCTAGGGGGAATGCCCCATCATTCCGGTTTTGGTGGCGGGGGTAAAATCCATGTCGTATGTTCTCTAATGGAGGAAGAGCTGCATCCCTATTTTTGGAGGAAGGACCTGCCGCCCGGCGGAAGGAGTCGCCATTATCGGTTGGACGATTTGCGCCGCGTTGCCGGAGGAGGCGTCGTTGCGCGGGTGTCAGGCGGGTCCCGGAGGAAGCACAATGTCTGCACACGCCGATCTGCCTGTCTTTGAGAGTCTCGAATCGCGCCTGCTGATGGACGCCAGCCCCATGCTGCTGACCGAGAGCGGGGATTTCGGCGATTCGCCCGTCTCCGCCGAAGTCATCACCCTCGATCTGAATCGCGACCTGGCCATCGAGGGGTCCATTCACACCGGCGGCGAGGAGGATATCTTCCGGTGGTCGGCCGACTTTACCGGGCTGTTGACCGTGAATTTCTCGCGGACGGCCGGTAGCGAGCTGGATACCGTGGTCCACGCCTACGACGCCGGCGGCGGCTTCCTGGCCGAGAACGACAACGCCCACGGGACCGACTCGCAGATTACCTTCGCCGTGGTGTCCGGTGAGACCTACTGGCTGCGCGCTGCCGGGGCGGACGGCACTGCCGGCGAATACACGCTCACGCTAACCGGCCTGGAGCACGCCGACGCCCACGGCGACACGCCCGCCGACGCCACCGATTTCGCCCTGGATGCCGACGGGTCGGCCGACCTGGACGGCGCGATCGACGCGACGGGCGACCAGGACTTCTTCCGCTTCACCGCCGACGAGGACCTGTCGATGACGGTGACGATGGCCGCCGGCGACAACGCGCTGGATTCCATGCTGTATGTGTATGACTCCCGAGGCAACGTGGTGGCCGTCAACGACAACGCCCTGGGCGTCGATGCCCAGGTTCGCTTCGAGGCCGTCGCGGGTGAGTCCTACGTCATCCGCGCGACGAATCGCGCGGGCACCGTCGGAGCGTATGGCCTGGCGGTGCGGGGGATGCCCCTGGGCGACGACGCCGGCGATTCGCTCTCCGAGGCGACCGAACTGACGCTGGACGACGCGCTGGCAGCCAACATCAACGGCGTATTCGAGACCCACGGCGACGTCGATGTGTACGGCTTTACCGCGTGGTTCGACGGCGAGATGACCCTTCGCATGGACGGCCTGGACGGCGGGATGGACCCGACGCTGACGATTTACGACGCCGACGGAAACGAGATGCACTTCAGCGACGACGCCGACGGGCTCAGTGCCGAACTGACGATCTCGCTGCAGGCCGGCGAGCAGTACTTCATCTCGGCCGGTGATTTCGGCAGCGCGACCGGCAACTATCAGTTGATCGTCTCGGCGACGTCGGTGGACTGGACGCCGCTGGACGGAAGCGGCACCGTGCAGGATGATGTGCTCGCCGGCGTGCGTCACGATGCGAATGGATCGTACCTGTACATCGAGGGCACCGACGGCAACGACGAGATCAAGATCGCCTGGATGAACGGGCAGTTCTACATCCGCTCCCAAGCCGGTCTGACCACGCTGTCGGCGGAAGTCAGTTCCATCGGCGTGTATGGCTTTGGCGGGTCGGACACGATCACGCTGATGCACTCCATCACCGTTGACACGTTCGTGTTCGCCGGCGACGGGAACGATGCGATCTACGCCAATTCGGCCGGCTATTCTGAAATCTACGCCGGCGAGGGTGACGATCTGATCGTGGCGATCGACGGCGGGTTCGACCGCGTCTTCGGACAGGGCGGCTACGACCGGTTCTGGCTGGACACTGCCGATTCTCACGACGCGACCAACGCCGAGATCAACGCCGGGGCGCTGCACCGGATCTCGACGTTCTATCAGCCATGGACCACCAACACCGGCTCGGCCAACTACGTCTCGACCGAGATTCGCGGCCAGGCGATCCGCGACCCGTACTTCACCAGCAGGGCCAGCGACTACGAGGATTTCTCGGATCGGCCCTTGTTCAACGGAATCACGTACAACGACGCCGACCAGGGCAGCCTGGGCGATTGCTACTATCTGGCGAGCCTGTCCTCGCTGGCGGGGACCGACCCGGATCTCATCGAGAACATGATCACCTCCCTGGGCGACGGGTCCTACGCGGTGCGATACTACGACGGCAGCAGCGAGGTGTACCTGCGTATCGACGGCGACCTTCCGGTCAACAGTTACGGCAGACTGGTCTACCAGGGCCTGGGCGAGGGCGGCGACATCTGGATGCCCCTGATGGAGAAGGCCTACGCTCACTACCGCACGGGCGAGAATACCTACGCCTCGCTGTCGGGCGGATGGATGAGCGTGGTCTACGAGAAGCTCACCGGCCAGGGCACGTCGTACGTTTCGATGAGCCAGAGCAATGGTTCGTTGTACCAGCAGCTGGAGTCCGCCCAGCTTGACGGCCATGCCGTGACATTGGGCAGCCTGGGTTCGCAGCCCGGTGGCAGCCCGATCGTCAGCTCGCACGCTTACGTGGTGCACGAGGTGGGCGTCGACGAGAACGGCAGCCGTTACGTCGACGTGTACAACCCGTGGGGCGTGGATGGCCGATCGGACGGCAGCGACTACTACGACGGCCTGCTGCGTCTGTCGCTCAGCGACGTTCGGAGCTTCTTCTCGGCCGGTTCGATGTCGCTGGCGTAGGGATACAGATCCAACCGATGCAGTGACCTCACAGGCCCCGGCCGCGTCGTGCAGACCGCTGTCGGGGCCCGGTCATGCGCCGGCGGACGGGTTGGTTCTACTCGCGTGCTTCGTAGGTGGCCTGTTCGGTGAGCACCGGTCGGCCTCGCCATTTGAGGCGTTTTCCGTCGGGGCAGGAGACTTCGCAGACGTCGTCGGTGAACTCGACCCGCACCACGAAGGCCGGTTCGTCCATGAGCTCGGCCGGCGTGTCGATGAACAGCCAGCCCGCCTTTCCGAAGTTCGCCCGCCCGCCGCTTCGCCGCCAACTCAGCTCGGTCCCGCTGGGAACGTGGGTAACGCGTTTGACCTCGCTCTGGAGGCCCTTGACGCACAGTTCGCCGCGCGGGGCGTCGCAGGCGATCAGGTACAGTACGCCGCCTTTGTGGGTGGAGGACCCGTTGAACAGACCGGGCGGCAGACCTTTCTCGGCGTTGTAGATCGCCTCACCGCGGGGGACGATCCACTTGCCCAGCCCGCTCATGACGTCGACCTGCTCGGGCGGGATGGTCCCGTCGGCTTTGGGGGCGATGTTCAGCAGCAGGTTTCCACCCATGCCCACCATGTCCGCGAAGATGCGGACCAGTTCGGGAGGCTGTTTGAGGTTGTTGTTGGCGGCCTGTCCGTCCCAGTTGTCGCCCGGGGTGGTGCAGAACTCCCAATGATCGTGTCTACCGGCCAGCGGGGCGCTGCTCTCCGGTGAGGCGACGTGCCCGAGACAGGGATGCCGCAGGCGGTTGTTCAACACGATGTGGGGCTGGTGCGACAGGATCATCTCCACCAGCTGCTCGCTGCGCCACTGCTCGACGGTGCGCTCCCAGTCGCCGTCAAACCAGAGCATGTCGATCTTGCCGTAGGCAGTGCAGAGATGCTCGACCTCGGCGAACATCTGCTTGAGGAACCGTTCCCAGCGCTCGGGCTCGTCGGTCCGGGAGTAGCTGCGCGGGTTGTCGCCTCCGGCGCAGCTGGCGTAGTCCGGGTGCGACCAGTCCGGCAGCGAGTAGTACAGCCCGATCCGGATGCCCTCGGCGCGCAGCGCTTCGACATACTCGGCGACCAGATCCCGCCCGGCCGGTGCGATGTTGGCGGAGGTCAGCTCGGCACCCGGGGCATCGAACAGGCAGAAGCCGACGTGGTGCTTGGTGGTCAGCACGGCGTATTTCGCGCCCCAATCCTTGAACGAACGGGCCCACTGGCGGGCGTCGAAGTTCTCGGCGGTCCATTTCTCGCGAGCCCACCGGCGCTGAAGGTCCAGGGTCATCTCCTCGACGGGCTCGTCGTAGTCCATCTCGACGTTCTTGAGGGTCCAGTGAATGAACACGCCGAACTTCGCGGCGGGAAACCAGGGGTTGATGTGCGGCATGGGTTTTATGTCCTTCTTCGCTGAGGGGGATACACTGAACCAGGCGATTCGCAAGCCGTTCAGCCGGGAAACCAAAGAACGAATCCTCGCAGCAGGCATCTTGGCTGTCAAGCGTGACCTTGGCCGATCGCGCTGGAAGGGCGTCCCCCAGGTCGGCGACCTGCCAATTCGACCGATCCGGCCCGCTTCCTGCAGCCGATGGCATGGACGGAAGGGCAGGTCGGCAACGTAAGTGCCTGTAATACCGTGTCATGAGGGAATGGCACGGACGTTGCACATTGTTGGTTGCAGCCGGTAGGCGCATTGAGAAAGTATCCGAAAACGAAACGTATTTGCGGGGGCCCGGAAGCGACGGGCCCGATCAGAGAAGAAAGCGAGACAATCATGGCATCGCAGAAAGTCATTGGAATTGACCTGGGGACCACCAACAGTGTGGTCAGCGTGATGGAAGGTTCGACGCCGAAGGTGCTCATCAATCAGCAGGGCAACCGTGTAACGCCCTCGGTGGTCGCCTTCACCGACAAGGGCGAACGCCTCGTCGGTCAGCCCGCACGTCACCAGCAGATCACCAACCCCAAGAACACCATCTTTTCGATCAAGCGGTTCATGGGGCGGCGTCACAACGAGGTGGCCGAGGAAGAAAAGCAGGTGCCCTACGAGGTTACCGGCGGGCCCAGCGAACTGGTGAAGGTCAAAGCCCGTGACAAGGAATATGCCCCCCAGGAGATCTCCGCGATGGTGCTGGGCGAGCTGAAGAAGGTCGCGGAGGACTATCTCGGTGAGGAGATCACCAAGGCCGTCATTACGGTCCCGGCGTACTTCAACGACTCCCAGCGGACGGCCACCAAGGAAGCCGGCGAAATCGCGGGCCTGTCCGTCGAGCGAATCATCAACGAACCGACCGCGGCTGCCCTGGCCTATGGGCTGGAGAAGAAGAGCAACGAGAAGGTCGCGGTGTTCGACTTCGGTGGCGGGACGTTCGATGTCTCGATTCTCGATATCGGCGACAACGTCTTCGAGGTGCTCTCGACCAACGGCGACACGCACCTGGGCGGCGACGATATCGACGAGATTCTCATCAACTACATCGCCGACGAGTTCAAAAAGACCGAGGGCATCGACCTTCGCGGCGACGCGATGGCCTTGCAGCGGCTCAAAGAGGCCGCCGAGAAGGCCAAGTGCGAGCTGTCCACGGCGATGGAGACCAACATAAACCTGCCCTTCATCACGGCCACCCAGGAAGGGCCCAAGCACCTGACGATGACCGTGACCCGCTCGAAGTTCGAGGCGCTGTGTGAGGACATCTTCGAGCGACTGGCCGGGCCCTGCAAGCAGGCCCTGTCCGACTCGAAGCTCTCTGCCGGCGAAATCGACGAGGTCATCCTGGTCGGCGGGTCCACGCGAATTCCGCGTGTGCGGCAGATCGTCAAGGATATCTTCGCCAAGGAAGCCAACCAGAGCGTCAACCCCGACGAGGTCGTCTCCATCGGGGCGGCCATCCAGGGCGCGATTCTCGCCGGCGAGGTCGAAGAGCAGATGGTACTGCTGGACGTCACCCCGCTGTCGCTGGGCGTGGAAACCCTCGGCGGCGTGATGACCAAGCTCATCGAGCGGAACACCACCATCCCCACCGAGAAGAAGGAAACCTTCTCCACCGCCGCCGACAGCCAGACCGAGGTGACCATCCACGTGCTGCAGGGCGAACGCGAGTTTGCCAAGGACAACCGCACGCTGGGACGGTTCAACCTCACGGGTATCCCGGCGGCGCCCCGCGGCGTTCCGCAGATCGAGGTGACCTTCTCCATCGACGCCAACGGCATCCTGAACGTCTCGGCCAAGGACCTCGCGACCGGCAAGGAGCAGTCCATCGAGATCAAGGGCACCAGCGGCCTCGACGAGCAGGAAATCGAGAAGATGAAGGAAGACGCCGAGGCCCACGCCGAGGAAGACCGCAAACGCCGCGAGCTGATCGATCTGAAAAACAAGGCCGACTCGATGGCCTACCAGACCGAGAAAATGCTCTCCGAGCAGGGCGAGAAAATCTCATCGGAGGATCGCTCGAACATCGAATCGGCCATCTCCAACGTCCGCGAAGCCGCCAAGGGCGACGACGCCGACGCGATCAACAAGGCCGTCGAGAACCTCGAACAGGCCTCCCACAAGGTCGCCCAGGCAATGTACGAATCCGCCCAGCAGGCCACCTCCGACGCCGCCCAAGGCGCCCAGGCCACGCCCGGCCAGGCGACCCCCGGCGGTGAGCAGACCGGCAGCGACGACGAAGACGTCATCGACGCCGAGTACGAAGTGAAAGAGTAACCCAGAAGCAGCTGGCTACTAGTCGCTAGTTGCTAGTTGCTAGTTGCCAGTCGCTAGTTGCTAGTTGCCAGTTACTAGTAGCTGGTCATGAGTCGCCGGCAATCCGTTGTCGGTGACAGCGAACGCAGATTCACGCGCGGCGGGCCTTCGGGTCCGCCGCGTGTCATTCTGGTGGGTCAGCCATCGGAAGAACCGCTCCGCCGCCATAGCCGCCGCCATAGCACCCGCAACTTGCTTGCGGGCGGAATTACCCCGCCCCCGCGCGACGACGGCGGGAATATATGCAGCAAGCCCCCAGCGTCAGCTGGGGGATCACACACTACCGCCACCCTCGATTACCCCCCTCCGCCGTAGGGCTGGCGAACCACCGGGATCG
>JBKHCL010000010.1:0-53723 GCA_046541875.1 Phycisphaerae bacterium | reverse complement strand
CGGAATCGCGGCTGACGGTAGCCGGGCAAGTCCTGCGGGGCCTCGACGGCGGTGAACACGGCGTCGTCCCAGCGGAGCATCATGAGGTGCTCGGTGAAGTCCCCTGCCCCACCGTCCACCGGCAGACCTATCGCCTCCTGCAGGAGATATCGCGGCAGGTCGGCACCGGCGGCGATGGACAGCGGAACGCCTCCGCCGAACCGCGGGTTGATTTCAAAACATCGCGCCGCGCCGGCCGACCTCCCGGCCGAATCGCAGGGCCTGCGGAACTGCAGGCAGATGGCGCCCCAAAGCCCGGGCATCGCCTCGACTATGCGGCGGGTCTCGGCCAACAGTTCCTCGTCACGGACGGTCACGGCGTTCTGGACCTCGCCGCTTCGCACGTCCAGTCGTTGGCGGGGAACGATGGCTTTGACGGCTCCGCCGCGGGTTCGATAGACGTCGACGGTGAACTCCTGTCCGTCGATGCACTCCTGCACCAGCAGCGCTTGGCCGAATTGCTCGACGTGGCGATCGAGCTGGGCGGGGGTTTCGATGCGGGCGGCGCCGATGCTGCTGGATCCGCTGAGCGGTTTGACGAAACAGGGGTAGAACGGGTCGGAGCGGAAGGACGCCAGTGACTCGCTGCGGATGGGGGTGGCGCCGGCTTGCTTCAGCCAGTGGGCCGAGAGGGCCTTGTCGCGGCAGATGGCGACCGCCTCAGCCGAGGAGATCATCGTCAGGCAGCCCTGTTGGGCGAGTTCGTCGCGGTGATCGGCGAGCAGTTGCAGGTCCAGGTCGGTCAGTGGGACCAGCAGGCCGACGTCGTGAGCGGCGATGGCTTCCTCGATGGCAGGCAGGTAGGCGGGGTCGTCGCAGCGAGGGACGATCAGCCCCCTCTGGGCCGACTGGAACGCCGCCGAGGCGGGCGTGACGTCGGTGACGATGCACTCTCCGCGAATGCCCAGTTCGCGCATTGCGTTGTGGAAGGCACGGATCAGCGCCACGCGTCGGCCGCCGCAGGTGAACAGGATGTTGAGCTTTGTTTCGGCGATGGGAAATGCTCCTTGCGGTGGTCAGAATCCGTGGGGTTTTGCGTATCCCGCGGAGCGATGGGCGGCGGGACGTGCGTCGGGCGATTCGCTCCATCGGGCGCTCATGCACAGCAGATATGGCAGGACCACGACGGCCGACCCGAGAGCATGGGCGATGGCGTCGGCCTTCTCGACGCCCCGATGCGAGAAGAGCATCTGCAGGCCCTCCCCGGCGACTCCCAGTGATGCGCCCAGCAGGATGCCCACCAGCCCCCACCAGACGGATCGGCTTCCGATCAGCCAGGCCAGCACAGCCGTGGCGGGAATCGCCAGCAGGAAGTGTACGGTTTTGTCCGAGAGGGTCAGTTCGCGCATGATCCACCCGAGCAGGCCGTTGTTGACGGCCAGGCCGACCATCAGCAGCAGTCCTGACAGCCAGGCGAACACCCACCAGCCGTTGCGGGCCGGCCGGGCGCGATCGGCGATGGCGGGAAGCGCTCCCCAGAGGATGCTGACGGCCACGATTACGGCGGGAACGACCAGCCCTGCCCGCGCGAACAGGGCGGCGGTTCCAATGACCGTCGCGGCGATCCAGAACACCGCGCCGGCCTGGCGGTCGGGTGCTTCTGCCCGGACGGCGGCAAGCATGATCACGACGCACACCAGCGAGCCGGCCAGCAGCCAGAGCAGGCCGACCCATCCGACGAATCCGCCGAGGACCAGCCAGCCGCTGTCGGTGGCTGGGACGATTTTCAGCGCCTGTTCGCCCAGTCCGAACGGGCCGGCGTGGATGGCGGGCCCCATCAGCAGTTGCGGCGGCCAAGTCAGTATACTGATCGCGCCGGCTGAGAGGAGCCCTGCCCCGACCAGAAGATATCGCCCCCGGCGGCGATGGAGCAGCAGCCCGGAGACCAGGAACACTGTCCCCGCCGGCAGCATCGCGGTGAGCACCATCGGCAGCTGCGAGGTGAGAAGCAGGATCGACTGCCCCGCCGCTACAGCGAGCCAACCGACCCAACTGATGCGCGTCAGCCAGGGCGATTCGACCAGGATCGGGCGATGGGGGTTCTCGTCGGCGTTGGACTCTTCGGGGGCGTCGGGCGAGCGGAACGGCCAAAGCGGCGCCAGCCACACGAACACGCCGGCCAGCCCCAGCAGCGTCATCGCCGGATGGACGGGTTGGGAGCCCGGTACGATCAGGGCGGTGTCTGCCCCGATCATCATGGCCAGCGCCAGCAGCGAGTGGAATCGCGGGGCATCGCTGATGCGGATCAGCAGGCTTTGGGAGAGCAGCACGCCCAAGGCAATCAGGGAGAGAACGACGATGAAGGAATTGAGCATTCCTCCGGCCAGGGCCTGACTGGATTGACCGACCTCCGTCGAGAGGCTCACCAGCAGGTGGACCGCGAGAATGAGGATCGGCCCGAGCAGCGCGACGTGAAACGGATGCCCGGGGATGCGTCGGCTGCCGGTGACGGTCTTCCACATCGCCCACAGCAGGAGGACCACGCCCATCCCTGCCAACAGCGCCCCCCAGGCGCGCAGCGATGGCCACCACCATGCGAACATGCTCACGATGACCAGAACCGCCAGCGACCAGCGGGCCAGTGACGCCAGCTGGCGGGCGGTGGTTCCGATCGGCTTGGCCATCCGGGGTCCTTCCGGGCGAGCGAATCATCAGGCCGGCCTCACACAAGGCCTCACTGCCTCTTACGATATCGTCGCGGGAAGGATCGCGCCTGCAGAAAAGTGTAGAGCCCGGCGCGCCGGGGCCGGCGGAAGTGCCGCCGCAAACGCGGAAGTGTTACTCGTCCGCAGCCACGCTGGTGACCATTTCCGGGGTCTCATTGCTGTATTCGCGAACGTTGTAGATGCAGCGGAATTTTACCATCGCCTCGGTGGGGCTGTTGGCTTCGACGGTGGCGAGTTTCTCGTCACAGCCGGCGGCGTCTTTGTAACGTATTCTGAAAACCATAGTTAGGCTCCTCGCTGCCAAGGGCATGCAATCCCTGTAGCGCACGGAACATACGATCATGATCCGCGGGAGGCCAAAAACGGGCAGGATTTCAGTGCAGAAAGACCGAGACGATCGGATGATTCGATGGTGGCCAGGAGGCCAAAGACCCAGAGACCGGCCCGGCAGATCAGTTGCGTTTGGCCTCGGCTTCGAGGTGCTTGAGGACACCGCCGGCCAGGGCGTGGGCGATGGTTTGCTGGTACTTCGACGTGGTGAGCCTGGCCCCTTCTCGCGGATTGGTGATGAATCCGGTTTCCACGAGAATGGCCGGGCAGGTGGTCTTCACCAGGACGAACAGGGCCTTTCGCCGCACCGGTTGGCCATGCGGCGCGACGCCGGCGTCCTTCATCGCTGCCGAGACGCGCAACGCCGCCCGGTAGCTCGCCGACGAGGACACCGGGGCGATGTACACGTTGTACCCGTGGACGCTCGGCTTGGCTGCGTCGCCGTGCACGCTGACCAGCAGGTCAGGCCGACGGGCGTTGGCGAGCTTCGCGCGTGATTGGAGAGGCACAGCCAGGTCGTCGTCGCGCGTGAGAATCACCGTCACTCCCGCCCCGCGAAGCAGGCGGGTCATCCGTTTGACGATCGCGAGGTTGATCCACTTCTCGCTCATCCCCGTCACCGACGTCGCACCGGGATCCTTGCCGCCATGGCCGGCGTCGATCATGACGACCCCGCCGCTGGAGGAAGAGGGCAGAGAGTCAACGCGAGGAGTCCCCTCATTCTTCGACGTCGGACGCCGGCGGCGCTGTCGATCACGAACAACAAGGCTCGGAGCCGGTTGCAGCGAGGCCCGGATGGGCTCAAGGGAGATCCGCGGGACAAACAGCGTATGGTCGGTCACCACGTAGCCGCCCACCGGTCCGACCGGTCGGCCGTTGACGTACGCCTGCCCGCCCGGGTCGCTCAGAAGGAGCACCGTATTTCGGGCGTCGCGCAGGGTGGCCGACGAGGCTGAGACATCGGACACCTTCATGCCCAGTATGCCCGCGAGCTGATAGACGCTCATCGTCCCCTGTGGCTGGGGAACGGTTTCGTGTTGGTAGACATTCACGGGCCTCAGCCCCGCACATCCGCCCGCACCGAGGAGGACAAGCCCCACCAGCAGGGGCAGTCCCCATCGCCGCCGGGGACCCGGGAGAATTGTGACCGGTCGACCGATCACGAAGACCCTCCTGCAGCGGCGACGTAAATCAGGAAAGCGATCCAGCAGATGAAGATCACTCCCAGCAACACGAACCGCCAGCGGGGCGGGCTGATGGCCCGATCGGGGATGCCGTCAACCGTGTCGACCGGCGTGGGGACGTCCTTTGCCTCTCTGCCGTCGGATCTCTTGAACATAGCACTCACTCCTTGAGCTCAAATTCGCCCTTGAAAGAGAACGCCTCGTCAAAGTCGTACACATCGCGGAAGTCTTCCAGGGAGTCTTCGTCCGTCTTGCGCATGAAGCCCGCCTCGATCATCAGATAGACCATATTTCCGAAGTCGATGGTCCGGCGGATGCCCCAGCGGCGCAGGACCGTCCGGGCAAGCATGCCCCAGCGGTCGATCGCCACGTCGCGCAGGGCCCAGGCAAGTTCCTGCCCGGTCACGTGACGATGCGGGGACTCCAGCTCGGGGTCTTCGGGCTCCGCGAGGCCATGGGCGTCTTCGACCGCCCGGTTGAGCCCATCATGCAGGAACCCGAAGGCCTCGGGCGCGTATCGGCCGTCGTCGCGGACGACTTCTTCCATGCTTCGTGCTGGCTGATCCATATCACTTCCATTGTAGGCGGCGGCTGACTCGGACGAAAGCACGCAGCCCGGCGGGTTTCAGGATTACTTCTTCCGTGGAAACAGCGGGTCGATCTTCTCCGTACTCGTGCCGGCCGTCAACTGTCCCCACGCGCCGGCTTCGCTGAGGGGCTGATCCGTCGACGGGCACCCCAGGGCACAGAGGCCCTTCTCGCAGGTCTCGGGCATCACCGGGCGCAGGTAAAGCAGGATGATGCGAACCGCCTCGGCGCAGGTGTACATGATCGCAGAGAGACGCTCCCGCTGCGATTCGTCCTTGGCCAGGCGGAACGGCTCGGTGACCTCGATGAACTTGTTGGTCCGGTCGACCAGGTCCATGACGGCTTCGATGTAAGCGTGCAGCTGCAGCGAGTCCATCAGCTCGCCGGCCCGGGCGTTGAGCGTCTCGGCGGCATCCAGGACGGGCTGGGCTTCGGGAACGGACTGGCCCGGTTCGGGGACCGACCCGTCGAAGTACCGCCCGATCATGTTGATCGTGCGGGACAGCAGGTTGCCCGCCCCGTTGGCGAGGTCGGTGTTGTATCGCTGCTGGAACATGTCGCGCGAGAAGTCGCCATCGGCCCCGAACGCCATTGCCCGCAGCAGGTAGTAGCGGAATGCGTCGAGGCTGTACTCGGTGCAGATTTCCTCGATGACCTCGCGGGAGATGAAGTTTCCCAGCGACTTGGACATCTTCTTGCCTTCGGAGGTCCACCAGCCGTGCGCGAAAACACACCGGGGCAGCGGGATCTCCAGCGCCATCAGGATGCAGGGCCAATACACCGCGTGGAACCAGAGGATGTCCTTGCCGATCAGGTGTACGTCGGCGGGCCAATACTGAGCGAACGCCCCGTCGTGCTCGTCGCCCACCTCGGGGATGCCCAGCGCGTTGATGTAATTGCTCAAAGCGTCCACCCAGACATACACGACGTGCTCGTCGTCGTTGGGCATGGCCACCCCCCAGGGCAGCTTCTCGCGACGGCGGGAGATACAAAGATCCTCCACGCCCTGCTTGAGCTTGCTGAGCACCTCGTTGCGCCGGGCGGCCGGCTGAACGAACCCGGGGTTGGCCTCGATGTGCTCGATGAGTCTGGGCACCCACTTACCCAGGCGGAAGAACCAGTTGTTCTCGGAGTACTTCACCAACTCCCTGCCGCTGATCGCCGATCGATACTCGTTCTCGCGGGCGGCCGACTCGGTGACGTACTCCTCCTGCCCCTCGTCGTACCAGCCCTCGTAGCTGCCGAGATACACCTCGTCGCGATCGATCAGCCGACGGATCAGCTCCTGGACGCGCTTCTCGTGACGGTCTTCGGTGGTACGGATGAAATCGTCGTTCGTGATGTTCAACTGCTTCCAGAGGTCCTTGAAGTGAACCACCACCTGGTCGCCGAGCTTGTCGGGCGTGGTGCCCTTTTCCTGGGCGGCCTTGTAGATCTTCACGCCGTGCTCATCGGTTCCGGTAAGGAACCGCACGGGGCGCTTCTGGAGACGATGAAACCGCGCGAGCACGTCGGCGGCGATCGTCGTGTAGGCGTGCCCGATGTGCGGGACGTCGTTGACGTAGTAAATCGGTGTTGTGACGTAGTAGGGTTCGGTCATGGGTTGTCCTGCTGAGAGTGCACGCCGGACCATTCCGGGGGCAACAGTGTACCGCCCGAGGCCGGCGTTGTCATCCCTCCATCGAGCGGCGGGAGGTCGCCTGCCCGCTGCACGCAGACGGAGGCGAATGGGAATCGAACCCACCCGGGACGTGCTTACGCCCCGCACCGGTTTTGAAGACCGGGGGCGCCACCAGGTCGCCTGTCACCTCCGGGCATCGGTGTCACCCGATACGCCCGCCGGGGCGAACCCCGCCGGGGCGGTCAGTATACGGCAGCGAACGCCGCGTTTCACGCCCAACGAGCGGATTCAGCGTTCCAGCAGACGTTTGGCCCGCTTGGCCGATCGCGTTTTGGGATAGAGGCGGATCAGCTCGCGGAGCTTATCCTTCCCCATCTTCGCGTGGCCGGACATGATGTACGTTCGGGCCAACTTGAACATTTGGCCGGCCTTGTCCTCGTCGCTGCGGGCCTGCTCGTTGGTGCTGTCCGCCTCGTCGTCACTCGCCGAGGCCGACTCTTTCCCGTCGGAAGCATCACCGGTCGTGGACGTTGCGTCATTGCTGCTGCCGCGGGTCGCCACCGGAGCATCGCCGCTGAGGTCCTTGTAGCTCACGGCGGGTGCATCGTCCGACGTTGGCGCCGTCCCGTCCACGATCTCCTTCAGCGTCTTGTAGCCTGTTACCGTCCCCAATCCGGGAATCTTGCAGGTCATGGTCACTCGGCCGTCACTCTTGCTCATTCCTTTTGGTACTCGCCTTGAGTACGCGCAGAGGCCGCCGCCTCAGCCATACCCCATTCTGCCACCGGCAAGTCTGCGTTTGCCCTCGTAGAAACCGATCTCCGGAGCGGGCACCCCATCGCCGGCCCCCAGCGAGACGATGTACTCCTCACCGCCGTCGCCCACCGGATAGATCATCCCGCCGACCGTGACCTTGCCATCGGAATACGACGCACCAAACTGCATGCGCACCGGGCCGCCGAGACGAATCGTGTTGAGCTTTCCGCCCTTCAGCTCGTAGCTGAGAGAATCCTTCCGGGGCAGAATCGGCACGACGTTCTTGCCGGAAACCAGCATGCCGAACTTCAGGCGGTATTTGCCCGGCAGCAGGCCGGTCTTGGCAGAGCGGACCAGATCATAGACCTGCCCATCGTCGCTCTGAAGAATGAGGCCTTTGAGGCTTGGGCTGTTAAGAGCGAATTTCACCACCGCGAGCTTCTCTCCGCTGATCGGGTCGGCCTCGATGCTGTTGCCGTCGCTGCCCACCGCAAGGCGATAATGTCGCCCGCCGATCGCGTGGACCTTGCCCAGCGACTGGGCGATAAGCGACCTGCCGATCCGGATCGCGTCCGACCCGTCCTGGGTGATCTTCCCGTCGAGGTTCTGGTCGATCAGCGAGACCTTCGCGCCGCCCAGCGAACCCGTCCGCCCGCATGCCGGCTGAACCATTCCATCGACGCTGGTGATTTTCCCCTCGTTGGTGCGGAGTTGGACTTTGACGAGGGTGATCATCAGCGGAGCGGAGTTCACCCGCACTTTCAGCCGCGCCGTGCCCCCGGTGATGGGGCATATCTCACGGGCACCGATCTTGCCGTCCCCGTCGCTATCGGCACCGACAAAGCTGATACGACCACGCCGGCCGAACTTCAGCGGGACCTTTTCCTCGGCGATTGTGACGTAACTGGACGTCGGACCGCCCTTGACACGCCCAAGCCTGCGGCGGACGTAAGCCGGGGTGATGACCTTGCCGGCTGCGCTGCTGTCGTCGTAGGTGAGCTTGACCGTCTCCGCCATCGCCGGTGCGACCCAGACCGCACACGCCAACAACCCCGCCAGCGCGACGGCCCGGAGATCCGAGCGAGGGCGAATCGTGCGATCCACGCCGCGTCGTGTGTCTGCATGTTCGTTCATGATTGCCTGCCTTGCTGAGTGAACCCCAAATATGGACGTCGGAAATGCTCCCGTGTGCTGACGCTGCGGGAATTATGTCAGTCTACACCACCGGGCAGCCATCGGAAAAGTGCAAAACCGGAACATCCGGCGTTCTTTCGAGCGTTGCTTCCGTGCCCACACGAGGCGGGCGGACAACCTGAAAAACCCGCCGATGGACGGCGACGGCATCTCTGAATACTCCCAGTATCAAGAAATAACTCATGAATGTCCGGCTTTTCGATTGCTGAAATACACAATCGGCCGTAGAATTGCTGTTTGGAGCGTGAGTGGATCCGCCTACCTGCAGGCATTTTTGAGGTCCTGAACAGGTGGGTCGACTCAGCCGCGTATCGGCGCCCTGGTACACGATGGTTCCGAGAAGCCCTGCCGCCGCTTCTCCTTGAGTACAGGTGAAAGCGCGACGGTGACGGATCTGCTTACGTTGTATGTCATGTCTTTGAAGTACATTAAGGAATCAACGGCGATGCCCCTCGCCATTCGACGCGCAATTACGCAAAAAAGGACGGATTCCTCTCGATGAGGACAAGTCCCCAGTCCGATAGGACAGGATGACGGCAAAGGCGGACCTTGCGGTCTGGAATTTGCCGGTTTTCCGGCTGGGTGGGGCGATGGATCCGGCTAGAATATGTTCACACATGTCCCTGTGTTTCTCTGTTCATGTACGGGCGGAATGATGGCGTTGGATGTCTCAAAGAGTGACACAGCTGTGAACGAACGGAACACGGGCGGGAGTGCAGCCTTTGCCGGCACGGGTCGCGGACAGGCCCGTCGAACCTGCCCGGAACAGTGCGGCTCGTGGTTTTGGCGAGCGACCGGGGTGGCTTACATGGCAACAGAGAAAGAAGGATTCCCGCGAGGGAGCGAGGTTCGCTCGGATGAGCGTCGGCGGTTCGTCCGATTGGCTGTAAGCCTGCCCTTTGCCTCGCTGCAGTCGGACGAGGACGCATTGCCCGAAGGGCTGTGCACCTCCAACATTTCGCCCAAAGGTATGCTGTTTGTGACCGACCGGAACGCCGCGCCTCAGGAGGGGCAGAAAATTTGCTTCGAGCTGGTGGTTCCTGCCGGGGAGGGGTATTCCACGTCCGAAGGACGCATTTCGGGCGCGGGAAAAGTGGTTCGCACCGAGGCCGTTCCCCAGTTGGGAATCGGTATCGGAGTGGAGTTCACCGAGCCGCTGGACCTGCAGTTCTGAATGAGAGCCGCACCCATCGCACCGGTCAGGCGACACAGGCTGCGGCAGGTCGCGATGTAAAAATGAATAATGTTTTCGCTTACCTTTGCTCGATAAGAGGGTTGCGAGCACATCGTGCGCCCGGATGGCCCGATGTTGCCGGCGAGTCCATCGCCAACCACGCCGGAATCGGGCTGAGGTCAGCATCGACAGACGGGTTGGGCATGGATGCCGACGACCTCAAGGCCACGGATGGCGTCGCCAACTGAGGACTTGACGACTGATCGGAGAAGCTCCATGTCCGACGCGAGCGGTATGACGGGATCACCCCAGCAGCAGAAGGACTCCAGCAACTACAGCTCCAACATACGCTTATGCCTGGTGGGAGGAAAGCACATCCTCCGGGAAGCGTTGGCCCACTTCCTCCGCTCGCACGACCTGGACGTCACCGAGACCATCACGCACGATTCTCAGCTCGCCGGCCGACTCAACAGCGGCCTGTGCGAGGAGACCGATGTAATCGTCCTGATCGTCTCCGGCGGACCGTTCACCACCTTCCACCGCATCAGCGATACGCTCAGCAAGACCGAAAACTCCCTGCCGCTGGTGGTGCTCTCCCAGCAGGCGTCGCGCGGGCAGGTCTACGCGACCTTGCGGATCGGTGCCAAGGCCTACGTGAACCTCGATGCCGAACCGGCCGAGCTGCTCAAGGCCATCGAAATGGCCTCCAAGGGCAAGGTCTACCTCGCCCCCGACGCGGCAGAGCTCCTGGTGAACGATATTTCCTCGGCCATCGAGCCGGCCAGCAATTCACGCCTTCCGAGCGTTGAGCTGTCACGTCGCGAGATTGAAATCGTGCAGCTGCTCTGCGAAGGGCTCTCCAGCAAGGAGATCGCCCGACGGCTTCACATCTCCGCGAAGACCGTCGAGAACCACCGCTACAATATTTACCGCAAGAGTGAGGTCGACAGCATCGCCGGACTCATGCGCCACGCAATCCAGCATGGGATGGTCTCGATCTGACCGCGAACCAGCACGACAACACCCCGTCGATCCACAGAGACCGACGGGGTGTTTTGCTGCGCGCACATCTATGTTGGAGCGTTTCAGCGGCCGATCGTTTTCACGGGCGATGGCAGGATGGGGTGATCCCTTTCTTCGCGAAGTACTGCTGGTGATACTCCTCGGCCCGCCAGAACGTCTCGGCCGGTTCGATCCGGGTGACGATCTCGCCGCGCACCTCGTCGCCGGCCTGGCGCGCGTCGCGCGACGCCTCAGCCAGCTCACGCTGTTTGTCCGAGTGCGTGAAGATCGCCGAGCGATACTGGCTGCCGACGTCCGGGCCCTGCCGATTCAGCGTGGTCGGGTCGTGAATGCTCCAGAACACCTCCAGCAG
Organism: Phycisphaerae bacterium; assembly: GCA_046541875.1. Lineage (GTDB taxonomy): Bacteria > Planctomycetota > Phycisphaerae > SM23-33 > SM23-33 > CAZFPT01. The sequence goes on along the minus strand of JBKHCL010000010.1, from coordinate 42,796 downwards.
CTTCTCGTAGCCGACCTGCTGAGGATCGTACACCACCTCCACCGCTTCGGCGTGCCCGGTTCGCCCGCTGCACACTTCGCGATACGTCGGGTTGTCCTTCTGCCCGCCGGTGTACCCCACCTGCGTCGAGACCACCCCGGGGACCTCCCGGAAGGCCGACTCGACACCCCAGAAGCACCCGGCTGCGAAGGTGGCTCGGCCGTAGGTCTCATCCGCCAGGGCGCTGCGGATCTCGGGGGTTTCATTGTTGGTCGCCGGTGCGTTCGGGTCCATCGCCTGAATCTCCTCTCGACACGAGGCCAACCCCAGCGCCAGCAGGCCCACGCCCACCAGCACCGGGACGGCACGCAGCAGAATTCTTGAGTTATGGCCCATGGCGTCTCTCCCGTCTTCGAGCGTCACCACTCCTCGAAACGTGCCGCCCAGCCGGCAGGTTCCGCCGCGCTCGCGCCACACCCGCCAGCCTGATGAGGCAAAAATACCTCCGATCCCCGAGAAGATGGATTTGATCCCAATTTTGCACCGACTATTCCGACTACAATAGTAGCAGGCTCGGCGGGGTTCGCTCCGCTCGACGCCCGGGGAAGCATCGACCTACGCCGGAAACCGACACACGCAGTGCGACAGATCGGATATGACCGAAGCCGCGGACAATCTCGCGCCACAGGCGGTATTGCTGGTCAGCGGCGACGCACAACTCGTCGACCGCTTGGAGCAATCGCTGGAATCGCTCAGCGAAACGGGCAAGCTCATGCACGTCGGCCTTGTCGGCGAAGCGGTCGCCCTGCTGGCCAACATCTCTCCCGACGCGATCCTTCTGGACCTGACCGCCATCGACGAACCCATCGCCTCTGCCTTGGCTGATCTTTCCGGGACATGCCCGCTCATCGCGCTCTGCGCAGACGAACCCGGCGCCCGTCAGAACCAGGCCCTCACCGCCCGCCAGGCCGGGGCTGTGGACGTGTTCCCCCGGACCCAGGCCAACGGACCGATGCTCAATCAGGCGATCCATCACGCCATCGAAACGGCCCAGCACATCAGGAAGATCCACCAGCTCGAAGAGCAGCTCTTCCACGCCCAGAAGATGGAAAGCCTCGGCCTGCTCTCGGGCGGGGTGGCCCACGACTTCAATAACCTGCTGGTCGCCATTCTCGGCCACGCCGACGTCGCCCTGCGGGATACCGACGATCACCGGCGGGTCGAGTCCTGCCTTCAGGGCATCAAACGGGCATCCATCCGGGCCTCCGACCTGGCGGCCCAACTGCTCACTTACACCGGCAAGAACGAGTTCGAGCTGCACCCCTGCAGCCTCAACCGACTGATCGAGGAGATGATGCAACTGCTGCACGCCTCCATCCCGCGCAAGGTCGATCTGCAGCTTGAGCTCGCCGACGACCTGCCCGCGGTCGACATGGACCCGACGCAGATTCGCCAGGTCGTGCTGAACCTCATCACCAACGCAGCCGAGAGCATCGGTGAGAACTCCGGAAGCATCCGTGTGCAGACCGGCCTGAGCCTCCTGGAAACACCCGACGCCGACGCTCAGCCAAGCGTCCAGCTGACGATCTCCGACACCGGCTGCGGAATGGACGAAGAAACACTCGAGCAGGTCTTCGAACCCTTCTTCTCCACCAAGGTCGGCGGACGGGGGCTCGGGATGGCGGCAGTACAGGGAATCGTCGCGCGCCACAAAGGCGTCCTCCACGCCGAAAGCGAGCCCGGCAAGGGCACGACGTTCCGCATCGCATTCCCCGCCGGCAGCAAGCCCGCCGAGACGCCCACCTGCCAGGGCGAGCACACCCCCGCCCCCTCCTCCAAAACCTGCCGGACCGTCCTGGTCATCGACGACGAGGAAGACGTCCGCGAGATCCTCCAGATGATGCTCGAAAGCACCGGGCTGGTCGTGCTCACCGCCGCCGACGGACCCGAGGGAATCGAACTGTTCCGCCGGCAGAGCAGCCACATCGCCGCGGTGCTGCTGGACATGACCATGCCTCGAATGAGTGGCGTGGAGGTGCTCAACGAACTCCGTGTGCTCGACGAGGACGTCCCCGTGCTGCTCTGCAGCGGGTACGGCCCACAGAACACCCCGGGCAAGCTCCCGCTGGATCAGATCGCCGGATTCATCGCCAAACCCTTCGAGATGGACAACCTCCTCGAGACCGTCTTCGCGGTGATCGAGAAATCCGCCCCGCCGCCCGCGGAACAGGAGGAATCCAGCGGCGACGAATCCCCCTCAGCCCGTCGCTCCGCCGGCTGACTCGTCACCCAGTCCCAGTCGGCGGATCTTCTTCCGCAGGGTGTTGCGGTGCAGCCCCAGCAGATCGGCCGCCCGGCCCTGCTGGCCGTCGCACACTTCCAACGCGTGGCGAATCAGCACACGTTCCATCGGCGTGATGACGGCCTCGTGCAGACCGTCCTCACCCGCCCCGGCCAGCTCGATGATCCGCCCCATCAGACGCTCCATCTCGCCATCCTTGCCGCCCCCACCGCTAACCGACTCCGGCAGGTGCTCCGGCAGGATGCGCCCGCCGCCGCTGACGACGGCTGCGTGATGCATCGCGTTGCGCAGCTGCCGTACGTTGCCCGGCCAATCGGCTCGCTCCAGCGCGCGCTTCGCCTCGGGGCTCAGGATCGCCCCGCCACCCTGACCACTCGCCAGCTCGGCGAGGAAATGCTCCGCCAGCGGGACGATGTCTTCCCGTCGCTCCCGCAGCGCCGGCAGGCGGATGTGCATGACCGCCAGGCGGTAGTAGAGGTCCTCGCGAAATCGTCCCTCCGCCACCTCCCGGGACAGCTCGCGGTTGGTCGCCGCCAGGATCCGCACGTCCAAGTGGATCGGCTGGGTCGAACCGACCCGCTCGATGACCTGCGAATCCAACACGCGCAGCAGCTTTACCTGGGCTTCGCCGGGCAGTTCACCCACCTCATCCAGCAGGAGCGTTCCGCCGTCGGCAGCTTCGAACCGCCCGGCCCGGTCGGCCGAGGCCCCGGTGAAGGCACCCTTGACGTGCCCGAACAGCTCGCTCTCGACCAGGCTGGCGGGAATCGCACCGCAATTGACCGCCACGAACGGGCCGTCCTGCCGCGGGCTGTGCTCGTGAATCGCCCGGGCGACCAGTTCCTTGCCCGTTCCCGTCGCGCCGGAGATGAGCACCCCCGCGTCGCCGGCAGCCACCAGCCCGATGCGCTTGTACACCTCCTGCATCTCGCGCGACGAGCCCACAATGCGCCGCCCCCCGTCGGCGGGAGGCCCGGCTGGGTTCGCCTCGGCCGGCAACGTCGATTCGACCAACGCGCGCTGAGCGAGTTCTTCGGCCCGGTCGAGGTCCAACGGCTTGACGAGATAGTCAAAGGAACCGGTCTTCACCGCCTGCATGACCGTCTCCAGCGACCCGTAGGCGGTAATCACGATCACCCGGGCGTCGGGGTCTTCCCCGCGAAGCTGCGCCAGCAGGTCCAGCCCCGAGGCGTCCGGCAGGCGGACGTCCAGAAACGTCACGTCCGGTCGATGCTCGCGCCAGGCGGTCAGGCCGGCCGACGCGCTGGAGGCGCTACGCACCGACCACCCCCGCGCCGCGAAGAACCGCTCGAAGGCGTAGCAGATCGACTGTTCGTCGTCGATCACCAGGATGTCCCCTGCCGTGCTCGTCACGGCTGCCATTGTACGCACCCTCCGCCCACGACGCCAGATGATGCGCGATGACTGGATGACTGGCTTCTCAGAAATGGTGTGCGACGCCGACCGGCGCCGCGGGCGTGTTACACGCCTCAGCCATAGCTCGTGCCGTCCTGCTCGAAGATGATGTCACGCTCCTCCACGCCGAGGTCGACGGCAATCCCCTTGGCCAGATCGTCCCAGTTGGCCGTCCCACGAAAGGTCATCATCCCGTCGGGGCGGAAGAACGCCACCATCGGCACGCGCTTGATCTTCCAGCGATCGCGCGTGGCGTTGGTCGTATCGTACAGGATGGGCACATGGAGATGCACGTTGTCGAGGCTGTAGTACTGCTCGACCTTTCCCAACGGGTTGCCGATGTTCACGACGACAACCGGCACGTCGAAACTCTCCAGCTCTCGGGACACGCCCTGCACATCCGCCAGCGCCGTCCCGCTGAATTCGCAGCTGGTGTCCACGAAAATCGCCACCAGTCCGCTGGGGCCGATGAAGCTTTTGAGCCGTTCCTTTCGGCCGCTCTCCAACTCGGGAAGTTCGGTGCCCGACAGTAGCGTCTTGTCGGCAGCGGCGGCGTCCAGGAGCGTCTCGGGCGGACCGGCGTCGGCGGGGCGATCATGGAGCTTCCTGAACCACCCGGCCAGCAGGTGTTCGCCGGGCATCGCCCCGCGGTAGTGCACGTAGCCGCCCTTGTCCAGCAGCACGCAGGCGGGCGGGTCGGTCACGGCCAACGCCTTGGCGTACTTGCCGGCGTCCTCCCCCACGACGGGCACTTTCACGTCTCTCTGATTGAACACTGCCTGGATGATTCTGGAAAGCCCCAGCTCCACACGACCCACAGCCAGGCCCGCAACCGCCTTGTTGCGGGCGATCTTGTCCAGCCGCTGGAGGTTCACATCCGGCCGGCCGTCGCCCATCGAGGCAAACTGCACAAGCGTAACGCGGCCTTGCGTGCCCAGGGCAGCCATCAGCTCCCCGCCCGGACCGCCGGGGGTCTTGGTCTTTGATGTCTCGGCCTGCTCGTCTGAAGGCGCCTGGCCGTCGTCGCAGCCGACAGTCCATGCAAGAACGAAAACCAACAGGCTCATCGCCACAAACGGAAACAGCAAACGGTAACGTCTCATGCGGTCGTACCTCGTCTCGGATCGGCCCGGTTCGGTCGCCCTCGGGCCTGTCGCGTGTGGAAACAGTATACGGTTTCCCCGTCCCGATCCCAAGCAGCGGCGCAACCATCCTGCCAGGCGTGCGCGACAGGAATGGGTGGCAGGGCGGTCCGTGGTTCGTTTCGATTCGCCCTGCTTGTTCCCGTTCAGCCATCTCGCCCGCAACGAGTTGCGGGCCCTACGGCTCGCGACCGATGCTCGATTCACAGAGGGATCCCCCGCCCGATCGGGAAAAAATCGCGGCCCGGCAAGGGAACCCTTCCCCGCGTGCATACGATGGAATAGGTACCAAGGACTATTCTCTTTTGTAGAAAGGATTACGAGGATGAAGCTCGATACGACCTACATGGGACTCATGCTGGATTCCCCCATCGTCCCCTCCGCCAGCCCGCTCAGCCAAGACATCGACAAGATCAAGCAGATGGAGGACTGCGGTGCCGGAGCCGTCGTGCTCTGGTCGATCTTCGAAGAGCAGGTCGTTCACGACGCCGAGGAGATGGAATACCACCTCTCCCACGGCAGTGAGCGTTTTGCCGAGTCGCTGGACTACTTCCCGCCGATGCAGGACTACCGCCTGGGCGTGGACGACTACGTGGACCATATCGCCGAGGCGAAGAAGGCCGTCAAGATGCCCATTATCGCCTCGCTGAACGGGATCTCCGCCGGCGGATGGATCTCCTACGCCAAGAAGATGGAAGACGCCGGTGCCGACGGGATCGAGCTGAACGTCTACTACATTCCCGCCGACCCGAAGCTCACCGCTCCGGACGTCGAGTCGGTCTACCTGGCCGTTCTCGAAGCAGTCAAAGACGCCGTGAGCATCCCGGTGGCCATCAAGCTTTCGCCCTACTTCTCCGCGCCCGCCCACACGCTCAAGACTCTCGGCGACCGGGCCGACGCGCTGGTGCTGTTCAACCGGTTCTATCAGCCCGACATCGACATCGAGAACCTCACCGCCAAACCGGGCCTGCAACTGAGCGACAGCTACGACGGGCGAGTTCCCCTGCGATGGATCGCCATCATGTACGGGCAGGTCCAGGCCTCGATAGCTGCGACCTCGGGCATTCACACCGGCCGGGACGCCGCGAAGATGATCCTCGCCGGCGCGGACGTGACGATGATGGCATCGGCCCTGCTCAAGAACGGGGTCGACCACATCAAGACTGTTCTCAGCGAACTGGTCGACGTCGGAAAGGACAAGGGCTACGAGAGCATCGAGCAAATGCGCGGCGTCATGAGCCAGCAGAACTGCCCCGAGCCCATTGCCTTCGAACGCGCCAATTACATGAAGGCATTGACCGAATACCGTCTCGTCGGAGCCGGCGAGTAACGCCGAACCATTCGTACCTGAACCTGACGTTGGCTGCTTCCACCTGACCCGCTCACGGGCCCGGGACATTCCCCCGGGCCCGTGGTGTTTCTACGGAGTTGCCCGTGCAGCCCGCCCGCGCCTGCGGCGACGGGGCGTGTGTGCAGGATCGACCGTCTTGACCGCCCCCCTGCCGGGCGGGTAGAAACGGAGGTTCGCCCCCGGCGTCGGGGCAGGAGAGAGGCATGCGGATCGTCGTACCCATCAAGCAGGTGCCCGAGACCAACGCGGTGAAAATGGACCCCGAGACGGGCACCATGATCCGCGAGGGCGTGGACGCCATCGTCAACCCGCTGGACCTCTACGCCATCGAGGCGGCCCTTCGGCTGCGCGAAGCCCACGGCGGGGAGATTATCGCGATCTCGATGGGGCCGCCCCGCGCGGAATCGGCCTTGCGCGAGGCGATCTCCATGGGCTGCGATGGCGGCGTTCTCGCCAGCGGCCGGGAGTTTGCAGGGTCCGACACGTGGGCGACCAGCTATGCCCTGGCGGCCGTCGTTCGCAAACTGGGCGAGGTGGACCTGGTGCTCTGCGGCGAGCGGGCCACCGACGGCGACACCGGACAGGTGGGCCCGGGGATCGCGGCGTTTCTCGATTGGCCGATCGTGTCGTACGTCAGCGAATTCTCGGCCGTCGCGGGCAGCACAGCCCGGGTGCATCGACTCGTCGAAGCCGGCCACGAGGTGCTCGACGTCGATCTGCCCGCGGTCATGACGGTCATCAAGGAAATCGGCGATCCGCGCCTGCCCACGCTTCGCGGCAAGCAGCACTCCCGCGCCGTGGACGTGCCCGCCTGGGGCGCCGACGAACTCGGGGTGGACGCCGAGGAACTGGGCCTGTCCGGCTCGCCCACACAGGTGGTGAAAATCTTCCGCCCCACCGTCACCCGCCAGTGCGAAACGCACCTCGCCGGCGACGATGGTTCCATCCGTGAGTCGGCCGACCGACTGGTCGCGTTCCTCAAGGAGCGTCAGTTGTTATGACCGCCGCCGACCACAAGGACGTCTGGATCTTCGCCGAGCAGGAGGCGGGCCGACTGACGCGCATCGGCTATGAGCTGCTCACGCGCGGGCGAGAATTGGCCGACAAGCGCCACTGCAGGCTGGTGGCGGTCGTTTTCGCCAGGAGCATCGCGGAGGCCGAACTGAACGGGCTCATCGCTCGCGGGGCCGATCGTGTGATCGCGGTCGAGCATCCGTCGCTGGAGCACTTCCTGCCCGAGCCCTGGGGTGCCTGCCTGGCGGCGATCATCCAGCAGCGTCGCCCGGAGATTCTGCTGGCCGGCGCGACCTCGACCGGGCGAACGCTCATGCCCTACGTCGCCATCAAAGTCCACGCCGGACTGACGGCCGACTGTACCGTGCTGGATATCGAACCCGAGACCGGACACCTGCTGCAGACCCGCCCCGCCATCGGGGGCAACATTCTCGCGACGATCAAGGCCGAGAACCACCGCCCCCAGATGGCCACCGTCCGCCCGCGATCCACCCAGCCGGCGATGCCCCAGCCCGAACGAAGCGGCGACATCGAGCGTATGAAACCCCCGGCCGAGTTGCCCGGGTCCCGCGTGCGTCGCGTGGAATTCATCCCCGCCGATGAGCAGCACCCGCTGCAGGATGCCGATCGCGTGGTGGCCGTCGGACGCGGGGTGAAGAAGGCGGAGAACCTTCCCGTGGTCGAGCAGCTCGCCGACGTGCTCGACGCCGCCCTGGGAGCGACGCGCGACGTGGTGGACCGGGGCTGGCTGAGCTACCCGCACCAGATCGGGCTGAGTGGGAAGACGGTCACCCCGAAGCTCTACATCGGCGCGGGGGTCGGCGGCAGCATTCAACACCTCGCGGGCATGCAGACGGCAGAGACGATCGTCGCCATCAACAACGATCCCGAAGCGCAGCTGTTCCGGGTGGCCGATTTCGGCATCGTGGGTGACATGCACGAGGTGCTGCCCGCACTGACCGAAGCCCTTCGCAAAGCACGAGACGACCAACCCTCCGAGGACACACCATGAGCCGACAGGTGCAATTTCATTTTCAGCTTCCCGGGCGCGAGGCAAGCCTGCTGCAGCGCATCGTGGGAGGCGTTCTCGGGGCGATCCTGGGCGTGGCGTTTTTTATCGTCTCGGTGGTGGTCGCCATCGTCGCCCTGCCGGTGGGCCTGCTGGCGGCGTGGCTGGTGAAACGCCGCGTCCGCAAGGGCCTCGACGAGTTCCAGCGCCGCGTGAACGAAGTAGCCGAGATGCACCGCGGCGGCCGACCTGCGGGCGAAAACGACGAATACACCCCCAGCGGCAGAAAGAAAGTCAACGTCCGCGTCGTGGATGAAGATGACGATGCATGAACACCAGTACAACCCGGTGACGGCTGAGATCGTCCGCGAACTGATCGACATCGTCTCCGAGCGGTACGTGATCCACGGCGACCCGGACAAGCTCGAGCCTTACTCGCACGACGAGATTCCGGACCCCGAGTATGCCCACATGCCCGAAGCCGTCGTACGTCCGGACTCGCCTGAGCAGATCGCCGCGATCATGAAGCTGGCCAATCGCGAGCACATCGCCGTCACGCCGCGAGGTGCCGGCAGCGGGCTCTCGGGGGGCGCGGTCCCGCTCCACGGCGGAATCGTTCTGCTGGTGGATCGGATGAACCGCATCCTCGAAGTGGACGAGGAGAACATGATGGTCGTCGTCGAGCCCGGCGTGGTGACCGCCGAGATCAACGAAGTGCTCGCGGACAAGGGCCTCTTCTACGCGGGATACCCGATGAGCCTGGAGACGTGTTACATCGGCGGCAACGTCGCGGAGAATGCCGGCGGCGGCAAGGCCGTCAAATATGGCGTCACCGGGCGATACGTTACCGGCCTGGAGGTGGTCACGCCCACCGGCGATCTCGTGCAGCTGGGCGGCAAGCTCATCAAGGACGTCACCGGGTACAACATGATCGGGCTGATGGTCGGCTCGGAGGGCACGCTGGGGATTTTCACGAAGATCACGCTGAAGCTCCTTCCGCTGCCCAAGGCCAATGTGGACCTGCTGGTGCTGTTCGCCTCGGCAGAGGAGGCCATCGGCGCGGTTCCGCGCATCATGACGCGCGGCGGGATCATTCCCACCGCCATCGAGTTCATGGACCGCTCCAGCGTGCGGGCGGCGTGCGAGTATCTCAACGAGAGCATCCCCTACCAGCAGGCCGGCGCGATGCTGCTGATTACCGTCGACGGCCCCGACGAGCGGCAGGTGATCCGCGAGTATGAAACGATCGGCGAGCAGTGTCTCGAAGGCGGCGCCATCGAGGTGTACGTCGCCGACAACGCCACCACCTCCGAGCGCGTCTGGAAGGTTCGCCGGAACATCGCCGAGGCGTTTGCGATCATCTCCGTCCATCAGGGCAACGAGGATCTCGTGGTGCCCATGGCTGCGATTCCGAAGCTGGTAGCAGGCATGGAGCGTCTTGCCGAGAAGTACGGCGTGCGCGTTCCCGCCTATGGTCACGCCGGGGACGGCAACCTGCATACGCGCATCGTGAAGAACCCGGACTGGTCCATGGAGCAGTGGAACGAGACGTTCCCGAAGGTGCTCGGCGAGCTGTATACGCTCACCGCTGAGCTGGGCGGCCGCATCAGCGGCGAGCACGGCATCGGGCACAAGCGGAAGAAATACATGGAGATGTTTGTCTCACCGGAGTACCTCGATATGCTCCGCTCACTCAAGCATGCGATGGACCCCAACGGCGTGCTGAACCCGGGCAAAATCTTCGACTGATCGCCTGTTGTGCGCGCGGGGGACATATTCTCCGATCGGCACATTTTCTCATTTTTCCCATCCTCTCCTCAATTTGTCGCGGGCTGACTCCGATTTCCCGCGTAGAGATTTGCTTCGAAGCGACAAATCAGGGTTCCAGTAAACCAGCAAGGAGAATGGGAATGACACCATCCACCACGAAGAGCAAGAGCAAAGCCGGCACGCAGAGCAAGGCGAAGTCCGGTAGCACGAAGCGGTCGGCGGAGAACCAGCGCAAGCGCATCGCCTCGGCGGTGAAGAACGCCCGCAAGTCCTCCGGCACGAGCAGCAAGACCAGCAGCACGAAGTCCAAGAGCAGTGCCTCCAAGAGCAGCGCCTCGAAGTCCAAGAGTTCCTCGACCAAGGGCAAGAGCAGCTCCACCGGCTCCAAGGCCAGCAGCGCCACCAAGAGCCGGGCCTCCTCCAAGAGCACCCCGAAGAAACGCACCGCCGGCAAGAAGACCACCTCCCAGGCCTCCAGCTCGCAGACCAAAAGCCAAAGCCGGAACAAGGAACTGGTCCCCACGCTGATGCTGGAAGAGTACACCCCCAAGACGGCCCCCGAAGCGGGCGTCAAGGATACCACCAAGGGCTCGACGAAGTTCGGTTGGATCGGTACCGGCCAGTGCGGCGGCCGACTCGTCCGCGCGTTCAACGAGCTGGGCTATGGCAAGGCCATCGCCATCAACACCGCCTATCATGACCTCCAGGAACTCCAGTTGCCCGAGAATCAGAAGATCCTCATGGACATCGGGCGCAAGGGTGCCGGCAAGGACATGGCCCGCGGCCAGCAGGCGGCGGTCCAGTATCGCCAGGACATCATCCACGCTCTGGAGCAGATCTTCTCCGAGAACGTCGACCACGTCATGATCGCCATGGGCGCCGGCGGTGGCACGGGTTCCGGCAGCGCGATCCCGCTGATCGACACGATCCGCTCCTGCGCCAAGCACATCGGCCTGCGGAATCCCGAGCGGCGGATCGGCGTGCTCTGCACCCTGCCCACCGACGGCGAAGCCGCCTCCCCCAAGGTCGGACGCAACGCCTACGAAGTCACCACCGAACTGTGCCGCATGGCCGCCGATGGTGAGATCAGCCCGCTGATCATCGTGGACAACGAGAAGATCTCCCGGATGTACCCGGGTCTGACGGTCAAGGACTTCTGGCCGACGATCAACACGACCGTCGCCGGCCTGTTCGACATCTTCAATCGGCTCAGCGCCCTGGCCAGCCCCTACACCAGCTTCGACTCGGTGGACTACCAGTCCATCATGGAAGCCGGCGGCTGCCAGATCATGGGGCTCACGAAGGTCGATTACTTCCAGCGCCGTTACGACATCTCCCAGGCGATGAAGGGCAACCTCGAGAAGACCCTGCTGGCCGGTGGGTTCAACCTCGATACCGCCCGCGTCGCCGGTGCGATCGTCGTCGGTGGCAAGCAGATCATGGCCGACACGCCCGGTCTGCAGGACAGCGTCAACCACGCCTTCGACATCCTGACCGACATCACCGGCCAGGCCACCGTCCACCGTGGAATCTACGAAGACAACAAGGACTCCCTGCGAGTCTACACCATGATCGGCGGGCTGGACGCCCCGCAGGAACGCCTGGAAGAACTCCTCCGCGTTTCCTGACCTACCGATCCGCACAGCCACACCAAGCCCCGGTCGTCACTCCGACGGCCGGGGCTTTTTTGTGTGCATCCACAACGCCTACACGCCGGTCTTGATCTCCACGCGTCGGCCTTTCCGGGACGACTCGATGGCTGCGAAGACCATCGCCAGCGACTTGATGTTGTCGTGGCACTCGGTCTGCGGAACCGTGCCCCTCCGCAGGTACGCCAGCATCTCGCGCAGTGCGCCATGCATGCGCAGGTGCTTCACCGACGCCGGTTTCACCTTCAGTGCCTTGCAGCCCAGCTGGAACCCGGTCCTTTTGGCCGCCACCTCCACCACGGGCAGTTCGTCCTGGGCGTAGATCATGCTGCCCCGCTCGCCCTGGAACCGCCAATCGCCGTTCCAACTGGTCTGGCGACCTTCGGCGCACCAGCTGCCGCGATAGCTGAACGTCACCCCGTCGGTCATCTCGAAGATACAACCGGCGGCGACGTCGCCGCGATACCACGACCCGGGCGGGTTCCACTCGTGGGCGTACACCGCGACGGGATCCTTGCCGGTGATGAACCGAACAAGGTCGAAATGGTGGATGGACATGTCGAGAATCAGCGGGCTGTCCATCTCCGCGCGGAACCCGCCGAAATGGGCGCCCAGGAAGAAGTCGCACGTCGCCGACGACAGCGTCCCGATGCGGTCTTTCGCCAGTTGCCGCCTCGCCGTCTCGTGCATCGGATTCCAGCGGCGAGACTGGCTGACCATGTACAGCCGGTCGGCCTTGTCCGCGGCGCGCACCATCTTCCGCGCCTCGGCCATCGAGTTGGCCATCGGCTTCTCGCCGATCACGTGGCAACCCGCCCGCAGCGCCTCGCACGTGACGGTGCAGTGGGCTTCGGGCACGGTCAGGTCCACCACGAAGTCAGGCCGGCAGCGCTTCAGCGTCGCCCCCAGATCGTCCGACGCCTCGGCATCCAGGCCGTACGTCGCGATTCGCTCCTCGGCGGCTTTGACGTTCAGATCCACCACGGCCGTCACGTCGACCTTCTCGTCGATCAGTGGCGGGAACCACGCCCGCGAGATTCCACCGGCACCGACCACAACAGCACGCTCACCAGCCATCCTCTTCTCCTACCGAAGCGCCGCCGGGAGTCGGCAGCGTCACGGAAAGAGCGTATCAGCCGACAGACGTAATGCAACCGATCACCGGATGCGTCCCGCCGAATGCACGGTCCTGCTGCCGCGATGTCCCCCGTCTACTCGCTGCCCCAGAAGGTCAGGTACGGCCCGCCCTCGGCGACGCGCTGCACGTACAGCGCCGCCTCCCGGGCGTGATAGTCGCCCCACATGCTCGACTCGCCGCACGGAATGCTGCTGCCCTCGGGCACATAATCCCAGCCGTTGGGGCGATGGTAAATCGAATGCAGGATCAGGCCCTGGTGGGCATCGTCGGTGGACAGGTACGGCTCGTCCAGCAGCGTGTTCAGCACGGTCAGGCCGGCCTGCCGGTAGCGTTTCCCGGCATCCTCCTCGCCCCTCGCCATCAAGTACCGCCCCAGACGCATCAGTCCCTGCGAACCGATCGCAGCCGCGGAGCTGTCCACCGGTTCGTGGTCGTTGTACGGGTCGGCCGGTCGGTTGAGATAGTCGCCCATGTTCGCCAGGCCCGGCGCGCCGGTGTCCCAGTACGGCACGCCGTCGGTGGGCGTGTGCTCGATGTAAAAATCACACGCCGCCCGCGCGGTCCGCAGGAACAGGCCCTCCACCGCATCCCTGCCGCCAAAGGGATCGAGCTCTTCGTCGCTGCGCGTGGCGAGGTACTCCAACTCCTCCGGGTAGCCGGACATCACCCACGAAAGCCCGCGCGTCCAGGTGGTGAATGGCGAGTAGCCCTGCTGGGTGCTCGGGCAGCGATAGTTGCCATCGTTAATGTTGAAAATGCTCTCGTGCACCACCCGCCCGCGGATGTCGTAACTGTCTCTGCCTTCGCCGAAGTACACGTTGTATCGGCTGGTCGCCCGGGCGTGATCGATCATCCGCCCCAGCAGATTGATCTTCACGTCGTTTTCGCCCTGCAGCACGTGGCCAAGCATATGACTCACCGCCAAGGCACGGCAGGAGCGGATCGTGTCGGCAAAGAGCGACTGCGGACCGTTGAACGAGTAGATGTAACCGCCGCCGTCGGGAAGCGGCGTGAACCGCGCTGCCTGCACCGCTCCGCTGACCTTCAGCGCCAGCTCGTAGAAATTCCGCTCCCACGGATCGGCCTCGATGCGACCCTCCAGCAGCAGCCGTCGCAGGTTGCCATACGTCGAGACGTTGTTGAACCCGTGGTCGTGCACGCCGATGTGCGAAACGTGCGACGCCATCACCTCCAGCGTGCTGGATCGCCCCAGATCGAGGAAGCTCTCCTCGCCGGTGGCGTCGAACTGGAGAATCTCCCCGCCGAACTGGAAACCCTGCGTCCACTCCGTCCAGCCGCGTGTGGTATATCGGCCGCCCTCGGTGAACACCGGCGAACCTTGTGACGTGTCGTACTGCTCTCGCATCGCGCGAATCTTCCTGCCTGAAATCTCCCAGAATCTCGCGAGCCTCTCAGCCATCGCGTCCGGGGTGAGTTCCATGTCTATTTCAATCATTCCTCGCCTCTCGATCCGTGAATACAACTCATTCGGAAACCATTGCCTGCAGTGCATCCTAGGCGCGCGGATCGCCCCGGCCCGCTTGCTTTTGGGCGCCGGCGGTTCTACACTCGCCGGACACGCAAGGAGAGTACCGAATGACCACCGCATACTTCGACTGCTTCGCCGGGGCCGGCGGAGACATGATCTGCGCTTCGCTGCTGGATGCCGGAGCCGACTTCAAAACGCTCCGGACCCAACTGGCCAAACTGCCGGTGGAGGGCTACGCCCTCCGCACGGAGACCGTCACGCGCATGGGATTGACCGGGCGACGGTTCATCGTCGAAGTCGAGCAGGGCGAACAGCCTCACCGCCACCTCCACCACATCACCGAGATGATCGACGCAGCCGACCTGCCCGCCCGCGCCGCCGACCGCGCCAAGGCCGTCTTCATGCGCCTCGCCCGGGCCGAGGCGAAGGTCCACCAGACCACCATCGAGAAGGTTCACTTCCACGAGGTCGGCGCCGTCGACAGCATCGTGGACATCGTCGGGGCCTGCCTTGCCCTGGAGCAGCTCGGCGTGGACCGCATTCACGTCGCGCCGATCCCCCTGGGCAGCGGGACCATCGAGTGCGACCACGGAACCATGCCCGTTCCCGCTCCGGCGACGGCCGAGCTGCTGGTGGGAGCCAAGACCGTCCCCGGCGCGAACCCCGGCGAGATGACCACGCCGACGGCGGCAGCATTGTTCACCGCCCTTGCCGAGACATTCGGGCCACCACCGGCCATCGAGGTGTCGACCATCGGATGGGGCGCCGGCACGCGCGAAGGCCAAAACGTCCCGAACCTGCTCCGCGTTCTGATCGGCAGCGCCGACCAGGCAGGGCAGACCGACAGCGTCATCGAGCTGACCGCCAACATCGACGACGTCACGGGAGAACTGCTCGGATCGACCATCGAGAAGCTGTTGAGCATCGGCTGCCTCGACGCCTGGGCGAGCCCGGCGACCATGAAGAAATCCCGCCCCGGGTGGGTACTCTCGGCGTTGGTTCACCCGGCTGAGCGGGCCGCCGCCGAGGCGCTCCTGTTCGAGGAGACCCCCACGTTCGGCATTCGTCGCCGAACCTGCGAGCGGGTAAAGCTCGCCCGTCGCCACGAGACGGTCGAAACGCCCTACGGACCGATCCGCGTGAAAGTCGGCAGCAGGGGCGGCAGCGAGCTGTCGGCCTCGCCGGAGTTCGAGGACTGCCGGCAGGCGGCCGAGTCGCACCACGTTTCGGTGCGGGAGGCCGTCGCCGCAGCCGTCGTCGCCTGGCGGGAGCGTGGCGCGTGAGTATTCTCTGGATCGTGCTTACGATTCTCTGCGGGCTGATCGCGCTGGTCTGGGCGTCGCGCCATTTGCAGATCTCCCGTCAGCACCGCTCGACGATGGTCGTCTCGGGAACGCCCGTTCCCGGCCGCACCGATTGGCCCGCCGTGAGTGTTCTGGTGGCCGCCAAGGACGAGGAAGAGAACATCGCCCGGTGCATCGAGAGCGTACTGATGCAGGACTACCCGGACTTCGAGCTGATCGTCATTGACGACCGCTCCGACGACGCCACCGCCGAGATCGCCGCCCGCTACGCCGAGCAGGACAGCCGAGTGACACTGGTGCGGGTCGAACATCTTCCCGAGGGCTGGGCGGGCAAGAACCACGCGATGCACACGGGCATTCAGCATGCCCGGGGCCAGTGGCTGTGCATGATCGACGCCGACTGCACCCAGAAGACCCCGCACACGCTCGCCGCCGCCGTCGCCAAGGCCGACGAGCTCAATGCCGACCTGCTCAGCGTCCTGCCCGAGATGGAGCTTCGCACGTTCTGGGAGAACGTCGTTCAGCCGGTCTGCAGCGGCGTGATGATGATCTGGTGCCACCCCAACAAGGTCAACAACCCCCGCAAGCCTCACGTGTACGCCAACGGGGCGTTCATCCTCATGTCTCGCTCCGCCTACGACCAGGTCGGCGGACATGAGCCCATCCGCGACCGCATCCAGGACGACCTCTGGCTGGCGAGGCTGACCAAACGCGCCGGACTCACCCTTCGCGTGGCCCCGGGGGTCGGGCTGTACGGCGTGCGGATGTACACCTCGCTGCGGGCGATCGTCGGCGGGTGGACCCGCATTTTCCTGGGGACGTTCGGCAAGGCGTCCCGCATTATCGCCTCGATGCTGCTGGTGCTGTTCATGAGCCTCCTGCCTTATGGCGTGGCCGTGGCGGGATGGCTTGCCTGGGCGTCGTTCGGCGGGGCGGCAGCACTGACGGCCGCCGTGGCAGGCACGGTGGCGGTGTGCGTCCAGTGGTCGGTCCTGTGGCGGTTCTACGCCCTGCTCGGGGGGCGACGCGGGCTGTTCTGGACGTATCCGCTGGGCTGCCTGATCGCCCTGAAGTGTCTGGGATCCGCCCTGTGGAAGCTCTCCACCGGCGCTACGGTCACCTGGCGGGGAACCCGCTACGACGCTTCGTCGGTCGGCACGCCGGGCGCGAGCGACGAGACCAGCGCGTCGTAGAACGGCTGAGGGTCCGGCTCGAACTCCAGTGTGTGTGCGCCGCTGAGTGTGTGCGTCTGACCGCGACTGCCGGTGAGCTTCTCAAAGATCCGCCGGGTCCTGTCGTTGTCGATGATCCGGTCGGTCTCCGCCAGCAGCAGCGTGGTGGGTGTGGAGATGGCGTCGGCAGGCGAGTGCTTGAGGCGGTCCTCCATCTTTCGGCTGGCGTAAAGAAAACGTGCCGTCGCGCGTCGCAGGCTGGCCTTATCGTCGGCGATGTACCGCTGCATCGCGGGGGTTTCGGTAAACAGCTCCGGGTCGCCCAGGGGAATCTCAAACCGCCGCGTGGGCACGCACAGCAAGCTGCCGGCGATGGCGAGTTTCGTGGTCCAGGATACGTCCACCCGCGGTGCGATTCCCGGCGCCACCAGCGTCGCAGCCGACACGGCCGACCTGCCTCCTGCCAGCCAGGCCGACAGCCATTTGCCACCCCAACTCACACCCACCGCCGAGAGTGTCTCGGCCCGCGTCTCCCGCAGCAGCAACTCGGCCAGTTCGGTCAGATCGGTCATCAGCCGATCGGCCGACGGCGCGTCCCCGCGGGGGGCGGTGCTGGTTCCGCTGCCCCGGCGCGTCAGCAGGAACACGTCCCAACCTTCGCGCGCCAACGCCTGGGCAGAGCCCACGAACCACCCGGGATGCGACTGAATTCCGTGCAGATACAGCAGCGGCAGGCCCGGACAACCCTCACAACTTCGCACCCGCCACACAGGCGTGGCTGCCCCGTCCGAGAATCGCAACTCGCGAACCTCCAGAGACATATCGTCCGACAGCGGGCGGGATGCCGGCAGCGGAGACGTGTCGCGTTTTTCGGCTGAAAGAAATTCCGCGTTCATTCGTTAACCCACCCATCCAATCGGTCGATACCGGACGCGGAGGCCTGAGATGAGTCGCATCCCACTTTTGTCCCTCAGCCCGGCCGATGCGCGCCGACCAGCCGGGCCGTGGCATCGTCTGGTCACGGCGATTCGCGCCCTGCGCGGAGACGCCGCCGCCCGCCGGGCGCGGCGCGTGGTTCTGCTTATCGCCGCGATTTGGCTGATGAACTTCACCGATCTGGCCCTCACGCTCTTCGCGCGGGACATCGGCGGGTTCCACGAGCTCAACCCCATCGCCAGACCGCTGATCGGCTCGACCGGTGCGTTGATCGTCTTCAAAGTGTCGCTGGTTTCGATCTCGTCGCTGATCATGCTCACCTACCGTCGCCATCTCTGGACCGAACTGGGTTGTTGGGTGCTGCTCAGCGTGTACACGGGCCTGTCCTTCGTGTGGATGCAGTACTACTCGCACGCCGGCAATTTCATCCTGCCGTTGTAGACGTCTCGGTAGGCTCGGCCTGGTCGTCCTGCACGGGTCTGCGCCAGTCGCCTTCGGCGATCGGTCCGGTGACGCCCGGCGGCTTCTCGCGCTTTTCGCCATGCTCGAACGCCCGACGGGACAGCAGGATCGGACGGCGCTGGCCGACGTTCACCAACAGCCCCACCGCCGCACAGTTCATCACCAGCGACGATCCGCCGTAGCTCAGCCACGGCAGCGTCATTCCGGTGATGGGCATGAGTCCCATGGTCATGCCCACGTTGATCATCAGCTGACTGAGCAACAGTCCCAGCACGCCCACGGCCAAAAGTCGCCCGAACGGGTCGTCGGTCATCGCGGCAATCTCCAGCCCGAACAGGAAGATCACCCCGTACAACCCCAGTACCACGCAACAGCCCACGAATCCCCACTCCCCGCCGATGATGCTGAAGATGAAGTCCGTGTGGTCGTCGGGCAGGATTCGATAGAACTGTTCGGCGTATTCCCAGTCGCCCGCGCCGGTCACCTTCCCTCCGCCGAGCACCATCTTGCTCCAGTGCAACTGGAAGCCCTTGTCCATGGCCACCCGCAGATCGCCCTGCCGCAGCCAGCCGTCGACACGGTCGAGCTGGTGGGACTTCATTACCGCCAGCGGAACGGCGATCAGGAGCGTTTCATCGTCGTCTTCGCCGAACCGCGCGTAGGACAGCGCCCGGCGGGCCTCGGTCACGCGCGGGTCCCAGTCGGGCGAGACGTTCTGGAGCGTCGGCAGAAACACCAGCACCGTGCCCACCGCGACGATGCCCAGCAGGTGTCTCAACTTTGCACCGGCCATGAACAGCATGAAGTACAGCGTCGGCAGGAACAGCAGGCTCGTTCCCAGATCCGGTTCAATGAAGATCAGCCCCATTGGCAGGAACGTGAGCACGAACGGAACGACCAGCCCTTTCAGCGTGCGGTAGTGGTCGCCGTGGCGAAGATACCACGCCAGCAGGATGATAAACGAGAGCTTGGCGAACTCCGAAGGTTGAACCTTGACGATTTTCAGGTCGATCCAGCGATGCGAGCCGCGGGTTTCCGGCAGGAGCAGCACGCCCACCAGGACAACCAGCGTCGCGGCGAACAGCCCGTACGCCAGCCGCCCGATGCGTGGATAGGGGATGAACGTCATCACAAAGAACACGGCCAGCCCGATCGCGGCGTACGCCATCTGCAGCTTGGCGCGGTGAAGCTCATTCCCGGCCGCCCGCTCCGAGACGCTGATGGCCATCACGCCGACAACGATCAGTCCGATCATCGCCAGCAGGATCGGCCAGGAGGTGTAACGCAGATATTGTCGAACCGCAGCCTTCACGCCTCACCTGTCGCTGTCGGGAGTGACGTATCCCAGCGCCTGGCAGAGTTCGAACACATCGCGCGCCACAGGCCCTGCCGTTCGCCCTCCGCCGCTTTGAACATATTCCACCACCACCGCGATGGCGACCTGGGGCTTTTTGTAGGGAGCGAACCCCACGAACCATCCCATGTCACCCTGGTTGACGATGGTATCGCCTCTGCCGTCGTCGTCGGTATCGATCTTCTGGGGTGGCGCGGTGGCGGTTCCCGTCTTCCCGCAGGCGACGAAATCCAGCGGCGCCGGCCCGAACACGCCGTGGGCCGTCCCGCCGCGTTCGTTGATGACCGCCCACATGCCCTCGCGTACCGCATCTCCGTGGGCTTGGGGAATGGGCATGTCCCGGCGAACCTGCCTGGGCGCGCCTTCCAGCGCGAGCACCGGCGAGCGATACTCCCCGCCGCGCGCCACCGCGGCGATGGCGGTGGCCATCTGCAGCGGCGAGGCAGTGAACCCCGCCTGCCCGATCGCCAGAAATCGCCCGTCGCCGGGCTGAGCGCGACGCTTGTAGTGATCGCGGATGAACGTATCGGTCGGCAGCGTGCCGGCCCGTTCCTCGGGCAGGCCCGTCCCGGGTTTCTTGCCGAACCCCAACCCCTGGAACCAGTACAGCAGCTCGTGTCGGCCAATGCGTTCGGCGATGGTGTAGAAGTACACGTTGCAGCTCTTTTTCAGCGCGCGTCGCAGGTCTACCGGGCCGTGGGCGATGCTGTGATAGCAGCGGAAACTGCCCGGCTGATGGAGATAGCCACGACACTGGATGGTCGTCTGCGGGGTATACTTGCCGGACCCCAACGCCGCCAGGGCTGCGATGGGCTTGACCGTCGAGCCCGGGGGATAGGCGCGGTACACCGCCCGGTTGATCAATGGCAGATTGATCCGCGAGTCCGGCGAGTTGTACAGGCCCGACGCATCCCGGCGGTAGCGGTTGAGGTCATACACGGGGGTCGAGACCATCGCCAGCGTCTCGCCACTTTTGACGTCCAACACGACGATTGCCCCGTTCCAGGGCTCCGAGAGCAGGCGATCGGTCAGCGCCTGCTGCAGGCGGATATCCAGCGTCAGGTGAACATCCGATCCGTCGGCGGCGGGCACCTTCCGCAGCACATTGCGGCCTTGCATCAGCCGTCGATAGCCTCGTCGCCCCCGGAGGATGGATTCGCTCATCTTCTCCACGCCGGTCTTGCCGATGGTGTCCCAGGCGAGATAGTTGCGTTGCATCCGCTCGACGCGGTCCGGTTCGTCCTCGGCGGTCAGGTTGGCAGCCGACTGATCGGACACCGTCACCGGCCCGATCGTTCCAATGATGTGACACCCGTAGGCCCCGTAGGGATACCACCGTTTGTGGCTGGGGCGGACGCCGGCCCCGATGGTGCGATGGAGCTGGGAACGGGCGTCATTGGCGGCCGACTCGTCGATACCGGGAACCACCGGATGGGCCTGTCGCTGCTCGCGGATCTCAAAGCCCAGATGTGCCCGCATCGCCTCGATGCGATTGCGGATGGACCCGATCCGATCGCCAAGGTCCTGGTCGGCCTGCTCGGCCAGTCGCCTGGCCAGCGCCCACGTCGCCTCGCTGCGTTCGGCGTACAAGGCGCGGGCGCGCTCGTCGTCCACGTGACGCGTCCGGCGGATCAGGCGAATCTGGCGGGCGACCCAGTCCGGGTCCGAGACGATGAAGCGATAATCCAGGCAGAAATCGAAGCAAGGCCGATCGATCGCGAGAATCCTGCCATGGCGGTCGGTGATGCTGCCTCGCCTGGCCGGCAGGAGGTCCTCTCCCTGGAGGGTCTGGGCGGCCTGGAAGCGAAGCTCGTCGCCGCGGACGATCTGGAGGTACGCCAGGCGCGCCGTCACGCCCGCCAGCGCACCGGCGATGACCACCATGAAAATGAGAATGCGTCGTCTGTACATTGCAGGTTCCGGATCCTCAGTATACTCCCCGAGGGGGGCGTGAATGAAGCCGGATCACACCCGTCGACCTCGCCGACGAGCCGCCCGGGGGGCGGGCAGGCCGATCAACCCGCCGGCGTGACGCAGCGGGATCGACAGAATGAACGCCACCCCCGCCGTCGCAAGGGAAATGCTCAGCATCCGACCCATCGCCCGCGTGAAATCGCCCACGCCGGCCGACATCGGACCAAGCATCATCTGCGCCACGATCCACACGCTATGGGCGATCACGCAGAACACCCCCGCCAGGAACGCCTGGGCAAGGGTATGCTCCGAGAAAAACAACTCCCGCACGCGGAACACCAGCGTCCCGCCCAGGACGTACCCGATGCTCATCGGCCCGACCACCGTCGGGCCCGCAGGCCCGGTGGCCGTCGTGAGGTCCACCATCAAGCCCGCCACCCAGCACGCCAGCGCCGCACGGGCTCCGGTCTTTGCACGGAGCGAAGCGAGCATCGCAAGCACGACCAGAAGGTCCGGCCGAACGCCGCCGAACGTCCACAACGGCGCAAGCCCCTGCTGCAGGGCGGCCGTCACGAACAGGGCGATCAGATACGGTATCCAGCTCATGCTCACGACCCTCCCCGCAGCGCTTCGGGCCACGGCTTGGAGGGGACCACGACGTAGACCTTCCGCAGCGAGTCCAGCGACGCCCACGGCTTGATGTGCACGGTCACGAAATTGGGGTTCTTGATCTGCTTCTCAACGCGATCGACCGTGCCGATCCGCACGCGGGCGGGCAGATAGTACAGACTCTCCTGGACGTACAGCACATCGCCGGGCTGAACATTGTGGATCTCCGGGACATCCTCACAGACCAGCCCCTTACGCCCGTCGCCGACGGCGCGGACAATCACCAGCGGATGCCCGGCCGTGAGCGTCTGTTTCGAGGCGTTGCCCTCCGAGACCACCGTCACCGTCCGGGGATCGTTGGGGTCCACCACGCGACGGATCAGCGCGTTAACCGCGAACGACCGGTCGGTCACCAGCCGAAGACGAGCACCGAATGCCCAGGAATCGATCACCTCGCCCACCAGCGCCTGCGACGAGACCGTCGCCAGCTTCGCCCCGACCATCGCCTTGGATCGGTCGGTGAGCACGACGCGCGTGGTCACTTTCGCCCCGTCCGTGACGCCCAGGTTCGAGCCGGCCGAGAGCATCCGCCCCGATCCGTAGGGCAGCGAGTCGGTCCCGACGATGCGGGCAGCGACCAGCTCCCAGGGAAACTCCGCCGGCGGAATGGGGCTGAAGAGCTTGCGCTGGCTGAGGTAGAGCGCCCGGAGGAGACGATCCTCCTGGCGGCGGCGTTCGGCGAGCGATTCCACCGCGGCGCGGTAGTTCTCCACCTGCGATTCGAGTTCTTTGACGCGCCGTCGGAGCCGACGTGCATCGCCTCCGCTGAGAGGCTGGGCGGTGAGGTCGTCGCCTGTCTCGCCGACCACCGAGACGATGTACATCCCCGCGTCACCGAACGGGGTAAACGCCCAGCCGGTCAGACGCCGGACATACATCGAGACGGTCGGCCCGAGCAACGTCATCGCCAGCGAGACGCAGATCAGTCCGATCAGCAGTCCCTCTGCCGAGATTTTACGGAGCAGCTTGGCCACGATTCGGTCCCTGGTACGGGGTACGGGACGGGATTCGCCCTGTAGATACTATCGGTCCGGCGACGGATCGGATACCACGTTATCCGCCTCGGACGGGGCATTGGCATCGGGAGCGTTGGCGTCGACCTCGTCGCGGGGCAGAACGATTGCCACGTCACCGGCCGCCAGCCCGAACCGCCGGGCGGCGCGGGCGTCCAGGTAGAACACCTGCCGCGTTCGGCCGTCGACCGTCGCCTGCCCGAGCGTCCACTCGTCGCGTTGGAGAGGCTGGATCCGCCCGACCTGCTCGGAACCCATGATCTGATTGGCCAACCGGAGGCGCTGCTGTTGGGTGCGCAGCTGCGACAGCTCGCGCATCGCCTCGGCCGCCGCCGACCGCTCGCGCTGCCAGAGGGCGGCCAGCACGCCGATGATGACGATCAGCAACCCCGCCACCAGGGCGAGATATCGGCCGTCACCGCCGCGTCGTTCGACAGGCTGCGGGTGGGATTCGTTATGATCGTCGGTCATGCGTTCGGTCCTTCCGGGCGTTGGCGTCCACGGCACGCGCCCCGCTGTCTTACTGCACGATC
This sequence comes from Phycisphaerae bacterium, assembly GCA_046541875.1. Classification (GTDB taxonomy): domain Bacteria; phylum Planctomycetota; class Phycisphaerae; order SM23-33; family SM23-33; genus CAZFPT01. Next base: position 19,180 of record JBKHCL010000010.1, on the reverse strand, counting down.
AGCTCGGCGACCGCCCAGGGCTCGCCGCCTTCTTCCAGCGCGCGAAGACGAATGTACCGGGCCAGCGTCGGCGTCACCAGCGGGACCACCGTCACGCGGCGGGTTCCCAGGGCGACCATCACGTGGTTCCAGTTCTCTCCGTCCATGCTCGTGGCGACGGCGACCCGGCGGGGAAACCCCATCTCGTGGGCACTGCCATGTCGCATCACGATCAAGTTCAGCAGGCAGGGCTTGGAGAAGTCCACGATCACTTCCGCCCCGCGGTAGGTTCCGTCACTGATGGCGACCGTCGCGTCGCGATCGTCGGCCATGTATTCCGGGTGCGAGAGGTCGCCCGTGACCGTCCATGCCTGCGAAGGCGTCACGCGCGACCCACCCGGCCCGCGGCCTCGGGTAAACTCACTGCCGCAACCCGCCGAGCCGAACGCCAGCCAGACCAGCACACATAGGATGAGACAACGTCGGTTCACATCAGTTCTCCTGCAAGATGAATGACAGTATACCCTTCGGAGCCAGCGAGTGAAACATTTGCCGTTTGCCCCCCTCCCCGGGGCTGCTACCATGGGGGAATGGACACGATCCGATCGCTATTCGAAAACTGGCATCCGGTGCATTTCGCCTTGGCGGGGGTGCTTGCGGCGCTGTACATCGTCTCGTGCATTCGCGTGGCGGTTTCCGCCGGCCGACGGGGCCGATCGCCGGCGGGATGGTTTCTCATCACATTTTTCCTGACCGCGATCCCGGCGGCCATCATGTTCCACCGAACCGCCCGACGCGCACAGGGCGACGAGGGCGACTCCGACGTGGACGCCTCGCTGCCCTGCCCGTTCTGCGATGAACTCATCCCACGCGGCGAGCTGCGCAAGGGTCTGCCCCTGCGATGCCCCCATTGCGACGCGCTGATCGAAAGGACTCTGCTGCGATGAAGGCTGTCATTCTCGCCATCGGCGACGAGCTGGTTTCCGGCCAAACCGTGGACTCCAACAGCGCCTGGCTGTCGCGCGAGCTGGCGTTGCGGGGAATCGCCACGACCCGCCACGAAACCGCACCGGACGATCAACCCGCCATCACCGCTGCCATCCAGCGGGCCAGCCAAGAGGCCGACTGGGTGCTGGTCACCGGCGGACTCGGGCCGACGGCCGACGACGTTACAAGAGACGCGCTCGCCGAGGCGATGGGCGTGGGGCTTCACGTGGACGAGCAACGCCTCGCGGAGATCCGCGCGTTTTTCGAGCGTCGCGGGCGAACGATGGCCGAGACGAACATCGTGCAGGCCAACGTGCCCGACGGAGCCGACTCGCTGCCCAACGGCGTGGGCACCGCTCCGGGCGCGATGGCGACGCTTAACGACGCTACCGTCGTGCTCATGCCCGGCGTCCCGCACGAGATGCGGGAAATGTTCCGCCACTCCGTCGCCGCTCGCCTGCCCGACGGCGAAGCCGCCATCGTCCACCGCATTCTGCACACCTTCGGCACGGGCGAGTCCGACCTGGGCGGGATGATCGCCGACCTGATGCAACGCGGCAGGAACCCCGCCATCGGAACCACCGCCAAGGCTGGGCGCGTGTCCATCCGCATCGTCGCGCGGGGCGAGACCCGCGCCGAGGCCGACGAACTGGCCGGGAAGGACGCCGATGAACTGCACCGCCGCCTGGGCGAGATGATCATCGGCGAGGGCGACGAGACCATGGCCGGCGTGCTGGGCGATCGGCTGCGGGAGGCCGGCGCGACCCTCGCGGTGGCGGAGAGCTGCACGGGCGGGCTGGTGGGCAAGATGATCACCGACCTGCCCGGCGCGAGCGAATACTTTCGCGGAGGGGTGCTGGCGTACGATAACGGCGTGAAGCAGGCGATTTTAGGGGTGAGCGAAGACGTCCTCATCCGGCACGGGGCGGTGAGCGAACCGGTCGCCCGGCGGATGGCTGAGGGCGTGCGCGACGTGATCGGGGCGGACTGGGGCGTGGGCATCACGGGAATTGCCGGGCCCGGCGGCGGCACGGAGGAGAAGCCGGTCGGGCTGGTGTTCATCGGCGTAGCCGGCCCGAGGGGTACGGACGTGCATCGCCACGTGTTTCCCGGCGACCGGGAGGTCGTGCGGATTCGAACGGCATTGGGGGCGATGAACTACGTTCGCATGGGCGCAGCGGACGTCGAATAGGCAGGCGGGTGTGCGGTAGTCGGGCTGGATGCCGGCTCAGCGGCGGGGGGATCGCTAGAACTCGTCCTCGTCGGAGTCCATCGTATCCTTCCAGGCTTCGATGTTCTCCAGATAGACGGCCGTCCCGCGGGCAACGCAGGTGAGCGGGTCGTCGGCGACGGCAACTTCCAGCCCGGTCGCATTGGACAGGACGGTGTCCATCCCCCGCAGCAGCGCCCCGCCCCCGGCGAGGGTGATTCCGTTGTCCACCAGGTCGGCGGCCAGTTCGGGCTCTGCCCGTTCGAGCGTGCGAACGACGCAGTCGATGATCGCGCCGACGGGCTCTTTGAGGGCTTCGCGAATTTCCTCCGAGGAGATAACGGTTTTCCGCGGCAGCCCGGAGATCATATCCCGGCCGCGGACTTCCATGCTCATCTCTTCTTCCATCGCGGCGGCGGACCCGATTTCCAGCTTGATGCGTTCGGCGGTCTGCTCGCCGATCATGAGGTTGTAGGTTCGCTTCATGTGGGCGGCGATGGCCTCGTCCATGTCGTCGCCGGCCACGCGAATGGACTCGCACACGGAGATATCCGCCAGAGACATGATGGCGACTTCGGTCGTGCCGCCGCCAATGTCGACAATCATCGAAGCGGTGGGTTCGTTGATGGGCAACCCCGCCCCGATCCCGGCGGCCATGGGCTCTTCCACGAGGTACACCCGGCGGGCGCCGGCCCGTTCGGCGGAGTTGAGCACGGCGCGTTTCTCGACGGCGGTGATGCCCGAGGGAATGGAGATCACCACGCGGGGCTTGATGAAGCGTCGTCGGCGGTGGGCCTTCTTGATGAAGTAGCCCAGCATTTCCTCGGTGATATCGAAATCGGCGATCACGCCGTCTTTCATGGGGCGGATCGCGGTGATGGATCCGGGCGTCTTTCCGAGCATCTCCTTGGCGACCAGCCCGACGGCGCTGCCGCTGCGGAGGTGAAGAACCTTGTTACTGCCCCGGCGGACAGCGACCACGGAAGGTTCGTTGAGCACGATGCCCTGGCCTCGAATGGACACGAGCGTATTGCAGGTGCCCAGGTCGATGCCCATGTCCAGGGAGAACAGGCCCAAAATGGGATCGAAGATCATGGCCGCGATTTCCTATGTGGCGTCGATGCCGGTAGAAATAGTCCGTTATCTCTTCTTGTCTTGTCGGCTGACCGGAATGTTCCGGTCCAGCCTGTTTTGCTGGGAACGGTCGGGAGCGAACTCCCCTGCCCCGTTCACCGCGGGACTTCCCTGCCCGCTGCACCGCGCCGGGGTCGGCGGGGAGGTGATGGCCTGCTATACAGCGACGGCCGACGTCTTGAACGCCGGCCGTCGGTGTGGGTTTCGCTACCGGGCACCCGCAAGCGGGTCGGTGAGTGGTTTGAACAGGTCGCCGAATTCCAACCCGTATCCGCCGTCGGCGACGGAGTTGGTCAGGTTCATCACCACAATCGCGGCTGTTGCGATCAGGGCGATCAGTGCGACCAGTACGAGCACGGTGTAGATGTTCGCCTGCGGTTTGACTTCGACAACCGGGGCGTTCTGTTGCATCTGGGTCATGGTGCCTCCTTATTCCAACGCCGAGGGAGAGGCGACCTTGTCGTCCTGCATCGGCTGGAGTCGCTGGTCGGCAACGGCGCCGACGGCGCGATCCACCCGGACCTCCTCGATTCGGAGGTAGGCGACGAAGTTATCACCGCGGTAGATCATCAGCTTCATGCCTTCTTTGACGCCCTGGGCCGAGCCGATGTTGATGCTCGCGAGATTGTCGCGAACGCTGGTGACCGTACCCGAGATGTTCGCCGGGGCCGCCACCGTTCCTTCGTCGTCGCCCTTGGCGACGTCCGTCGCGCCGGTGCGCTGCAACTGGACGATTTTCTCGTTGAGCTCATCGATCTCGCGGTTTTTCTCGGCGACGATCTCTTCCTGCAGGTTCAGCGCCTTCTGCAGACGGGCCACCTGAGACTGCTCCTGCCGCAGCGAGTTGGACAACTGGCGGTTCTGGGCCCGCAGCTTGTCGACTTCCTCCTGGGTGGACTTCAGCTGGGCGACAATCGAGTCGCGATACTCGATTTCCTTGTTGTAGGAGGTCTGCAGCTTTTCCAGCGATTGTTCGACATTGTCGATCTTGCCGGTCAGCTGGGCGACGCGGAGTTCCTTGGCGTCGAGTTGACGCTGGAGACTGGCCTTGTCCCGCTGGAGCTCGGCCTTGCCGGCCGAGGCCGCCTTCTGCATGCGCGTCAGTTGGTCGCGGGCGTTGGCCGCGGCGATCTGGTACTGGCGGGCGGTCTGCAGGGCGGCTTTCTTCTGCTGGAGTTCCTGCTCGAATGCCATCCGATAGTTCGCCGGGACGGTGGCCTGCGTGATGAAAATGGGCGTGACCAGCAGCGCCACAACAACCAGCAGGACGATGCATACCTTCGTTAGAATGCTCAAGCGACGTCTCCTTACACTCACAGAGCCGATCGGCGGCTCGGGAACTCCACTGACTTTGGCAAACCGTCAAGATAATATGATGATTGCGCTGCCGCGGGGCAGTACCGACGCTGATTGTAGGTTCGGGCAAATCCAAGTCAAGCAAATTTCCAGCCCGGCAGCATCCGCGTCAGTCCTTCGCTCCGGAGGTCTGCAGCTTCTTGTCCGGGACATCGTCGAGGCGTCCCTCGTCGATCGCCTCAATCTCCTCGGCGCGTTGCTCTATCTGCTCGCCCAATCCCGCGTTGGTCTCCGGGCGATACCCCGCCAGCAGCTTCATCACCGACGTGGCAGCCGCCACACGAACGGCAGGGTCCGGGCTGTTCAGGAGCGGGTGGAGATCGTTGACGGCGACCTCCCGGTCGGTCGTGCCCAGCGCCTCGGCGGCCATCTGCTGCAGATCGTAAACCTCCGAGTCTTCCACCTCGCGTCGACCGGCCATCGCCTCTTCGAGCATCCTGCGTGGGCCGCGAACGCATTGGCGGATGTACTGCAACCCCTCCTTGCTCCCGGCGTCGAGTCGGGCCAGCTCGCCCATCGCCACTACCCGCACCTGCGGGGGCTGCTTGGACCACGCCATGTCCGAAAGCACCGCCTCCATCTCGCGGGTGCCCACGCGGCCCATCGTGCGGACGGCCGAGACGCGGTTTTCCATATCCGAGTACTTGCTCGCTTCGAGGAACCGCTGGTAGCGCTGCTCACCGAGAACCGCCAGCGCCTCGATCATCGTCTGCCGGGCCTTGTCGGACTGCTCGTCCTTGACCATGCCCTTCAGCGGGGCCACCGCCGAGGGATGCCCGATGGCGCCCATCGCCCACGCGGCGGCCGCCCGGATCTCCGGCTCGCGGTGTCGCAGCAGGCTCGCCAGCCCGCCGGCCAGCTTGCGGGTATATTCGTCGTCGCCCAGTTGCGTCAGCGCGTACACGACGGCCGAGAGGACACGGTAGTCCGGCTCGCCGACGCCCTTGACGGGCTTGGACATCTCCAGGAGCTTCTCCCGGGCCGGTGCGTAGCGGATCTCGCCGATGGACATCGCCGCGACGAATCGGACGTTGTAGGCCGGGTCGTTCAGTGCCTGCATCAGAGCCCCGCCGGCGTCCTTTCCCAGCAGGTCGGCTGTGGATTCCAGGGCGTATGCCCGGACGATGGGATTCTGGTCATCCACCGATTGCAGCAGAACCGTCCGAGCGTCGATCAGCGCCTGGGAGGGGCGAACCTGCAGCGTTTCTTCCTTCTCGTTGCCGTTGACGCATCCGCCGACCTGCAGCGCCGCTGCCACCAGAAGAACCGCACCAATCCCCTTGAATCGCGTTGAATTCATGTGACTCCGTTCCTTCGACTTGACCCGCGCTTGCCTCGCACGATGAGCGCGACCATCGCACCCAGCGCCGAGAGGCCCACCACGATGGCGAACCCGTCGCCGAAGACACTATACAGCGTCACTCTTCGGTCAACAAGTACCTGAGGCCCCCGCTGCACCACCCCCCCGCTGTCCCGGCCGTCCAGGAGCAACACGCCGGTGACCATCGCCCATCGGCCATCCTGCGAGAGCACCGAAAGCAGTTCTCCCTCGGAACTGATCGACGCGCTGACCCCCGTGTTCACCGAGCGGACCACCGGGCAGCGCGTCTCGATGGCGCGAAACACGTAGTGTGCCAGGTGCTGAGGATGCTCGGCCGACCCGCTCCACTCGTCGCGCCCGGTCGGGAAGGCGAACCAGCCATCGTTGGAGAGGTTCAGAAGGATGTCCGCCCGCTTGCCGCCCTCGGACATCACCATCTCGCGACAGACGCGCCCGAACGTGCCCTCGTAGCAGATCGGCGTGGCGGCCGACCATTCGCCGCCAGCCCGCTTGTTTTGACCGACCACGGGAAACAACCTCACCTCCCTGCCGTAGTCCAACTGACTCATCACATCCGGGACGAACCACCGCAACGTCCGATGGACCCCCGGGGCGCTTTCCCGGAAGGGAACGTACTCGCTGAACGGGACCAGGTGCATCTTGGAGTATACCCCCTCGGCGGGCAGGTCGTTTCCGTCGAAGAGCACCACGCTGTTGCGGATGCGCCAGCGGTCCATCGGGCGCGGGTAGTCGGGGCGATGATGGATCGTCGAACCACCCGCGAGGATCGGGCATCCCAAACGCCGGGCCAGGCGGGCGATCTGCCCGGCCAGGCTGCGCAGCCCCTCCTGCTGCTCCATCAGACCCACCCTGCCGCGTTCGATCTGCTCGGGGGTGACCTCCTCCACGCTTCGCCCGCCCAGGGCAGCGACGTCCTCGTCGGAAAGGGCAGCCATGTCCATGGTGAGAAACTCCCGGTTCAGCCCTGCCGGCAGGATCGTCTCCGGCCAGACGACCAGGTCGCAACCCACGTTCGGATCGATCGCGGAGGCCAGCTCGTATCGCGTCGAGCGGTAGTACTCCTCGATCATTTCCATGCGCGAGGTGTCATGCCACAGCGAAATCGGAAACGCCCGCTGCACCACCGCCACCACCGGACCCGGCCGGGCAGCGCCGTGGGTCTCCATGCGGCGGAAGAACCCGTACCCCAGCAGCCCCGCCAGCAGAGTCCCCGCCACGACGAGTCCGGCAATCAGGCTTCGCCGGCTGGGCGCATCGCCGGCTGGGCCCGCGCGTCGCGCCCGCCAGGCGAGCAGTGCGTCGCAGGCCAGCCCGTTGATCATCGCGACGAAGAACGACACGCCGTAGACACCCGTGGCGTCGGCGATCTGGATCAGCACGGTCTGCTGCCATTGGGTATGGGCCAGGAAGAACCACGGAAACCCGCTGATGACATACGCGCGGGCAAACTCCAGGGCAACCCAGAAGATCGGCAGCGTCACCCACGTAGCCCACCCGGCGCGGAAGGCGGCCCGCATCAGCAACGCCGTCACCGGCCAATACACCGCCAGATACAGCACCGCGGCGATGTATCCCACGCCCCAGGGGGTGACCCAACTGAGCCAATGGAGGTTGACCGCCCAGAACAGCACTCCGGTGACCCAGCCGGCCAGGATCACGCCGCGGGCCGAGCGGATGCGCCTCGTGGCCAGGAGGAACGGAACCAGCGAGACGTACGCCAGAGGCCAAAGGTCCATCGGCGGCTGGGCGAGCGTTAGAAGTGCCCCGCTCAGCAGCATCAGTCCCAGGGCGACCAGCCAGCCGCGCCATCGTTGCGGCGATCCCGGCGCAGGCTCGGTGGAGGATGTTCGGGGTTGGTCGGTTTTCGCGCTCACGTGGGTCTCCAGCCGACGGGGGTATCTGACGGTGAGGTAGTCTCCCCGCCAGAGGCGTCGAGGTCAACAGGCTTTGCATTTGCCCCGCGTCCTGCGTAGGATATCGACATGCGAGGCGAAAACGAAATGGACACTGCCAGCCGACATCGGACGATCAGCATCATCATGTTCGCGGTGCTGGTGGCCAGCGTATTGGCTGCCTGGGGACTGACACTCACCAGCGGCCGACTCACGCGGAACGGCGGCAAAGTCATGGCTGCCCTTAAAGAGGAAGGCGCCGACGCCTTCTGGAGCCCCGGCCGCGAGCACTGGACGATCACCACCCAGTCCGGCAAACCGATCGCCTGGAGCTACTACGCCCACCGCCGCGACACGGACGGGACCTACCGCGGGATCGAGGTAACGATTCGCCGTATCGGGGACCACCGCGACGGGCACTGGTCGACCTGGCAGTTGAGCAACCACCTGGACAGCTCGCTGTACAACGCCGGGCGCGTGAACATCCTGCCCAACAGCGTCACGCTCACCAGCGACACGACCACGACGTTCAAAAACGGCAGCATCCATCTCAACCAGCGGGTGGAGAACAGCAGGCTCAAATCCCAGGCCGGCGCGGGCGACAACTACATCCCCGAAGGCTCGTTGCCGCTGGTGATGGCGATGGTCGCCCGGCAGAAGGCAGAGGCGAAATTCGAGATCATCTACGACTATCAGCCTCCCAAGGACGGCGTGATCCAGTTCCATAAGATCGTGATGGACCACCGAGGCCCGTCCGATCAGATCGAGGGCGGTAAGGAAATCGCCTGGCGGGCCGTCGGCGGTAAGGGCGGCGCGGCCGTGTACGTCATCGATTCCGGCGGATTCACGTTGTACCGACGGATAGGCAACGAGATCGAGCGGCAGGCCACCCGGCAGGATGTTCTGCGGACGTTCCGCCTCTCGGACGCGATTCTCCGCAGTGTGCTGCAAGAGGCACCGGACCATTGGCCCCAGCCGGAAGTTCCGATGGACCCCAACGAACTGGTGGAAGACGCCCTGGAATCCGGGTCCCACGACGAGTAAGCAGCGTCGCTCAGTCGCCGACGGGCTGGACGTTTCGCTGTTCCATCTCGCCGGCCCGGCGGATGAGTTCGTCGTCCTCGGGCAGTTGGAGCTTATCGAGCTTGAAATGCAGATACCGCCGGTCGTGGTAGGTCCACGGGGCGATGGCGGAGAAAAAGTCCAGCGGCGGAATCTCGTACCACGGGCGGGTGAGGTTGGCGTGGGTCTTGAGTGTTTCGTAGCCTTCCTTGCGGATGATGATGTCGTAATCGCCGTACCACGTGAAGGTTTTCTCGACAGGAGACCGTCCGATTTCGACGTCGGAGACCTGCACCACGGCGTCGGCCGGCTCGGTCGTGATGAGCATTTTCCGCTCGACGCAACCGGTCAGCCCGACAGCCACAATCATCCCTGAAACGATGGCTGAGAGTTTCATGATTCCGTCTTTTACTTGGCCAAGCCGGGCCTGACAAGCCGAAAATGAGAGCAGCCCCCCGTCGGGCGGGCACAGAACGAGGCGAGTGTATGGCAGCCGCACAAGAACAGACCAAACGAGGCCACGAGGAACCCTTCGCCACACAGTTCAGCGTCTTCCTGGTCAATCGCATCGGGCAGCTGGGCGAGCTGCTGCGAATGTTCGATGACGAAGAACTCGTCACCATGGGCATGAGCGTGATCGACTCGACCGACTGGGCCGTCCTGCGCGTGGTGTTCTCCGACCCGGGCAAAGGACGGGTCATGCTCAGACGCGAGGACTACCGCTTCACCGAAAGCAGCGTGCTGCTGGTGGAAATGCCCACCCAGGAAACCCTCACCGACGTCTGCAGCCTCCTGATGCGGGCCGAGCTGAGCATCCACTTCGCCTACACTCTCGCCGAGCACAGCCGCGGCAACCCGGTGATGGTCCTGCACGTGGACGACCATACCCTCGCCTGCCACGCACTGACCCGCCACGGCTACACGCTGCTGGGCGACGAAGACCTCGCCGACCCGACCTGACCTGACCACCCCCGCTGCGGGCTACTCGCCGCTGCCGCCGCCACCGCGATGCGGGCCGATCAACAGGCCGAACACGCCGCCCACCACACCGCCGACCATGTGCGCCCACTGGGCCGTCCGGTCCGGCTGACGGGATGCGAGAATCTCGCCGGCCAGGAAAAAACCCGCCACCAGCACGAACGTCAACGGCAGCTCGCCGCGACGCACGTTGCCCAACGACGCCAGCACGATGAGCATGAACACCACCCCGCTTGCCCCCCGCAACCCGCTCTCAAACAGCAGCGCGTTGAGCACCGCCGCAACCAGCGCCGTCACCAGCGTCATCGCCAGGATGTCCCGAGAGCCGTACTTGTCCTCCACGAACGCGCCCAGCAGCAACACGATCGGCAGGTTGCCCAGCAGGTGCTCCCAATCGCTGTGGCCGAGGGTGTAGGTGACCAGTCTCAGGTAGTTGGGGGCATGGGTCCAGTCGAACCATCCCGGCAGCGTGAACCACCGTCCGGTCAGACCCGGGACGGCTGTCGCGTCGATCACGTGAACCGCCAGGGCGATCAGCGAGAACGTCAGCAACACCGGCGCGTTGTAGCGAATGCGTAGTTTCATGAGCGATCTCAGTCCTCCTGCTCGCGGGGCGACGCGGCCCACAAACCGCGGATCCCGAACCGCTGCCGGGCCCTGAGCAGTTCCGCCCGCCGCGCCGGGTCGCGGAAGTCGTCCTCGATGCGGCCGGCCCGTGCAGCCAGCAGCCGAGCGTGCTTCCAGGACTTCCACGTCCACACCGCCAAGCCGAACGCCAGCGTGAACAGTAGGAAAGAGAGTCCCGATACGGATGCGCCCAGTCCGTCCTCGAAGAACCCCTTGCACAGCCAAGCCAAAGCCGCCAGCGTCCCAAGCAACCCGACGAAATACCCCCCTGCCGTGAGCATGCGGTTACGGGCGGCGGCGCGAGCGCGTCTGGCCAACCCCTCAGCCATGTCCAGCGAGGTCATACTCGTCGGCGGGAAGATGTCGCCGGTGTTTTCCACGAACACCGCAGCCTGCCGGGCACGTCGCACCAGAAGCCGCTCCATGCGCCAGCCCGGATCCTCCGTCAGGATCAGCCGAAAGCGTCGGTCGCGGGTTTCGACACGGACCAACCGTCCACTTTCGGTATCCGTAGCGTCGTCCTCGAATATCCGCCGAAATAAGGTATCGCGGGAAACCAGCGAGATGGTGTGAATGTCTTCCCAACTCACGAACCGCTCCCGCGACGCGCCCGGGCCGATCAACCCGTCCGGCGTGGCGTACCAGACCCTCACCCAGCGCCGAAGCGACAACACCACCACGAGAAGGCCAATGGACGCGATGATTCCCTGCCCGCCATTGACCACCCAACCGTCCTTCTCCTCGCTGACCACCCAGAGCACCGCTGCTGCGGCCAGGATGACCAACCCCACAACAACCCCCCATGCGACACCGCTCGTCCGTGACATTCGCGGAATGGGGCGTCGACCGCTGCTCCACCGGGCACGTGCCCAGAGGCGACGAATCCCGACAACTGGCAGAGAGCTACTACCCAACAGCCGGCGGATCGTCCCCCTGGCGGTGTACAGCTTCAGGGCCCTGTCGTTCGTACGGTAGCGAAAGCCCGCGACGTCGTCCCAGCCCACCAACAGCCGCCTGAACCCGAAAAGACGGTTGTGGAGCCCGACCTCATCGGCGATCAACCCACCGCGAAGTAGAATGAGCCCCGCGAAAGTGCACCCCCCTGCAATAAGGAACATACAGCAAGCCCAGACGAGTTTGATCACGTCGATCTCATCGCTGAACAGCTCGGGAACACCGGACACCAACCCGACAACCAAGGCAACGGCCCCGGAAACAAGCAGAATCGCCCCCAGGACCTTCACCTTCCAATCACTGCGAAGCTCGATCCGCTCCCGGCCGGACTCATCCCTGATGGACTTGGCGCCGGTGCTCTCACTTTCGTACCCTGTCATGGTCGCTGAGGATACTTCGGCTTTGTTGAGCGGGCAAGGCGTTTGGGTGTGGAGAGTCTGTGGCGGAGCGGGACGGCAGAATTCTGATGGCAATGTACGACGCGATGCTCGCTCACTTCGGCCCGCAGGGGTGGTGGCCGGGCGAGGGGTCGCTGGAGATCTGCGTCGGGGCGATTCTCACCCAGAATACCAACTGGGGCAACGTCGAGCGGGCCATCGCAAATCTACGGGCCGAGGGGGCAATGGACGTCGCGGCGATGCTCGATCGCCCGGTGAACGAGCTGGCGGAGCTGATCCGGCCCGCCGGGTATTTCAACGTCAAGGCCCGTCGCCTGCGATGTTTCATCCAGGCGGTGGCCGATGAGTCCGACGGCGATATCGTGACCTTTCTGACAGCCCCGTCGGCCGAGACGTTGCGCGAGAAGCTGCTGGCGATTCACGGAATCGGGCCCGAGACGGCCGACAGCATGACGCTCTACGCAGCCGGGCTGGCTACCTTCGTGGTGGACGCCTACACCATGCGCATCGGGCAACGCCACGGGCTGTTCCCCGAGCGGACGACGTACGAGGACGTGCGCGAGCTGTTCCAACGGTCGCTGCCGACGGACGTGCCCCTGTGGAACGAATATCACGCCCTGCTGGTGGCCACCGGGAAACACTTCTGCAAGCCCACCCCGCGATGCGAGGGGTGCCCGCTGGTGCGATTTCCACGCCCGGGGGTGGACTGCAAATCCCGAAACTGATTGCGTTAATACGGAACTCTTGCGGAAAACGCAATATTTCTGAACGGCACCTCCGCAAAAAGACTTGCTTGGTCCGCTATATTGTCCGATAATTCATGAATCGAAGAGAATCCATCTCCGACTTTGTCGAAATGCGTACTGTTTCCTGATATGTCGCTGCCCTGAAAGGCTCCTGTCTGATGGCTCATAGACGAAAGAACGTACTGTTGCTGGTCAATGAATCGATCGGTATTTGTCGCGGAATCCTACGAGGCGTATTTTCCTACGCTATCCCCGCCAAGCCGTGGGTGCTCCAGGAAGCGTCGGTCAATCTGGACGTCATGAAGCTGGACGCCTACAAGTCTGCCGACGGTGCAATCGTCTTCGGGGCGAATCCCAGACTCCTCCACGACCTGCCCAGCAGGGGCATCCCCATCGTCAACGTCTCGGGGCATTGCGAAGACAGCGCCTTCCCGCGAGTCCTGCCGGACAACGACGCGATTGGCAGAGACGCCGCCCGGTTCTTTCTGGGGAAGGGCTATCGAACCTTTGCGATGTGGACCCAGCCCTGGTCGCACTACGCCCGGATGAGGCAGGAAGCGTTCGTCGACGAGATCGGCAAGGACGGCCACAGCGTGAAGATATTCTTCCAGACCGAGGCGCCGGGCAAGTCCGGGCCCCGCGTCCGGGACGACGCAATCGCCGAGCTGACCCAGTGGACACGGTTCCAGGACGAACCGGTCGCGCTGTTTTCCGTCACCGACCTGGAGGGCGTGTTCGCTTCGCACGCGCTGTACTACGCGGGAATCAAGGTGCCCAATGAGGTCGCGATTCTGGGGGTGGACAACGAGGAACTCAAGTGCGCCATTGCCTATCCGCCCCTGAGCAGCATCGCGATTCCGGGGCAGAAAATCGGGTATGAAGCGGCGGCCATGCTCGAACGCATGATGAGCGGCGCCGATCCCCAGCCGAAGGATATCCTGCTGCCCCCTGCCGGCGTGATCGAGCGAGAAAGCACGCGCACCCAGGCCGTTCACGACCCCGCCGTCGCCGCGGCGATGCAGTATATCCAGGACCACGCCCACGAGCGGATCTCCGTCACCAACGTACTGTCGGCCGTCGACGTCTGTCGCAGCACGCTGGAGAGGAAGTTCCGCGCCGAGCTGAACCGCACGCCGCTGGAGGAAATCCACCGCGCCCACCTGGACCAGGCCAAGCGAATGCTCGTGGAAACCGACCGCACCCTGGCCGAGGTGGCCACCGGGTGCGGCTATCGGGACGCCGCCCACCTGATCATGCACTTCCGCAAGCAGACGGGCAAAACCCCATCGGAATACCGGCGGGCGTTCCTGCTGAAGTAGAACGCCGCCCCCTCGCGTCAGTGCACGTTGTGAACGTCGTGCTCCATCACGCGCCAGGGAATATCCTCGCGCCGGGAGATGGAGCGGTCTTTCACGGGCCTGTCTTTTCCGATCTTCTCCGAGCGGGGGTGATTCTCCCTCCGGTCCGGATGGAACACCACATCGATCAGCGCTCGGTGCATCGGTCCGCTGCCGTGTCTGCCTCGCATATCATCTCTCCCTCGATTGGTGGGTGGGGGTCGGTCTGCTGTTTCATCTGCAAATGCTGGCGGCGAAGCCGCTGACGGACAACCAGGTCCAACTCGCCGAACGGGATCACACGATCTCGCCCGCTTTCCTTGGCATGCAGCAGCGCCTGGTCGGCGAAGTACACCAGCATTTCCGGGTCGGTGATTTCCGCGTCCAGCGGGTACGTCGCGAACCCGATGGAGATCGTCACGTGGATCGTCTTGCCGTACACCACGAACCGTCGGCCGGACGTCTCCGAGCGGATGCGCTCGGCGAACTGGGCGGCCTGTTCGCGGTCGGCCTTGGGCAGGATGACGCTGAACTCCTCGCCGCCCGTGCGGGCCACCACGTCCGAATCGCGCACCGAATTCTTCAGAATGACGGCGAGTTCCTTCAGCACGTAATCGCCGCTGGGATGGCCGTGAGTGTCGTTGACCACCTTGAAATGGTCCACATCGAGCATCAACAGGCTGATGGCATGGTCGTATCGCCGCGCGACGCGGAACTCGTGGTGCAGGATCTGCTGGAACGAGCGGACGTTCTGCACATGGGTAAGCGGGTCGGTCGTGGCGAGGTCCACCAGGTGGTTGTAATCGCTCTGGAGTTTGCTGAGCAGGGCGCGTTCTCGCCGGAGGGCGTCCTGCAGTGCCGATCGGCTGGACGCCAGCTCATCGTGCAGCGCCTTGACGCGCAGCAGCGCCCGGGCCCGGGCGGCGAGTTCGCGTCCGGAGGTCCGTATGCTGATTACGTCGTCGGCCCCGCCGTTGAGGATCTGGCAGCGACTTTCGGCGAGATCCTCCCCTGCCACCACGATCACCGGCAAATACGCCGCCTCGCTGACGCACCGGAGCACCTCGGGCAGGTCGCTGTCGGCCAAACAGTCGGCCGAGAGATGCAGCACCGCCAGGTCCACGCCGTTGTTCTGGACGGTCGTCAACGCCTCCATCTCGTCCACCGCCCGGATCGGACACAGCCCGGCCATCGTCAGCTCGGCGCACAGCCTCGCTGCCTCGGACTGGTCGGCGTCCATGAGCAGAACGCGCGGTCTTCCTTCCATAATCTCCTGCCCCATCATGACCTCCGTGGGCTCCTTGCCGGCGAGCGGTTCGAGACGGTGCATTGCTGCATTCGCCCGAAACACGGCGCAATGCCCCGCTCCAGGGGAACCGTACGATTCATTCACGCCCCAAGCCATCCTCCCATACATTCATCTCGTCGCGACAATTGCGGATTTGCGTACCCAAACCCTTGCTTTTCCACCTTGACGATTTCAGGATCTTGCTGTACTATAAAGATGGATTGGCGGATCCGCAGGCAAGGGGTCTGCGGCGAAGTATCCGCCCGAAGGGATAAGCGGGGCAGTAACTGCTCGTAAGTGAGGACTGAACATGATTCGCAATATCACATGGTTTGTTGTGCTGGCCGGCGTTGTGCTCATCGCCACATCCGCTCAGGCGGCCATCATCGACGATTTCACCGAGGGCTCAATGATAGTTTCCGACCCTGGAACGACGAGCGTATCGCAGGACAGCCTCGATCCGGCCCACGTCATGGGAGGCAAACGCACCATGAGCATCACCTCGGACGTGACGGGAAATGCGATGTCCCGCGCCTACATGGATCCCGGCTTCGTTGCCCTGGCCACTGATCCCACCTTCCAGGCCGATCTGACGCTCCTGTGGGACGGCGGGCCGATGAACATCATCCCCAATGACGAAGATGCCATCGAAGTCACCGTGGACAACGCCGACCACGCCGGTGACATGACCATCACGCTCACCGACACCGACGGCAGCATCGTCGCGGTCACCAAGTCCTTCTCGGCCGGCTCGAACTTCACGCTGCTGTTCACCGAGGCCGATTTCGCAGACCCGGCCAATGAGATTGACTACGGAACCGACGGCTTCGACCCGACGATGACGCAATCCATCGAACTGCTGCTGGACGGCTCGCCGGCAGGCGACTATCAGCTCAGCCTCGTGCAGACCGTCCCCGAACCGGCGACGATGGCCATCCTCACCCTTGGCGGACTGGGCGCGATGACGATCCGTCGGCGACGGTAACCATCGCCAACATTCGCTGGACCGGTCTCAGACCTCCACGGCCGTGGGAGCAGATCTGCCCCACGGCCGTTTTTCTGCGCGCGTTCGCCTCTTGCCGGTGGCCTCTCCGCTTCCGGTCGGGTCGCGCCGATATACTTCCCTGAAGGCGGCTTTGCTCCGGCGGTGAGGCGGCCTGGCAGTCTCAGCCTTTACGGAAGGACGACCTCGATGAGCACCGACACACAGACCGACTACATCCGCTGGTTCAGGGACCTCAACTCCGAGGACACCCCCATCGTGGGCGGCAAGAACGCCTCGCTGGGTGAGATGCTCTCGGAATTGGCCCAAGAGGGCGTCCGCGTCCCCGACGGGTTCGTCACGACGGCCGACGCCTACCGCACATTCGTCTCCCACAACGACCTGGAAGATCGCATCCGCTCGCAGCTGGACGGGTTGGACGACGGCGACCAGCTCGCCGAGGTGGGCGAGGCGATCCGCCAGGCGATCCGGGGCGGCGCGTTCCCCGACGACCTCGCCGAGGCGATCCGCGATGCCTACGCAAGGCTCGGCCGACAGTACGAGACCGACGAGGTCGACGTCGCCGTCCGCAGCAGCGCCACGGCTGAGGACTTGCCAGAGGCCAGCTTTGCCGGGCAGCAGGACACGTTTCTGAACGTCACCGGCCCCGACGCCCTGCTGGAGGCGGTCCGCAACTGCTACGCGTCGCTGTTCACCGATCGCGCGATCAGCTACCGCCGGCAGCAGGGGTTCGACCACATGCAGGTCGCCCTGTCGGCCGGCGTGCAGAAAATGGTGCGGTCCGATCAGGGCAGCGCCGGAGTGATGTTCACCATCGACACCGAGACCGGTTTCCCGGACGTCGTGGTCATCAACGGCTCGTGGGGCCTGGGCGAAGCCGTCGTCGCCGGCGAGGTGAACCCCGATGAATACCGGGTGTTCAAGCCCCTGCTCGATCGGGAGGAACTCACGCCCATCATCGACGTCCGCGTCGGCCGAAAGCAGAAACAGATCGTCCTGGATGACAGCGGCGGAACGCGGGAGGAAGAAACCCCCGCCGACCGGCAGCGCAAGCGTGTGCTGGAAGACGAGGCCGCGCTGCAACTGGCCCGATGGGCCGTCGCCATCGAGACCCATTACGATCAGCCGATGGATATCGAATGGGCCCGCGACGGCGACAGCGGCGAGCTGTTCATCGTTCAGGCCCGCCCGGAGACCGTCCAGTCGCACAAGGCCGCCGCCACGCTGAAAACCTACTCGCTGGGGGAAAAGGGCGACACCATCGTCGACGGTCTGGCGATCGGGCAGGCGATTGCCGCCGGGAAGGCCTTCGTGCTCAACGACCTCGACCAGGCCGACCGCTTCGAAGACGGCGGCGTCCTCGTGACCGACATGACCGACCCGGACTGGGTGCCCGTCATGAAACGCGCCGCGGCCGTGGTGACCGATCAGGGCGGACGCACCAGCCACGCCGCCATCGTCAGCCGGGAGCTCGGCGTCCCTGCCGTCATCGGAACCAACAACGCCACCGACGCCATCGACGACGGCAGCGAGATCACCGTCAGCTGCGCCGAAGGCGAAACAGGCAGGGTCTACGCCGGTCAACTCGAGTTCGACGTCGAAGAGATCGACGCCGACGACGTCCCCGACACCGAGACCGACGTGCTGATGAATCTCGCCAGCCCCGACGCCGCCTTCCGCTGGTGGGCCCTGCCGGCACGTGGAATCGGCCTGGCGCGCATGGAGTTCGTCATCAACAACGTCATCAAGATTCACCCCCTCGCCCTGACCCGCCTCGACCAGCTCGAAGATGACGACGCCCGCGAGCAGATCGAACAACTCACTGCCGGCTACGACGACAAGCGCGAATACTTCATCGACCATCTCGCGTGGGGCATCGCGCGGATCGCCGCCTCCTGCTACCCCGACAAGGCCATCGTGCGGCTGAGCGATTTCAAGACGAACGAATACGCCGACCTCATCGGGGGCACCGCCTTCGAACCCAGCGAGGCCAATCCGATGCTGGGCTTCCGCGGGGCCAGCCGATACTACTCCGAACACTACCGCGACGGGTTCGCCCTGGAATGTGCCGCCATCCGACGCGTCCGCCGGACCATCGGGCTGGACAATGTCATCGTCATGGTTCCCTTCTGCCGTACCGTCGACGAGGGCCAACGCGTGCTCGACTGCCTCGCCGAAAACGGCCTGAAACAGGGCGAAGGCGGCTTCGAGGTCTACGTAATGGCCGAGATCCCCGCCAATGTCATCCTCGCAGAGGAGTTCGCGGAGATCTTCGACGGTTTCTCGATCGGCACCAACGACCTGACGCAACTGGTGCTCGGGGTCGGCCGGGATGCCGAAATGCTCTCCGAGCTCTTCGACGAACGGAACGCCGCCGTCAAGACCATGATCCGGCAGCTCATCGAACGCGCCCACCAGAAAGACCGCCCCGTCGGGCTCTGCGGGCAGGCGCCCAGCGACCACCCGGACTTCGCCGAGTTCCTTGTCGCCGCTGGGATCGATACGATCTCCGTCAACCCCGACAGCGTGATCGACGTGATCAACCACGTCGCCAAGGCCGAGAGCAACAAAGACACCGCCTGACGCGTCGGCTGCGACTGGATCGGCGACTCTTCAACAGTGGCGGCCAAGCATTACCTGCAGACTACCGAAAAACACTCCAATCGAGCGGCTGGAGCGGTGCAGTATCCGGTGCAGTCCGCAGCCGCGAAGAGTCGCGGAGACTCGCGGCGATCCGAAAGGCCAGCCACAACGTCATCCGCAAGCCCCGCAATTAACGGAACTTCGCGAAGCTCTGCGAAGCCTGGCGATACCGTTCATTACCCCTTGAACAACCATCTATTGGGCCGTACTGGACTCGAACCAGTGACCTCACGGGTGTGATCCG
>JBKHCL010000166.1:0-4635 GCA_046541875.1 Phycisphaerae bacterium | reverse complement strand
GGTCTGCGTTCGCCTGAAAAGGATGCTTAACTCCCCCCGGAATCTTGCCGACAACGGAAGGGCTGGGCGAGTACGTCCACCAAGAGAGGGTTCTGTGCAGATCGATATCACCACAGAAGAGCAGGCCATCGTCGGGAGTCTGCTGAATGTCGGCATGGACAGCGGCGATGACAACCGGGGGATGCTTCTGCGCATGCTGCGGGAGGCCCGGAAGCTTTTGCGGGCCGAGGCCGGCAAACTGTTTGTTCGCGAGGGCGAGCGGTTGCGGTTGATTGCCGCCCAGAACGACGTCATCGGCGACGAGTCGGCCCAGCGGGGCGAGTTGCACGAAACCCACTCCATCCGCGACACGCGTCTGACGGCCTTCGTGGCGCGCACGGGCATGCTCATGAACATCGCCGATGCCCGCGACCTGCCGGACGGAACGCCGTTTCACGTGGATCTTTCCGCCGACGCACGGACGCGCTATCGCACCTGCAGCGTCCTGGCGGTTCCGCTCCAGTCGGCCGGCGGCGAGTGTCACGGCGTTCTGGAGTTGATCAACCACCAAAGCCCCGCCGGCGATATCCTGAAGTTCCCGGCTGAGGAATTGCCCAAGATCGAGGCGCTGGCGTCGGTGGCGTCTCTGGCGGTGCGCAACATGCAGTTGCAGGAGGAGCTCAAAACCGCCCACTTGGACACCATCATCCGTCTGGCGGTGGCGGCGGAGTATCGAGACGACGACACGGCCGCCCATATCCGCCGCATTTCCGGCGGTTCGGCGGTACTCGCCCGAGCGATGGGACTGCCCAAAACGCAGGTCGAACTCCTGCAGTACGCCAGCCCCATGCACGATATCGGCAAGATCGGCATTCCCGACTCGATCCTGCGCAAGCCCGGACCGTTGACGCCCGAAGAACGCGATCTGATGCAGACCCACACGCTGATCGGCGCGAAGATATTCGTCGATCCGCAGACCGACGTCATTCGTGTGGCCCGCGACGTGGCCCATTGCCACCACGAGCGATGGGACGGGCTGGGATATCCGCGCGGAATCGAGGGTGAGGACATTCCGCTCTATGCCCGGATCGTAGCGATTGTGGACGTCTTTGACGCGTTGCTGGCCAATCGCTGCTACAAGGAAGCCTACTCGCTGGACAAGGCCTTGGGCATCATCAGCAAGGAAAAGGGCAAGCACTTCGATCCGACGGTGGCCGAGGCGTTCATGGGATCTCTCGACGAACTCCAGAGGACCTTCCGCACCCACCGCGACGACCCGCAGGACACCCCGCTCGCGCCGGCCGAGACCGACCCTCCGCCCGACGCGGCGTAAGCTCTCCAAACGGTAGCGATCCGGGCACCCCCCAGGGTATGGGGGACGTCCGTTTTCTCATCGGCGCATCATCTCATCCTCACTTTCGCTCGTTTTTCGCTTGTCGCCGGCGGCGATTCCTCCACAATGGCGTGATTGACCTGAACACGAGGAGATCCATGCGCGTTGTTTTCTGTGGGAGTGGGCGGTTCGGCATTCCGTCGCTCTCGGCGATGCTGTCGGCGGGGGTAGACGTTCCGCTGGTCGTGTCTCAACCGCCCAGACCGGCTGGGCGGGGCGGCGCTCTGCGCCCCACCATGGTGGCCGAGGAAGCCTACGCCCGCAATCTGCGTGTGTTGGAGACCGACGATATCAACGCGCCCCAGGCGGTCCAGGCGATTGTCGACGCACAGTGTGACGTCCTCGTGGTAATCGACTTCGGGCAGTTCATCGGCAAGACGCTGCGGGAGCTGGCCCCGAAGGGCTCGGTGAACCTCCACGCCTCGCTGCTGCCGGAACTGCGCGGGGCGGCGCCCATCAACTGGGCGATCATCCGCGGCTACGAGATCACCGGCGTGACCACGCTGGGCATCGTCAAGGTCATGGACGCCGGGCCGATTTACCTGCAGCACCCGGTCGAAATCGATCCGCAAGAGACTGCCGACGAGTTGGAAACCCGCCTCTCGCAGATCGGGGCCGATCTGTTGGTTCGCACGCTGAAGATGCTCTCCGCCGGAGGCGCGACGCCTTCGCCGCAGGAGGAGGGCGACGTCACCCAGGCCCGCCGCATGGTCAAAGCCGACGGCAGGGTCGATTGGGGCAAGCCCGCCCGGGACATTCGCAACCTCGCCCATGGGTGTTGGCCCTGGCCGGGTGCCCAGGCGGTGTTCCGCCACGAGCGCAACGGCAAGGAGCGCCGCGTGGTCATCGCGCGGGCGGCCGTCGTCGAGTCGGACGATACGACCGGCGAACTGCTCGCCCCCGGAACCGTCGACGCCGATGGGCACGTCGCCACCGGCAGCGGTCGGCTGGAGATTCGCGAGCTCAAACCCGCCGGAAAGCGCCTGATGCACTGGAAGGACTTCTGCAACGGCTATCGTGTCGAGCAGGGCGATCACTTCCTGTCTCTTGAATAGAATGGATTGCTGTGACTTCTCCCACCCCTGACAATGCCCGTGACGTTGCGCTGCTTGCCTGCACCGACACCACCGGCCACGTGACCGCCCATCTGGACCGCCTGCTGGCGAGCGCATCGCTTTCGCCGGCCGATCGGGGCCTGGCACGCGAGCTGGCGCTGGGTCTGACCCGTCGGCTGCGAACCTGTCGCTCGATCATCCGGAAGTTCCTCAAACGTCCCAACCTGAAGCTGCCCAAGCCCGTGGATACCATCCTGGACCTCGCGGTGTATCAGCTGATCCTTCTGGACCGCATCCCGGCCTTCGCGGCAATCAACGAGGCGGTCAACCAGGTCGGTCGATACCGAAGACCCAAGATGCGCGGCATGGTCAATGGCGTTCTGCGGTCCATCCAGCGGTCCATGGGTCAGCCACAGGAGGGCGTCTGTCCGATGCAGCCGGAGGCTGTCCCGATCGACGCGACGCACTGGGTCAAGCTGGATCGGGCGGTCATGCCCGACCCGGCCAAGCTCCCCGGGGCCTGGCTGTCGTCGGCGTATTCCCTGCCGGACGAACTGGTCGATCGCTGGGTTGCCCAGGCAGGCTCAGCGGAAACCGCCCAGGCGTGGTGCGCGCATACGATTACCCGCGCACCGCTGATCGCACGGGTCAACTCGCTCCGGGCGGACGTGGCGACGGTGCTGGAATCGCTCGCCGAGCAGGGCGTGGCGTCCCGGCCTCACGAGAACGGCCTGAGCGTGGTTCTCGACGATTCGCGCACGCTCACGGAGTTGGCTGTCTTCCAGGCGGGGCTCATTCAGCCCCAGGACCCCACCGCGACGGCCGTCGTCGAAGCGCTCGACCCCAAACCCGGAATGACCGTCCTGGATCTCTGTGCATCCCCGGGTACGAAGACCACCCACATCGCCGAGCGCATGAACAACACCGGGCGGATCATCGCCTGCGACATCAACGAGGAGAAACTCTCCCGCATCCGCGACAACGCCGATCGGATGGGCATCGACATCATCGAGACGCTCCATACCGAACAGGCCGGCGGACTGGAACTGGAGAGTTTCGACTGCATCCTTGCCGATGTGCCCTGCTCCAATACCGGCGTGCTGGCCCGGCGTGCGGAGGCGAGGTGGCACTTCGATGAGAAGTCCCTCCGTCAACTCGCCGAGGACCAGAAGTTCCTTGCCGCCATGGCAGGGCGGTTTTTGGCGCCCGGCGGGAAGATGGTCTATTCAACCTGTTCGATCGAGCCGGAGGAGAACCGCCAGGTCGTCCGCCACGCCGACCGCCATGACCCGGGACTGCACCTGCAGAAGCATACCACCACCACGCCGGCCGGTGCCGACGATGCGACGCGCTGGCACGACGGCGGATTTTGTGCGATCCTCACGCGAGGCTGACGGCCGGGGGTTGCACGCCCCGCCGGTCGATGCCGATAGAGTAAGTCCATGGCCAAGAAGAAGAAAAACCAGCAGAAGAAGGGCGGCCCGCCGCGGATCAAGAACCGCAAGGCCTTTCACGAGTACTTCATTCTCGAAAAGGTCGAGTGCGGACTCGAACTGCAGGGCACGGAGGTCAAAGCTCTCCGCAACGGCGAGATGAACCTCGAGGAAGCCTACGCCCGCATCGAGAACGGAGAGTTGTGGCTGATCGGCGCGACGATCGGGCAGTATTCTCACGCGGCCGAGGGCATGCAACACTCCCCCAACCGCAAACGCAAGCTGCTGGTGCACAAGCGTCAGCTGCGGGAGCTCGAAGCACAGGTCCGACAGAAGGGCAAAACGCTGGTTCCCCTCGCGGTGTACTTCCACAAGGGTTGGGCCAAGTGCGAAGTCGGCGTGGCCGAGGGCAAACGCTCATACGACAAGCGCGAAACCATCAAGAAACGCGATCAGCAGCGCGATATCGACCGCGCCATGCGACGCTATCGGTGAGCTTTGCACACGCTAAAAGCACATGCCACGAAGTCGTTCCGCCCGCAACAAGTTGCGGGCCCTACGGCTTCCACAAGGGTTGGGCCAAGTGCGAAGTCGGCGTGGCCGAGGGCAAACGCTCATACGACAAGCGCGAAACCATCAAGAAACGCGATCAGCAGCGCGATATCGACCGCGCCATGCGACGCTATCGGTGAGCTTTGCACACGCTAAAAGCACATGCCACGAAGTCGTTCCGCCCGCAACAAGTTGCGGGCCCTACGGCCCATGCCACGGAAAG
>JBKHCL010000064.1:0-18617 GCA_046541875.1 Phycisphaerae bacterium | reverse complement strand
CTCCAAGCCCTCCATCGGCCATCCCGGGGCGATGCTTAAGCAAGTCAAACCGCCCAGGCCGCTGTAGGGCCCGAAACTTGCTGCGGGCGGAATGACACTTCACGGTTTCCGGTGTTGTCACCCGGGGCGGGTTCGGATAGGCTTTTGCGGACGAACCTCAAGTAAAGGAGCCGCCGTATGCCCGACCGTCAAGCCACCGTCTCGCGGATGTGCGATAAGGGAATTGTCGCCGTCGTGCGGGCCCAGAGCAGTGAACAGCTCATCGACGTTGCCCACGCCCTTCTCGATGGCGGGGTGGACTGTATCGAAATCACCATGACCACGCCCAACGCGTTGAAGGTCATCGCCGATTGTCGCCGCACGCTCGGCGAGAAGGCCCTGATCGGCGTGGGCAGCGTGCTGAATGCCCGGATGGCCAACGACGCCATCGGCGCGGGTGCCCAGTACGTGGTCTCGCCGGTGTTTGTCCCGGAGGTCA
Source organism: Phycisphaerae bacterium (assembly GCA_046541875.1). Lineage (GTDB taxonomy): Bacteria > Planctomycetota > Phycisphaerae > SM23-33 > SM23-33 > CAZFPT01. The sequence continues at coordinate 18,139 of JBKHCL010000064.1, read as the reverse complement.
TCCAGGCAGCCCACAACGCCGAGATGCCCTGTGTTCCCGGCGCGTTCACGCCCACCGAGATCCTCGCCGCCACCGAAGCCGGCGCCGACCTCGTGAAGGTGTTCCCCGGCGGGTCGGTCGGCCCGAAGTACTTCAAGGCCGTCCTGGCGCCCATGCCGCACCTGAAGCTCACCCCCACCGGCGGGGTGGATCTGGACACCGCTGCCGACTGGATCGCTGCCGGCGCCCGGACGCTCGGGGTGGGCTCGGCCCTGGTGACCAAGTCGGCCTTGGCGTCGGGCAACATGGACGAGATCCGCGATCTGGCGGCCCGGTACGTGAAGATTGTCGCCGACGCCCGCGCCGCGAAGGGCTGATCGGGCGGATAGAAAGGGGCGAGGATGATGCGCATGGCAGCAGCGACAGGTCGATGGTTGATGCGCCGCAGCGGCTGCATGCTGCTGTGGGCGTCGCCGCGCGACCTCTCTGCCGAGCCGGCTGAACGGTTTTCGCGGGGGTGGGTCAGCCTGCTGATTGTCTCGCTGTGCCTGGGCGTGGGTCTTTCGCTCATTCACGGAGCCGCCTGGAAGCTCCTGGGCGAGACGAGCGGCGTGCTGCTGCTTCCCGGGCTGGCGGTGGGCGTGGCGATGGTCGCCTTCGTGTACCGTCGTGCGGTGGGTGCGGTCGCCCGTCTGGTGGCGGGGGGTGATGTGGCGGGCCGATCGGCTGTGGCGTCGGCGTGCGTGCTTGCGTTTTCGCTGGGCATCGCCGTGATCGAGCCGGACTTCTACTGGTGGGGCGGCCATTGGCCCGCGCAGCTGGGTTGGTTCGCCCCGCACCCGGCGAAGATCTATCGCATCCTGCCTCTGCTGCCTTTGTGGGGGGCCTGGAGCATGCTGGCGACGGTGCAGTTCTGTCGACCCGCCCGCAACGAGAAGACGGCGGTGGCGGCGCTGGCCCGGGGCTGCGGGCCGTTCGCGTCGGCCGGCGTGATGGCCGTCCTGATGGCGGCTACCATTCAGCAGCTCAGCTACCTGCCCTGGTGGCAGTTGGCGGTATCGGTTGTGGGCGTGGTCGCCGGGGTGGTCAGCGGGCTGGTGTCCTGCCGGGCCGAGGGCGGACTGACGCGCCGGGGCCTGTTGGCGGGCAATCTCCTGACGCAGTTGGCCGTGCTGTTTGCCTACGTGGCGGTGCGGAATTTGGTCACCCAGTGAGTCTTGACGAGAGACCGCGGAAGCGGGTACAAGAGGCACCTATGAAAAGCACAGCGTTGTTGACAACATCGATCGGTAATTACCCCAAGAAGTCGGGCAAGGTGCGTGACATCTACGAGCTGCCCGAGCAACTCCTGATCGTCGCGACCGACCGCGTCAGTGCCTACGACGTGGTCATGCCCAACGGAATCCCCGATCGCGGGCGCGTGCTCACGCAGATCAGCCTTTTCTGGTTCGACCTGCTGAAGGACGTGATCCCCAACCACGTGATTTCCGGGGCGATGAAGGACCTCCCCGATGACCTGCGCAGCGAGGAAGTCGACGGACGCTTCATGCTCTGCAAGAAGGCCCAGCCGGTGATGATCGAGTGCGTGGTGCGCGGGTACCTCGCCGGATCGGGCTTCCGCGAGTACAAAAAGAGCGGCACCGTCTGCGGCGTCGAGCTTCCCAAGGGCCTCAAGAAGGGTAGCCAACTGCCCGAGCCGATCTTCACGCCCGCCACCAAGGCCGAGGACGGACACGACGAGAACATCTCCTTCGAACAGGCGTGCGACATCGCCGGCGAAGACATCATGAAACGCCTGCGCGACGCATCCATCGAGCTCTACACCCGCGGCAGGGAGTACGCCAACGAGAAGGGCATCATCCTGGCGGACACGAAGTTCGAGTTCGGCCACGATGCCGACGGGACGCTCATGCTCATCGACGAGGTCCTCACGCCGGATTCTTCACGGTTCTGGCCGGCGGACACCTACAAGCCCGGAAAGAACCAGCCCAGCTTCGATAAGCAGTTTGTGCGGGACTACCTCGACGAGATCGACTTCGACCGCACGCCTCCGGGTCCGGTCCTGCCGGCAGAGATCGTCCAGAAAACGCGCGAGAAGTACATCGACGCCTACAAGCGACTCACCGGCCAGAAGTTCCCCTGGGAATAAGTCGGCCGCCCGGCAGCAGGAACCCCCCCCCACTGCAGCAACGGTGGCGCGAACGGCATGGTCAGCGCAGGTGTGTGGAGACGTCTGCAGGACCGGCAAAACTGCTCCGGATCCGAACCCAGCTTGGGTGCACTCGGCGCTTACTCTGCGTCCTTGTCCGTCTCATTCGGCGGCTGGGTCGCCTGGAAGGACTGCAGCGTCCGCAGTGCCTTCACAAAGTGCGGGCGAGTGGCGGTGTATTTGCCCTCCGGCGTGAAGTAGGACACCAGGCAGAGCGTCCGGTCGCGCTCGAGATACAGGTAGTTGGTGCGATAGGCCTTTCCGTCGATCCGCGTGACCGCCTCGAACAGATGCGCCTTGAGGCCGGCCGCCTTCGCGCCGGTATCGGCGAGGATCTTCCCGTCGGCTTTCTTCATCTGCCGACGGAATACGTCCACCGCCGAAGCGAGGTCTTTGGCCTGCTCGGCCGACCGGGGTTGAACCTGCACCGTCAGGACCGTGCCGGCGGCGGGTGAGTCTTTCGGGGCGATGGCTTTGACCACGGCCCCCGCATCGTCGGTGGACCAGCCCTCGGGGATCTGCATCCGCAGACCGGCCCGTCGCACCGTCATCGGGCGGTACTCCGTCTGCGACGGCGGCGTCCCGGCCCGAAGGCTCATCATGGCGGCGACCAGCTCCTTGGCGTACTGTTTCCGTACGCCGGCGGGAAGGGCGGCCGTCAGCGTGAAGAGGTGTTTGCCACCGACTGCGTGAAGCACCAGCAGGTCGGAGGGCACGTCGTCCGGCCGACCCAGGAAGTACTGCAGCCGCCCCTGGAGGGCGGGGCGGTCCAGCTCCTGGCGGGCGGCAAGGGTCCAGTGTCCGTCGGCTTTGTCCATCTCCTTGCCGAATGCCGCAGCCAGCAGTTCGACCAGCTTGTTCGGGTCGCGCGCGCCCCCTGATTTCACGGTATTGACGTCCAGCACCACTTTGCCGCCCGGCGCTTTGTACCGCAATCCGCCGGAGGGCGTTTTGCCCGGTGTCCAGGCGGTCGGCGGCGCGAAGCGATAGCCTGTTTTGCCGATGGAGACCCACTGGGGGCTGGTCTCGGAGAGACGATGGAGGCTCAGCAGTATGCGCTGGGCTCGGTCGCCGGCGGCCGGCGGGACAATCGCCTCGATGACGAACTGCACCTCGTCGTCGGCGAACAGCATCGCGTGGACCTGGCGTTTCGCTCCGTCGACCTTCGCCCGCGCCTGGCGGTAGAGGGCGTTGGTCTCCTCGATGGTCAACCAGTTGGCGTGCGTCTTTCGGGCGTCCGGCAGGCGGTTGGCCAGGTGGGCGTCGTACCACTTGGCGACGCTGAGCACGGTGGCGCGCGGGTCAGCGGGGGGCGAGTAGATCCGGACCGTCAGGTCGGCGTCGGCGTCGCGCAGGGCCAGCAGGACGTTGGGGTCGCCGGCGAGGTCGTTTGCGTCGGCCAACTCGTTCGATGCGCGGATCGCGTAGGGATGCTCGCCAAGCGGGACGGTGCGGGATCCTGCCGGGACGTTTGCGTCGTCCGCCGACAGCGGCCCGGCGGCTGCGAGGAAGCATACTGCGATAAGGGTTCGGATTCGCATGGCTGTCCTGTTCGGGTGGTGACGGGCCTGTCCCGCCGTGTATGATACGTCATCGGCGCGGGTTCTCACGGGCGAAACTCCGCGCTGTCGGCTTGGGTACCACTACCATAAACCGTTCGCCGGTCCCGACGCATCGGGCGAATGGAAAGGATTGTCCATGGGCTGCATTCTGACGTTGCTGGCGTTGGTTGTTCCGCGGGTGGTCATGGTGTTCATCGTGCTGCTGACCAACTGGTTCAGCCAGGCGTATCACACGATCCTCTGGCCGTTGCTGGGGTTCTTTTTCATGCCCTACACCACGCTGGCGTACATGGCGGCTATGCTCAACAACGCCGGCAACGTCAGCGGCGGTTGGCTGGTGCTGGTGATTGTCGCTGCCATCGTGGATATCGGCCATTGGGGCGGCAGCCGGCGGACCGTGCGCACCTATCGCGTTCGCCGGGTGCGGCGTTCCCGCGCGTAGGCAGCGTTACCCGCCGAAGATTTCGTCCAGCAGTCCCTTGGGCTTGTTGGCGTCTTTCTTATCGTCGGCAGAGGCGTTGGCGTCTTTGGGGGAGCGGTCTTTCAGCAGTTTATCCAGCAACCCGCCCTCGTTGGGGTCCTCGGTGATGGCGTCGCCGAGACCCTTAAGCAGGTCGTCGGCGCCTTCGGCGAGTGAGCCGCCGGCGGCGTTGGCGTCGCCGGAAGCGAGGTTCTCCACGCTCTTGAGGAGGTTTCCGCCACCTTTGAGCATGCCCGCCCCGATATCCCCCACGCCGGATCCCACGCGCTTCATCGCGTCGGAGGCGGCGCCGGCCAGGGCGGTTTCCCCGATCTTCGAGAGCGACTCGGCAATGCCGTTGAGCGTCTGTTTCGGGTCGACCACCACGCGGGGCCGGGCCAGCGGACCGGTGATGCCCACCGCGAGGTTGATGTCCGTCAGGGCGGAGGCGATCTTTCTCGTGTCGTCGGCAGCCAGCCCGAGCATGCCCTGCCCCTCGCGGGCGCTGCCGTCGATGATCTCCATCTTGATTGCGGCACCGGAGTCCCACTTCTGGTAGTTGAATCGACCTTGGGAGACCAGGTGGGCCTTGCCGAGCCGGATGTTCAGCGGGACCTTCTTGGAGAGCTTCACGTCGCGGCCCACTTCAATGTCGGCAACGCGGATGTCGTGATGGTGGAACTGCTCGGCTGTGTGGAACCCGAAGTTCACCTCGACCCAGCGGTTCTTGCCGAACGCGACGTTGTCTCCGTCGATCCGCAGGTCGCCGAAGCGGACCTTCATCTGTTCGGGGTTCAGCACCGGGTGCGAGGAGACCTCGTCGGCTTCGAGGCGATAGAGCTGCTTTCCCTTGCCGATGCGGATTTTGTTGATCTCGATTCTCCGGATGACCACCGGCGGGTGCCGGGTCAGCACGCTCCTGGCCGAGAGGGCAAAATAGCCACGGGCCTTGGCGACCTTCTCCAGCCAGTCCTTGTCGACCTCCTCCTCCTCGACCTGTTGCTGCTTTTCAAGGTATTCCTGGAGACGTTCGAGATACTCTATGTACTTGTGGTACTTCTCGGGGTTCTCGAAGTAATCCCAGAGGATGTCGCCAGGCCAGGTGACGTTCGGGTCGGCCGGCGGGGGTTCGGGAGGCTGATAGACCGTCCCCGGGCTGTCGCGCTTGGCGTCCGACGCCAAGGCCGAGATGACGATCTCGTCGACGATGAACCGTTTGGCCAGCAATCCCGAGATGCTCACGTCCGAGACGATGGTCTCCGCCTGGACCATGTTGTGGGTGGGTTTGCCCGGGTCGGTCACTTCCAGTCCCCCCAGCCGAAGGCGTCCCTGGGTGAGGGAGAGGTCTGCCTCGGCGATATTGACTTCCGCGCCGTTGACCTGACCGATCGCGTCGGCCAGCGAGCCGGCGAGGAAGTAGTCCACCCCCAGCACCGACCCTCCGACGGTGAGCCCCAGGAACACCACTACGACAATCAAACCGGCCGGGCGGATGATGCGGTCGCGTCCCTCGAGCATTTCCTTCATCGTCTTCTTCTGCTTGCCGAAGAGCACCCACAGCAGCAGGTGAGTGACGACGTTGTCCGAGAGTTTGCGGAAAACCTCGTTGGCGTCGCCGGCCGAGGCGAGCATTTTGCGCACACGCAGGATGAACCGCCCCAGCAGCACTCCGAGGAGGGCTCCGATCACCGCCCCGACGATCAGCCCGCCGAAGAGACAGTAAAACTGCAGGTCCAGCAGGGCGATCACGGGCGTGTCGCCGGCCCAGCGGATGAACCCCTCCAGCCCGGCGTGATGGATGAGATAGTACGCCAGCTCGAACGTCCAAGGGGCCAGCAGAATCGCCAGCACCCGCCCCAGCGCGAAGGTGAGAATGGACACGCCCAGCGGGACGTTCAGCACGAGAATGAGCGTGACCAACGCCACGATGGTGAGGTTGACCCCCGGGGCCATCCCCGCCATCATGCCCAGCATGCACGCGAGGATCATCTGGATCGGCCCGCCGCCCCCGCGAATGAACTTGCCGACTTTGCGAATGATTCGGAACATGTCTCTCCCTTTCCGTGCGTCCGGCGGCGCAGCATGCCCCGCGACAATGAATTATAGGCCCGTCGGGAGGGAAATCACCATCTTCGTCATCGCACCCAGCGGTCAGGATTCTTCGCTGCGGACCTTGGCGAGGTTCGTTTCCATGTACGGGTTCACCGGGTTGTCGTGGGAGGCGAAGGCGTCCCGGAGCGCTTCGAGCGACAGCTCGCCGACGTCGTCGACGCACACGTCGGCCTCCCGGGCCGATGTGCCGACGCCCACCGACACCATGCCCGCTCTGGCGATTGCTTCCACCCCGGCGGCGGCGTCTTCCACGCCCACGCAGTTCCAGGGCAGCACGCCGCAGCGCTGGGCAGCCACCGTGAACCCCTGCGGGGAGGGCTTGGACTTCGTCACGCACGTCCCGTCGGAGATGGCGTCGAAATACGCTCCCAGCCCCGTGCGCTGGAGCACCTTGGCGGCGTTTCGGCTGGCGGAGGCGAGGGCGATTTTCACCCCCGCGTCGCGCAGCTCGGTGAGCAGCTCGACCGCCCCGGGCAGGACGTCGTCGGCGGTCATTCCCTCGATGAGCGTCTTGTACTGCTCGTTCTTCCGCGTGCACTGGGCGGTGAAGGTGCCCTCATCGGGCGGTTCGGCGTCGTTGTGGCGGTAGATGATCCGCAGACTCTCCTGCCGCGAAACGCCCCGCAGCTTATGGTTGACCTCCTCGTCGAAGTCCAGCCCCAGCTCGTCGGCCAACGCCTTCCACGCCTGGTAGTGGAAGTGGTCGGTTTTCACCAGCACGCCGTCGAGATCGAAGATGACCGCCTCCATCTGCGGATCGTCCCAGTGGCGTTGGCAGGGCAGCTGCTTTGTTTCGCCCGCTGCCGGCTCGACCATCTCATTGCCTACGCGGATGGGGGCAGCCCGCTCGGTTCCGAGGTTCTCCATCGTAAGCGAATCGGACGAGATGGACACCTTGATGCGTGTCCCGCGCCACGTGAAGCGATAGGCCAGGCGTTCCCACTGCTCGGGCAGATTCGGGTCGATGCGCAGTCCCGACGGCTCGGCTGCGGTGGAGGGCTGGGTCTCCAGGCCTCCAAACCCCTGCACCACCGCCAGCCAGATACCCCCCTGGCCGGCGCCGTGGATTCCGTGGCGCGTGTTGGCGTACGAGTCGGCCAGGTCCACGCCGGCGGCGGCGTCGAAGAATTTCCGGGCGTCGCGCTTTCGTCCCAGCCGGGCGGCCAACAGCGCGTGCGTACACATCGACAGCGACGAGGTCTGCGTACACAGCGGGGCGTACTGGTCGTAATGGCGCTGCAGGTCGTCGTCCCAGAACGTCGACGAGAGCGTCTGGAACAGCAGCAGCGTGTCGGCCTGCTTGTTGGTCTTGTCGGATCCGGGTGCCTCCCTGCGGGCGGCGTAGCTGGGTTCGGCGCAGTTCTCGAACTCCTCGAACTGGGCCAGCACCTGCCTGCCCGGTAGCGTGGGAAAGTACATGTGGTCGGCGATCTGTCCCCAGGCGGTGACCTCCTCGCCGGAGACGTTCAGTTCTTCCAGAAGCGCCGTGACGGCCGACGCGTTTTCCTCGCGCAGCACGTCGAGGACGGCTACCGTGCGACGGAGCACTTCCTTGACCATGCGGTTGGTCCAGGCGTTGTCGTCCACGTCCTTGTGCACCTCGTCGGGGCCGCACACGTGGCGGATGTGCCACATCCCGTCCGGGCTGCGCTGGGCCCGGGTTCGCCAGTATCGGCTGACCTCGATGAGCACCTCGAGTCCGGCGTTGAGCATGATCGCCCGGTCGCCGGTGAGGTCCCAGTGGTGCAGCACGCCCCAGGCGATATCCGCGTTGAGGTGTACCTGCTGATAGAGGAACCCGCCGATGCAGGGGGGCTCTTCCAGCCCGGTCGCGTAGGACTGCCAGGGGAAGCGTGCCCCGTCGTAGCCATCCTGGGTCGCCAGCGTCCGGGCCGCCGGCAGGCGGCGATGACGGTAGAGCACGTGGTTCTCGCTGAGCTCCGGCTGGACCGCTGCCAGCAGCGGCAGCTGAAACAGTTCCATGTCCCAGAACACCGCGCCGCGGTACCAGTCTCCGGTGAGGTTCTTCGCGCCCAGCGAGCTTCGACCCTGGTCCTGCGGGGCGGCGATGCGCGTGGCGAACAGGGCGTAACGGACGGCCCGCTGGGCGGTCTGGTCGCCGACGATCTCGACGTCGGCCCGTTCCCAGAACGCATCCCATGCGGCGCGATGATCCGCCAGGGCGTCCTCCCAACGGACCCGACCCAACTCGCCGATGAGCTCCCGGGGAGCGAAGGTTCGCTCGACGATGCCTTCTTCCACGTCGCCGACCAGTCGGCAGGCCTTGGTGAACACAAGCGATTGGTCTTGAGCACCCGGGGGGATGGTGAAAACAGTCTCGGCGGCCGACTCGGTCGTTCGCGGCTGGACGGGACAGCGCGCCCCGCCACTCTGCCGGACGGCGGCGGCCGACGCGACGCGCTTCTGCGTCTGCGGCGACAGGAGCGTCACGTGCATGCCCGTTTCGTCGGCGCTGAGCGAATCGACGCGCGAAAGCTTCAGGCCATGCTCGTCGCTGTTGGGCATCTGCCCGGGCTGGAAGTATTTCGCGCGGTGGTTTCGCACGTCCCCGTCGAGTCCCATCGCCAGATGGATCTCCCCGGGTGCATGGTCCACATTCACCGTAACCCGCTGCATCATGAGCGTCGGGTCGTGCAGGGCGGCGAACCGTTCCTCGCTCACGCGGAGCTTTGCGCCGTTGTGCTGGTAGACAGCGGTCGTCGTGAGCAGCCCGGCCCGCATGTCCAGCGATCGCGAGACGCCGGCGGCGGGGAGTTTCTCGTCGTCCATCCGCACGGCCAGCATCGGCCAATATGGCCCGGCCAGGAAGTACATCAGTCCGTACCCGGCCCGGGTGTACAGCCCCGAGAGGTACACGCCGCGAAAGGCGGATACGTCGTCGTCGCTCGCCGTGCCGCGCGTGCAGGTGGCCCCGTTGCCCACGGTGAAAATCGTCGAGAGGAAGTCCGGGTGGTCGAAGGGGAGGGATGCGTCGTCTATCGTCCAGGTCATCGCTTTGCCTTGGGTTGGATGTCGTAGATCGGCCGGTCGATCCGTCCGGCCGCCTGGACGAAGTCTATCATGGCCTGAGCGGACGGGCAATTCTTGAAGGTCGCCGCCGTCGCCGGTACGCTCTCCACACGAAAGGAGAAGTCCTGTGAAAATCGAACACGTTGCCTGGCAGGTGGCCGACCCTGCCGCCGTTGCGGACTGGTACTGCGAGCACCTGGGGTTCACCGTCAAACGATCCGCCGACGCGCCCGTGCCCGTGCGTTTCATTGCCGACGGGTCCGGCGGGGTCATGCTGGAGATCTACAACAACCCCGCCGCTGAGGTGCCCGACTATGCCCGGCAGCACCCGCTGGTGCTGCACCTGGCGATGGTCTCCGAGGACCCGGCCGTCGATGCCGACCGCCTGCTCGCCGCCGGGGCGACGCTCGTGGAGGAGGTCGGACCCACCGACGACGGCGATCACCTGTTCATGCTTCGCGATCCGTGGGGGTTGGCAGTGCAACTGGCCAAGCGCGGCACGCCGATGGTCTGACCAAAGCCCTCGCCCGGAGGCAAACACCACGAGGAGCAATCGATGCCCACCATTCCATGGGATAAGCTGGTGACGTTCGGAGCCAACCTGCTCAAGGCCAAGGGCGTCCGGGATGACGACGCCCACTACCTGGCCGACCTGGCGGTGACGTCGCACGCCTTCGGTGCGCCCACCCACGGCCTGTGCGTGCTGAACTATTTCGTCCGCGCCATCGGCAAGACGGTGGACATCTCCGCCAATCCCATCGTGGTGCGGAACACCGGGTCGGCTGTCTGCATCGACGGCAGGGACGGGTTCGCCCAACTGACGATGCGGCTGGCGAAGTTCCACGCCCGACGCGGCGCGCGAGACCACGGCGTGTGCATGGTGGCGATGAAAGACGTCAGCTGGTGCGCCGCACTGGGCCCGTACCTGATCGATCTGGCGCAGGACGGATTTCTCGCCCAGGCGTGGGTCGAGCACTCCTCCTGCGAGGACTGCCCGCCCTTTGGCGGGATCGACGGGCGGTTCTCCACGAATCCGGCGGCCTTCGCCATCCCCCACGACCCGTCGCCCATGGTGGCCGACTGGTCCACCTCGTCCTGCTCGATGGGCAAGGTCCGCATGATGAAGTTGGCCGATGAAATGGCGCCCGAGCCGATCTTCATCACCGACGAGGGCGAATTGTCCGACGATCCGCATACGATGGATCGCGGCGGAACGATGTTCCACGCCGGCGGGCCGAACTTCGGCTACAAGGGCTATACGCTGAGCCTGTGGTGCGAGGCGATGAGCATCCTCGCCGGCGGCTATGCCCACGACCCGGATCGCCCCGCCCAGCAGGCGATCAACCTGCTGGTGATCGACCCGGACTCCTTCGCCGGCAGGGAACACTTCCGCCAGGAGATGCAGCGGTTCGTGACCTACATGAAGAGTTCGCGCCCCATGGCCGGCTACGGAGACATCCGCCTGCCCGGGGAGCACTCGGTGGAGAACATCGCCCGCGCCCGCAAGGAAGGGTTGGATGTGGAAGACTGGGTTCTGAAAGCTCTGCACCAGTCGGCTGAGGAAACCGGTGTCGCCTGCGAGCTGTAACAACAGTTGCCCCGTTCGGGGGCGGCGATCACCCTTGCCAATCGGGGCGTTTGTGGTAAAATGCCCGGCCTGTGACTCGAACCCGAACCCCTTAAGGGAGATGAAGCGATATGTCAGTCAGGGCGTGTGATCTGAAACGAGGCCAGGCCGTCGAGTTCAAAGACGGAATCTGGGTGTGCGCCGACAACGAGAAGGTGGTCAAAGGCAAAGGCAGAAGCTACCACCAGATCCAGCTGAAGAATTTCGAGACCGGCCAGCTCGTCCGTGAGCGGTTCCGCAACGAGGATCTCTTCGAGCCGGTTCACGTCGATCGCCGCGACATGGAGTATCTCTACTCCGACGGGTCCAGCCACGTGTTCATGGACCCCGAAAGCTACGAGCAGGTGAACATCCCGCAGGATCTGATCGGCGAGCTGTCGGTCTACCTGCAGCCGAACATTGTCTGCCAGATCGCGTACGTGCAGGGGCAGCCGCTGGATGTCGAGCTGCCCGCCCACGTGGAGGTCGAGCTGGTGGAGTGCCCGCCCAACGTCAAGGGCGCCACCGCCACCAATCAGCTCAAGGACGCGGTCGCCGAAGGCGGGGCGAAGGTGAAGGTCCCGCCGTTCATCGAGAGGGGCGAGACCATCCGCGTGGACACGCGCACCGGTGAATATCTCGGCCGCGCGTGAATTGGCCGCCGGGGCAGCGACAGGAAGGAGTCCCACCATGACGGGTATGCAAGCCATTCAGCGATTCGTGGACAAGAAGGTGACGTGCTATATGGCGACCGTCGAGGGCGACTCGCCTCGCGTTCGCCCGATGGCCACAGCCATCGTGGAGGAGGCGTCGCTGCTGTTTGCCACGTCGGGCTCCTCGGACAAGATGCAGCAGATTCTCGCGAATCCGAAGGTCGAATTGTGCTACATGGGCCCGGACTGGGACCACGTCCGCATTCGCGGAGAGGCCCGGCGGGTCGATGACGACAAGACCCGCCAGTACGTCTGGGACGAGGTCCCCCAGCTCCAGCAGTACTGGGAATCGGCCGACGCCGAGGATTACGTCCTGATCCGCGTGCACATCAAAGAAGTGCTCTACATGGAGGCTGCCGACAAGGAATACCGCTCGCTGGAGGTGTAGTTTTCCGGCAGGGCGCTCCGGGGGCAAGTACGCTGGGGGCGCATAAAAGAGGGCCGCCCACGATGAGCGACCCTCTGTGGCAGTGCGGTTCTCGGCCGTTCGGTCAGGATGCCCCGGCGGTTTCGAGCTCTTCGTGCTCACCGGCGGCGACTTCCTCGAACCGGACGCTGATCCGTTTGGAGACGCCGGCCTCTTCCATCGTCACCCCGTAGAGCACGTCGGCGGCGGCCATCGTGCGCTTGGCGTGCGTGATGACGATGAACTGGCTGAGCTCGACGAACTCCTTGACCAGTCTGCTGAATCGTTCGGTGTTGGCTTCGTCCAGGGCGGCGTCCACCTCGTCCAGCAGGCAGAACGGGCTCGGACGCGATTTGAAGATGCTGAACAGCAGCGACAGGGCGGTCATGGTCTTCTCGCCGCCGGACAGCAGCGAAAGGCTTCGCAGTTCCTTGCCCGGAGGGCGGGCGACGATCTCGATACCGCATTCGAGCACGTCCTCGGGGTCCAGCAGGATCACGTCGGCCCTGCCCCCCCCGAAGAGCTTGCGGAAGAGCGTCTGGAAGTTCTCCCGCACATCGGCGAAGGTCTGCAGGAACAGTTCCTTGCTATCCTTGTTGATGCGGCGGATGAGCTCGTCGAGCTGGTCGCGCGAGTGGGTGATGTCCTCGATCTGCTGGGCGAGGAACTCGCGGCGTTTCTCGAGTTCTTCCTGCTCGGTGATCGCGTCGAGGTTCACGTTGCCCAGTCGGCTGATCTTGGTGCGGAGGTCGTTGATCTCCGCTTCGACGGCGTCCCAGTCGCGCTCGGTGTCGTGCTCGTAGCTTTCATAGAGCTCCACCAGATCCATGCCCAGCTCTTCCGACGCCCGGGACATCAGCGTCTCGATGCGGACGTCGGCCTCGTTGAGCTGCACCTTGATGCCCGAGAGGGACTCGCCCGCCTCGTCGTGGGCTTTGCGGTTGGTCTGCAGCTCGCGGCGGATCTCGTCGAGCTTCTCGGAAAGCCCCTTGCGGGACTCCTCGACGTCTTCGAGTTCCTGCTGCAGGGCGGTCTGCTTCTCGTACAGCGCGTCGACTTCCTCGCCGGCGGTGGTGATCGCCTGCTCGGCATCGGTGCGCCGCCGGCGGGAGAGTTCCACCTCGTCGCGGGCGGTGGTGAGGTCCTCGCTCATCTGGTCGCGCTGCCGTTGGAGCGAGGCGACGGCCTCCCGCGCGGAAACCTGCTTCTCGCGGGCCTGCGCCAGCGAGACTTTCAGGTCCGTCATCGCCTCGGCCATCCCTTCGAGCGTCCGGCGGTGGGAGGCGATGGTCTCGGTGAGCTCGTCGATCTCCTCCTGCCGGCGGGCACTGTCGGCTTCCAGCCTGGCCGCCTTGGCGAGGGCTTCTTTCTGCGCATCGGCTGCGGTGGCGATGTCCTCGTCGAGCCCTTCGATCTCGCCGGTCACCAGCGGCGCTTCCCGCTGGAGCCTGTCGATCTGATCGGTCAGCCCGGAGAGGTGGCTCTCGTGCTCGACGCGTTCGGTGTTCGCCTGGTAGATCGTGTTCCGCAGGGTCTGCTGGGCTTCCTCGGATTCTTCCCGCCGGCTTCGGGTCGCCTGGCAGCGATCCTGGAGCGATTCGATGGCCGCGTCCAGTTTGCCCCGGGCGGTTTCCAGCTCGGCCAGTTCGGTCCGCCGCGAGATCATGCCCGTCCCTCGGCTGGCGGCGCCGATGCGCACCCGGCCGTCGGGTTCGAGCAACTCGCCCCTGCCCGTCACGAACCGCCACTCGCCCGGCAGGTCGGCGGCTGCAGACTCCGCCTCGGCCAGCGTGTTCACCGCCAGCGTGCGCCCCAGCAACGAGGCGATGCCCGCGGCGACGTCATCGTCTCCGCGGACCCAGTCGGCTACGCAACCCAGCACAGCCGGGTGAGCGGGAATGGCCGGTCGATCGGCGCTGGTGCGATCCAGGCAGAGCAACTCGACCGCCCCGCCGTCGCCCAGCACCTCGTTGAGCTCGTCGTGGCAGGCGTGCAGGTCGCTGAGGCGATCCAGCAGGAGCGTCTGGTCGGCCCCGGCCAGCGCCGCTTCCACCCAGGCGGCCCGGTCGGCGTCGGCAGTGACCGTCTCGCCCAGCATGCCGCGAATCTGCGTGAGCTTGCCCTCCTGGCGGGCCTTCATCACCTTTCGCACCCCGGCGGCGACGCCCTCCATGCGTTTCTGCATCTCTTCCAGGGCGTTGATTCGGCTGATCGCGGCGCTGCGGGTTTCCCGCGCTTCGCTCAGTTGCGACTGGAGCTCGTGCTCGTCGGTCACCAGCTGCTGCGACCGTTCGCGGGCAGCGGTGAGCTGCTCGTTGGCGTCGCTGAGACGCCGGCGGGCGTCGGTGAGTTTGCTCTCGGTCTCGACGCGGTCGGCAGCAAGGTGGGAGAGCGATTCGTCGATCTGCTCGCGACGCTCCCAGAGGCGTTGCTTCTGGGCAGCAAGGTTTTCCCGGCGGATCTCGGCGGCCTGGGCCTGATTGTTCAACTGCGAAACCTGGCGCATCAGGTCGATCGTGCCGGCTTTGCGGTCCTCCAGGTCGGCGGTCAGCTTGCCGATGGCCAACTCCTGCTCGCGAAGCTCGGAGACCTTCTGCTCGTACTGCGCGGCGAGCTGCTCGGCCTGGGCTTCGCTCCGGGCGAGCTCCTCCCCGCGGGTCTCAATCTGCGAGTCGACCTGTTCGATCTTCGCTTCGAGTTCCTCACCACGTCGCGAGAGCTGCACGATCTGGTCGCCGAGTTCCTTGACCCGCGCGGTGAGCATGTCCGAACGCTGCTGGGCGGATGTGATCTGCCCGCCGATGGTGGCCACCTCGCCCTGAAGCTGTCGCGCGGTGCGTTCGAGGTCGACGGCTTCGACTTCGGTGGAGCTTCGCGTGGATTCGAGCTTGTTGATCTTTGCGTTGATGCCCGAGGCCCGGTCGTGGGCGGCATCGAGCTTCTCCTGCAGGGCGTGCCGCTGGCGGGTCTGGGTGTGGTATTTCGCCAGCGAATGCAGCGAGCGCAGCTCGGCGAGGCGCTCGGAGTAGGTCTGGTAGTTGCGGGCCTTGCCGGCCTGGTACTTGATGGACCGCAGGCGTTTTTCGACTTCGGCCAATACGTCGGTCACGCGGAGGAGGTTCTGCTCGACGCGGTCGAGCTTGCGCAGGGCTTCCTTCTTGCGGGCCTTGTATTTGCTGATCCCGGCGGCTTCGTCGAAAATCTTCCGGCGTTCCTCGTGCGACGCCTGGAGGAACCCCTCCACCTGCCCCTGCTCGATGACGCCGTAGGCGTTGTTGCCCACGCCCGTATCGAAGAACATCTCGCGGATGTCCTTCAACCTTGCGGGGACCTTATTGATGAGATACTCGCTCTGGCCGCTGCGGTAGAGGCGACGCGTGATCGAGACGATGTTGTCCTTTTTGCCGCTGTCGTCCTTCTTCACCGCCTCGGGAGGCTGGAGCACGCCATCGCCGTTCTCGAACACGAGCGTGACCTCGGCCGACCCGGCCGATCGCCGCTGCGACGAACCGTTGAACAGCACGTCCATCATCTCCGAGCCACGCAGCGACTTGGCGGACTGCTCGCCAAGAACCCACTTGACCGCGTCGACGACGTTGCTCTTGCCACAACCGTTGGGCCCGACGATGCAGCTGATACCGTCATCGAACTCGAACTCCGTCCGGTCGGCGAAGCTCTTGAACCCCGATACGATCAGTTTGGCGAGTTTCATGGGCGCATGAATTCCTTAATGAGATCTACAGATACACTACCTGTAGTAGGTCCTGCAGGTCAAGCCCCCAATAGATATTGATCGAGCCCGAAAAGGCTCCCTTGCCCCATCCACCCTGGACGTCGTGGTGGGGGCGCGTAACTGCTGGGGGCGACTCAGCCTTCGGGCATGTCCGGGCGGGCGATATCCGGGCGGGTCGAGTCTTCGTCGTTTTGCAGACCGACCGATCGCTGGAGGATGAACTTGGCGGGGATGTGTCCCCGCTCGCAGAGCCCGTGCAGCGTCGCCAGGACCTCCCCGTAGGTGAGCCCCAGGCCGTGGACGTTTCCCCGGGTGTCGGGGTCGGTGCGTCGACCAAGGGTTTCGATCAGGTCGGCTACGTCGAAGTCCAGGTAGAGCGACTCGCTGAGCATGTCCCCTCGCGGGACGCGGCGGTAGACCATCACGCGGGGTTTGCGGGTTTTTTCGTCCTTGCAGGAGCTGACGGTGACCATCTCGTCCGGGCTGCGATAGAACACATCGCGTCGCAGGGACAGGTCTCGCCCGAAGACCACAATTTTCGGCCGCTGGGTCTGCGTGGCGTAAATGGCGTATCGCCCGCCGGATTCGACGAGGTCCAGGATGAAGTCATCCCCCACCACGACGCGTTTGACGCGGGAGGTTTCGCCTGCCCGCAGGAGCGATTCATACGCAGCCGTCCGGACGCGCTCGTTGTTGGAATCCAGCAGTTCGCGCAGTGCGTCCCCGGCCCGGCCGAGCCCGTCGGCATTGCCCAGTTCGCGGACTGCCGCCAGTTGCATGGGCGATTCGTGGTTGCGGGCGAACCGCACCATCACCTCGATGGCGTCCGGGTCGCCCATGCGCAGCCCCGTGCGGGCAGCGTAGAAGGACAGCGTCGGATGGGCCGAGTTGTAGTGCTGACGCACCTGGGGCAGGACCTGCCTGCCGATGGCTTCCCACGTCAATCCCAAGGCGTTATGGTCGGCGCGGGGATCCTTCATCTGCTCGGCGATCCGCAGGATCTGCCCCTCCACCTGGTAGCTCAGGGGCAGGTGCAGCGCGAGGTCCAGAAAGCGGCTGTAATTGTTGCTGTATTGCTTGGGAACCACCAGTTCGATCGTACTGCCGCTTCGGCCGATGGCGACCTCGCGGAGTTTGGCGAACCGGGCATTGATGCGATTCTTGATGAGGAACGCCTTGGAGTAGTCCTTCTTGAGCAGTTGCAGGTGGATAATACGCCGCCGCACGACCGTTCCGCCGCCGATGACCTTTCCGTTGCGCAGCTTGGGCGCGTCGGCGGGGTCGTCCGGGCTGAGGTAGGGGTTCACGAACATCGGCCCGTTGCCCTTGGCCCAGATATGCGTCTGGGTCTGGGAGACGTCCCACTTGCCCGCCAGATGCAGGTCCAGGGGCATGAGAATGCCCCCCGAGAGTGTCTTGGTACCGCTTCGGGGCATGGCCTGGACGAAGATGTCAAACCGATGGCCCTTCGGCGCTCCGGGCGGAATCACCCCGCGCACCTTCACCACGGCCGTGTCCAGGTCGCGCAGGAACTTGATGGGCGTGATCCCCTTGGTTCCCTCTCGCCACGAACCCAGATCCTGCTTGGAGAGATAGTCGGTAAGATACCGTCGAAGGGCGCCGGGGATCTCCCGCGAACCGTTCGTACCCAGACCGATCACCACGCCATATCCTTCCACCGGCAGGTACCCGGTGGCCACCAGGCGGGCGTAGTCCTTGACCACGCTGTCCTTGGTCAAAGGTTGGGGCGGGTCCAGATCCATGCCCTTTTCCTTGTCGGTGTCTTCGCAGCCCGCACCGACCAGGCCTGCCGCCAGCAGCGCAGCCAGCAGGGCAAACCGCACACATCGGGGGTGGAAACTCTCACGGCGGGGGGTTGTTTCTGAAGGCATGCTGGTCACCTCTACGTCAGGGGCTCGATGCAAGGCGGTGATTATACCAACGCCTCGCCCTCAAATCCACCTATTGTTGCGTGTCGATGCCGTCCCCGTGTGCGACATGAATTGGGGGCAGGGCTGTCTGTGGTTCGATTCGGCCTGCATGTTCCCCCGTTCAGTTATCTCGCCCGCAACAAGTTGCGGGCCCTACCGGCTCGTGACCGATGCTCGATCAGCGGAGGGATCACCCGCCCCTACGGGGCTCGACCACCGCCGACGAAGCAGTCCGGAGGCTTACGCTCCCGGCTACATCCTGGCCGCCCCTTCGGGGCTCGACCACCCGGTGACCAACGTGTCGTCTTCCGTTCGTCAGAGTTTCTGTCTGCGAACAGGGCTACCCGATCAACCCGCCAACGTGCCGCCTGATGAATCGCCCCCGGAAAATGTCGCAG
>JBKHCL010000165.1:0-4702 GCA_046541875.1 Phycisphaerae bacterium | reverse complement strand
CTCCCGGACAAGGACTCGAACCTTGAACCTAGCGGTTAACAGCCGCTCGCTCTACCATTGAGCTATCCGGGAATGGGTCTGGTTGTGGTCGGCCGAGGGTGTCGGCAGACGCCCACCACAGGTCAACCCTGCAGCGGGGTGTACAGCGTATCGTATCGGCCGACGATGTCAAGCTCTTTGGGCGGTTCGGCGGAAAAAACTCGCCCGGCGGGCGGAGGCTCAGTCGTCGTCTTCCTCATCATCGTCATCGTCATCGTCGTCACTGTCGTCGTCATCGCCGCCGGTGACAACGTCTTTGGTCGCGTTCGCGGCCTTGGTGGCGGCATCGGCGGTTGCTTTGGCGGCGGTGGTGGCAGCGCCCTTGACGGCAGAGCCGACCTTCTCGGCGGTGCCCTTGTCGTCGTCGGTCTTGTCGCTGTCGTCTTCGTCGGTGGGTTTGGCCTGTTTGGCGATTTCGGCTACGTCGGCGGCGGGCAGGATCACCGGGATGCTCTCGTTGTCGTCGGCGGACTTGGAGGTCTGACGGAAGACGGCTACGCCGATCAGCTTGCCGGCTTCGTTGAAGGCGGGGCAGCCGATGCGGACGCCGTCGGAGATGTAGAACCGCCGGGGCTTTTCGACCACGGTGAGGATCCGCGTGAATTTCACCATCGCGGTGTAGTTCACGACCTTGCCGAGTCGGCTGACGGCGAAGACTCGCTGGGCGGGTTTGGCGGTGACGGCCTGTGCGAGGTCCACCGCGGTGAGCGATTTGCCCTTGAACTCCTTGCTGTCGGTATCGATGCGGATGAACGCCAGGTCCAGGTCCGGATCGGTAAGGATGACCTTGGCGGGCACCTCGTCGCCGTCGGGCATGCGGACCTTGACTTCCTGCACTTCGGATTTGGCGGAGACTTTCCGCCGTTGCCCCTGGTAGTTGATGGTTCGCCCGTCCAGCGCGCTGGCGGGGTCCAGGCGGGTGTTGGACACCACCATGAGTCCGTCGGCGTTGATGACGGTCCCGAGCAGGTCGACTTTGCGCTCGGGCGGAACGGGTACTTTGGTTCCGTCGGCCGTCGCCTGGATGTTGATCACCGCGCGGACCTGCAGGACGGCCTGGCGGTTTTTCTTCAGCACGTCGCGGGCTGCCTCGCCGGCGTCGTCGCCCAGGCTGACGGTGGGTGTGAGCAGTACTGCCGCCGCCATCGCGAGGGTGACCAAGGCGGCAAAGAATCGATGGGTCATCGTGTAATCCTTTCGTCTATCGGAGAATGAGTTCATATTGTGCGTGCGTCGGAACGTCTATTGTAGCGATGCCGGGCGTTATTTCGAGTCCCAGTCCGGTTCGAGCACCAGGTAGCCGGTGCCCACCCCCCGCCGAACGAACAGGACCATCCGCTCGGGCTTTCGTTTGCGGGCTTTGTTCATAATTTCTTCGAGGTCGTCCACGGAGGCGACCGGTTGGCCGTCCACACGGACCAGCACGTCCCCGGTTCGCAGCCCCGCCAGCGCCGCCCAGCCGGCCCGTTTGACGTCCTGGATGAGCACACCGCGGACTTTCTTCTCGAGCTGCTTGTCCACGCGGTCTTCGTCGGAGAGGTCGCGGGCCTCGAACTCGAAGTCCTCGTCCTTGTAGGTGGCCAGCTCCATCAACGGCGTGGGGGGCATGTCCAGCTTGACCGGGAGCTTCTTCTTCTCGCCATCGCGGATGATCGTCAGCTCGGCCGTCGACCCGATGCGATACTGCCGCACCATGTACTCGAGCACGTCGGCGTCCTCGGGCTGGGATGCGTCGATATTGCGGCCGTCAAGTTTGACGATCAGGTCGCCCACTTCCAGCCCCGCCTTGTCGGCCCCGTAGCCTTTGTACACGTGGGTCACACGGAACCCCTCCGTACCTTCCAGGTCCAGCGCCTTGGCCAGGTCGCGGGTGAGCACCTGCGTCTTGACCGCCAGCCACGCCTTGCGGGCGCGTCGCGGGGGCGTTTTCTCGGGTTTCTTTCCGACGGCGACCACCGTCAGCATTTTCTCGCTGCGACGTTCATACGCCACCAGCGTGTCGACCGGCTCGTCCTTGCCTTTCACGACCCGCCGGGTGATCCGTTGGAGGTCGGCGATGTCTCTGACCGGTTCATCGCCTACCGCGACGATGACGTCGCCGGTGCGGACGGACGGTTTGGCGTCGCCGGCAGGCGACCCGGGACGCAGTGAGTAGACCAGCACACCGTCGGTGTCGGCCCGATTGTGCTGCAGGGCGGACATCAGCGTGAAGTCCCGCACGGTCATGCCCCAGTTGCGCATCTCGACGTCCTCACCCCGGGCGGCCTGGCGAGCGACGGTCGTCAGCGAGAGTTGCTTCCGCTTGCCGTCGCGGTAGAGCGTCACGTTCACCGTCTCGCCCACCGGCGTACTCAGCAGCACCTTGTAAAACAGCGGAAGCTCCTCGGCGACGGTAGCGGTCACGTCCACACCGTCGTACTCGGTGATGATGTCGCCGGGCTCGATACCGGCATCGTCGGCGGGAGAATCCGCAATGATCCCGCCGACCAGCACGCCGCTGTGCTTCTGGCTTCCTCGCAGCAACGGCTGGGCGGTGATGCCCGTCCAGCTGCGCTTCACGCTGCCGTTTTCGATGAGTTGCCCGGCCACCGATCGCGCGAGATTCGCTGGAATCGCCCCGCCGATCCCGCCGATGCCCACCTCGTTGATACCGATAATCTTCCCGTCGAGATTCACCAACGGCCCGCCGCTGTTGCCGTGATAGATCTGCGCGTCGTGCCCGATCCATCGCACCAGCAGGCCGACGTTTTCGCCGTCCATGCTCATCCCGCCCCCGCCGGGAGTGATCATCTCGGTGTTGCTCACCACGCCGGCGGTAACCGACTGACTCAGACCGGCCGGCGAGCCCATCGCCAGAACGGTATCGCCCACAGCGACCGTGTCCGAGTCGCCGAACGTGGACACCGGCAGAGGCCGGGAGGGGTTCTTCAGGTCGTCGAGGTTCAACTTGAGCACGGCGATGTCGGTCATCGGGTCGGTCCCGATCAGCTCGGCCGACACTTCCTGACGATCGGCCAGGCGACAGACGATGCGTGTCGCCTTGCCCGCGACGTGGTGATTGGTAATAACGTGGCCGTCGGAGGAGATAATCGCCCCGCTGCCGGAAGCCTGGAACTTCAAAATGCGCCCGCGCCCCGGCTTCGTCGCAACGACGTGGATCCGCACGATGGTGGGGAACACCTTTTCGTAAGCGGTGTCGACCGCCTCGCGCAGTTCATTTCGGCTATGAGTCTGCTGACAACCGGCCGGCATCCCGCCGGCCGCCGCCAGCAGCAGAATCGTCCAGCACGTCGCTCGGGTCCGTCCACGCATTCGCTCGCTCCTGATTAAGGGAAAGATCGGTTCCTGGTTTCGTTCGGCGCACACACACATTCAGCCCGCCGCTGAGACTTCTGACGCCGTGGCGGCCGATAAGTTCCGATCCGCCGGAAACGGATCTCCCGCCGCCATGCCCGCCTTGCGGCTGCGCTGCTCTGCGAGGAAGCCTTGTCAACCGCGCCGGGCGGCGGTAGAGTACGGCCTTCCCGGATATGGTTGGACCCGCGATGACTCTGACCGATGGACATCCCGCTCGTTGGTCTTGGCGCAGGGGCTGGTGAAGAGCCAGCCCGCACTCCCGCTGCGTTTGACCGATCCGTCCACACACCCCGACCACGACACAAGGACAACCATGCGAGTACTTTCCGGCATTCAACCTTCGGGCCGACTTCACATTGGCAACTACTTCGGCGCGATCCGCCAGTTCCTGCAGCTCCAGGAAGAAGGCAACCAGTGCTTCTACTTCCTGGCCAACTACCACGCGCTGACCAGCATTCACGACGCCGAGCAACTCGAGCAGCTTACGCTGCATCTGGCGATGGGCTACCTCTCGCTGGGGATCGACCCCGAGCGGAGCGTCTTTTTCGCCCAGAGCGACGTACCGCAGACCACCGAGCTGTGCTGGTTCCTCAACACCGTAACGCCCGTGAGCCTCATGCAGAAAGGCCACGCCTACAAGGACAAGATCGCCAGGGGCTTCAGCCCGAACATGGGGCTGTTCGACTATCCCGTGCTGCAGGCGGCCGACATCGTCATTTACGACGCGGACATCGTGCCCGTCGGCGAGGACCAGCGCCAGCACGTCGAGATGACGCGTGACATCGCCATCAAGTTCAACCAGCTCTACCGGACCGAGGCGTTGATCGTGCCCGAGCCGCGAATCCTCGAAAGCGTCGCGGTGGTCCCCGGCACGGACGGCCAAAAGATGTCCAAAAGCTACGGCAACACGATCGAGATTTTCCAGACGCCCAAGAAGACCAAGAAAACCTGCGGCCGGGTGGTGACCGACTCGACCCCGCTGGAGGACCCCAAGGACCCGGACGCCTGCAACGTGTTCGCCCTGCTGAAGCTCTTCGCAGGCGAGGAAGAGCTTGCCGAGATCGCTCAGAAGTACCGCGCCGGCGGCTACGGGTACGGCCACGCGAAAAACCGCCTGGCCGAGCTGATCAACGAGGAGTTCGCCGAGGCACGCGAGAAATACGCCGAGCTGGAAAGCTCACCGGACACCGTGCGGGATATCCTCCGCGACGGCGGCAAAAAGGCCCGCGACGTGGCTGAGCAGACCATGCAACGCGTCCGAGCGGCAACGGGAATCGTGAAACATGACTGAGTTGTTGGTTGTTAG
>JBKHCL010000063.1:0-18878 GCA_046541875.1 Phycisphaerae bacterium | reverse complement strand
CCCGGGTCGAAGGCGATCAGAATCCGGGGAATCGAGCTTTTCGCTCGCGTGGAATCGGTATTTTCGCGTTTTTTTCGCATTGCTGGCATCCTGAGATCATACTTTGGCACGTCATGCCAAGCAAGGGAATTCGCCCTGCTCTACAATGGGTTCCAAAGATGGGCTCACGTAGCAGGCCATCATCACTTCGAAGGAATTCTGGAAGAGGAGAGAACAATGAGGAACTTGAGACATGCAGCAGTGATTGTTGCGATCATCGGAATTGGCTTGGCGGGAACGGCCGGCGCGGCCCCGATCGCGCTCGATACGCCCGGCCAGAGTGTGCGAGTGGATATCAACGATGAGAAGGGCGATGCGGGCGGCAACTGGAACCTGATCGACAGCACCAGTGGGGGCTCGGGGCTGATCGAGTTCGACAACGGTTCGGAAACGACTGTCGGCCTTGGCATCAGCGGTTTTACGTCGTCCACTCAGACCGATGCATACTATGGCGGAAATGCGTCTTACCCTGGGCGGACCGAGGCGCCGGACTGGGCCACGGAGGATGCGCTCGAAGATCGGTACTTTATGGGAGCAGGCAAGACCGGCTCCATCGAGATTGATGGACTGACCCCGGGTGTCGCCTATCGTATCGAACTGGCGTCGTCCTCGGCGACGGCGACCGGAGCGGGCAATTACAACAAGGCAGGCGATCCTCCCGGCTTCCTGAAACTCGAGGATTCGGCCGGCCTGGTGAACGCGGTTAACGGGCTGAACGGTGACGTCCTGACCGGGAACGACACCGACAATCCTGACTGGGTTGCCTGGAGCACGAATGTTCTGGGCGAAGAATATGGTATAGAGGGTTGGATTGTCTGGGAAAGCGCTACCCCTTCGGGAACCTCGCTGACAATTGATGTTATGACGGATAGCGGCGATTCCCGAGCTTCGATCAATGCGATGGAAATCAGCGTTGTCCCCGAGCCGGCGACGATGGCGATGCTGGGAATTGGCGGGTTGGCGGCGCTGCTGCGTCGGCGCAAGGCGTAGTGTCCCAACGGCCTGACGTGTGATAATGACGTAAACGATACCAATGCGGCGAGGTCCCCCCGTGGGGAAGGGCCTCGCCGCGTTCGTTTCTGCTGTGTGTTTCGTAAGCACAACGCGATTTTCGTGACCAATTATTCCAACGACGTATCAAGCCACCCCCGTGGAGGGTGCTGGGAGGCGTAATTATGTTTGCGAGCAAGTACTTTGGCCGAATGCTGGCCTGCTGCATCGTGGCGATTCTATGTACGGTCGCCGTCGGCAACGCCCAGGACACCTACAATTGGCCCGATGTGCGCGATGTATCGCCCACCGAAGCCATCAAAAGTACGTCCCACTCGGACTATCCGGGCTTCCCCTCGCCGCTGCGGTTCTTCGATTTCGAGAACAACAGCGTGAACGGGGCAGACGTGACTTCGGCCGACCAGTGGGACAACGCGCGTCGTCCTGAAATCGCCGACATGGTCCAGAACTACATGTATGGCTACCTCCCCCCGGCCCCGACGAACCTCACCGGGACGGTTCTCAGCGAGGATGCCGACTACTTCGGCGACGGGTCGGCCACCCGGCGCGTGGTCGAGTTGAACTACGGCCCGTCCGATACGAAACCGGCGAAGATGAACCTCTACATCCCCAATCATGTCACCGGGCCCGCCCCGGTGATGGTCAGCCTGAACCGCAACGGCAACGACGCCATCGAGCCGGGCGGCTCGCGGGCACACCGCTGGCACCTGGAGAACACGCTGGAACGCGGTTACGCCCTGGCGACCGTCCACACGAGCGACTTTGCCTCGGATGGTGGCAGCTACCGGGACGCCGTGATTACCCCGTATGCCGAGGATGGCTATGACGGCAATTGGAAGGCCATGGGCGCCTGGGCGTATGGGATCAGCCGCATGGTGGACTACCTGGATACCGATTCCGACGTCAATGCCGACTGGACCGTGGCTACGGGCTTTTCCCGACGAGGAAAGGCGGCGTTGCTGGCGGCTGCGATGGATGAGCGGATCGAGATGGTCGCCCCGCATCAGAGCGGAACCGGTGGGGCACACCCGACCCGGACCGACTGGGGCGCGGGGACGGCCTACAGCCATTACTATCCCCACTGGTTCCTGGACGAGTTCAACGCTCTGCGCCATGACGGAGATGACTTCATCGACGATACCGACTATCTGCCGTTCGACCAGGACTCCGTGTTGGCGTTGGTCGCGCCGCGGCTGGTGTATTTGTCCGAAGGGCAGGCGTACGGAGCAAGCGAGGCCGGCGTTCAGGCGCTGATCGACTCGGCCGCCCCGGTGTGGGAACTGCTCGGCTATGATTCGGCCGAGAGCTTGCACCTGGCGTGGGACTCGGCCGCCTCGGACAACAATCACACCTTCGACCTGGACCATTGGAACGGCATCCTGGACTTCGCCGACGCGCAACTGGTGCCCGAGCCCACGACGATGGCGCTGCTGGGCATGGGCGGGTTGCCGGCGCTGCGTCGGAGGCGACGCCGGCGTGCCTGAGACATGGTAGTAATTCCAACGAGCACAGGGGCGCGGGAGTCCCGTTTCGGGATTCCCGCGCTTCAACGCAAACGCCTGTTGAATAGCGAAGACGGTATAGGACAACCCGGAACGATCAGAAAGAAGGGATTCACATGGTCAAATCTGCAATGCGTTTCAAAGCTTCTCTGCTGCCGGCGGGGATGTTCGTTTGTCTGTTGGTCTCGGGGCTTTCGGCGGCAGAGCCGGCCCCCGGACACACCAGCCACGCCGGCGACCACGATTTCGCCTATCCTCGCGAAGAGGGCGTCGAGCTGACGTCAACCCTGAAGCACATTCGCGTGGCGTGGAGTAATCCTACCTATACCGGATACATCAAAGGGGGTGGTGGCAGCGCCGAGAAAGCCCTGGATCTCGATTTGGAGCCGGCCTATGGCGAGGCGGCCAGTCCGATCCTTTCCGACGGGGTGCTGCTGGTTTCCTGGAGTCAGCCCAGCGGAAAGGTCCATGCTAGCCCCGACTCGATCAAGCACCGCTATTTCAAGGACAAGGAACGCAACAAGAGACTGGCGGACACCTATTTCCGGATCGACGCGGACTGGCATACGATCGCGATTGACGCAAAGACGGGTAAGACGTTGTGGCACAAGGTTGAGAAGTCGGCCTCGATGAACTTCCTGAGCAACAAGCGGGACCACAACGGAATCAGCGGGGCCGCCCGGGACGGCGTGTATGTGACGATTACCATTCTGGGCAAGGTCTACGCCTACGATCTGAAGACCGGCAAGACCCAGTGGACCACCACTCTGAAGGAGTGGAACCAACGCGCCGAGAAAACCAAGAAAGAGCAATTGGCCAAGCGGCGGTTGCCTTTGCTGAGTACCGGCCCCTTCGGCCACAAGCGATCCGGGGCGATCATCGTCGATGGCATCGCCGTCCTGCCGGACCTGCGGGGCGGGCTGATGGGCGTCAAGCTGAGCGATGGTTCGAAGATCTGGCACGCTGACGACCGTCTTCATTTTCAGGCGACCCCCCGTCCCTGGCGTTACAAGGGCAAGACCTGGCTGGTATGCAGCAACGCGTCGAAGCCGAGGTTCAAAAGAGACGAGGTCCACCTGGTCGACCCGGCCACGGGAGAAACCAAGTGGAGCCACAAGACCGGCGCCAACCCCGGGCAGCTTCTCATGGGCGACGGCTATGTGTTGCTCAACAAGAATCGCACTACGAAAGGCGGTGGGTTGTACACCTGTTATCGGATCACGCCTGAGGGTTTGAAGGAACTCTGGACGTTCAAGGATGTCGACAAGAACAAGTTCGAGGCCAAGGCCGACTTCGGAGCCCATCGTAAGGGCGTGATCCGCGATGGCGTGCTCTACGCCAAGCTGGGTGTCAATGGGGGCAAATCAGCTCGCATGGTGTCGGTCGATTTGGCCACCGGCAAGCAGCTCCACGCCGCACCGGAACCCGGCCTGGGCCTGAATGCCGGCCAGCCCTTTATCGCCGAGGACAAGCTCTACGTGCAGCGCAACACCGCTCACTCGGGTAGTAAAGCGGGGCTGTACGTCTACCAACTGGAGGGCAAGGGCCGCCTTCGGTATCTGGGAGATGTGATGTACTCCGGGCTTGGCGTCGCGCAGGCGACCTCGTACCAATATCCCATCGAGACGCCCTACGCCGGTGGCAAGCTGTACATGCGAGCCAAAACTCATATCGTCGCGATCGACCTGACGAAAATGGCTACTCCCATGGCGAAGATTAAACTGCATGACGTCTGGGCGGGGTTTCATCGACCGGTCGAGGCGGTGGTATTCGCCGATGAGGACCGCACGATTCGCGACGGACGGCTGGACTCTCCCCCCCGCAAGGAGTTGGGGATCGTCGGAACGCCGGCGCATCGCCAGGACGCCTGGATGCCGCTGAAGCTGAACACCGACGCGAAGCTCGGATCGGCGCTGAAGACCAAGGCAGTCGTCGGTTTCGTTGCCTTCTCCTGGCCGGCGATGATTACAATGGAACAGGCCAAGGGCAATCAATGGAACGGCACGTGGTCTCGCGAGTTCCCGGGCTGGGACAAGACAGTCACGCGCTCGGGTAAGCTGGATGGTAGCAGCAAGGGCGGCTACCAAAGGCGATGTTGGCCCACCCCCTGGTTAAAGAACCAGCCGGTGAGTTTCTTCTCGGACCTTCCCGAGGGGCAGCGACGGGTGGTCCTGCAATTGCACGGATTCACCCCGACAATTCCCAAGGTCAAGAAGCCGCAGAATATGACGCTTTGTCTGGATTACAACGATAAGGGTGTCGTGGCCGGGATCGGCGGAGCCTTTCAATACAATCAATCCTACCACGAGATCGATTGCTCGGACCTGGAAGTCACCAAGAACGGGATCAAGGGCGAGGCGATCATGATTCTCAACCCCGACAAATGGGTCAAAGGCGACTATCGCAACGGTGGCAGCCTCGCCGGGCGGGTCAAACTGGACATCACCTTCGGCAAGGCCGACGCCAAGGGAATCTACCCGGCCCGCGGCGATTGGTCGGTGGAATGGGGCCTGAAAATGACCCGCACCGGCGCAATCCGCGCGACCCTCAGGAATATGCCCTGACCTTGGCGTTCGACGAATCTCACACCTCGGAGACGTAATGGCTGAGAGCCAGAATCCATCCGGCCAAACCAATCCACGGGAATGCTCAATGACGGCTGGCTGGCTGTCGACGGAGATTCCCGGCGGCTGCGCCCGAGTTGAGATGGATGGCCAAGTTCCGGTCCTTCGTCCCGATGCGCCCGATGAGATTTCGGGCAACGCATGGTACGCCTTCATGGTCGGCGTGGCCGCCACCGATAAGCCTCGCGAGATCGAGCTTCGTTGGCCCGAGGTGAAGCCCTGGTCGGCGTGCGATTACAACGACAATGATTCCTTCGCGGAGGTCCTGGACCGGGCGATCTTCATGGATCGCAGCGACGGCCGATGGCGGCGTATCGAGCGGGTGACGCGGACGGATACGGGAGCGAGAATCACGATTCCCCCCGGCCCGGCCGACCGTCGCCTGGCGGTGGGCATGCCCGTGACCCAACAGGATCTGGACGAAACTCTCTCGTATGCCCGCGAGAGCAAGGGGGCCCGCGTCGAGCAGATCGGTCTGGCTCCGCAGGGCACGCCGCTGCATGCGATCGTGCTCGATGGTTCCGAGGAGGCTGCCGGTACCTTCGTGATCTCCGCCCATCAGCATTTCAGCGAGTGGGCGGGCATTCGGATGATCGATGCGATGCTCCATCATCTGTTGGACGAACCTTGCCCGCTGCTGCGTCGCTTCCGGTGGATTTTCTATCCGTGTATCAACGCCGATGCCCTGGCCCATGGCTGGCGGGGCGACCCGCACCGAACCGCCGGGGTCAACCTCAATCGCGACTGGGGGCCTTTCCAGCAGCCCCAGACACGGGCGGTTCGGGACCACCTGCTCAAGGAGTTGGACAACGGCCCGCCATTGCTCCATGCACTCGATCTGCACATGGGCTGGCACAGCCGGGATACGTGCGGGGCGGGGCTGACGGTCTTCGAGGAGGGCAACTCGCCGCAATCTCTCATCGACCAGCAGGCCGACTTCACCCGGTGGTTCTACCAGCGGGCCGATTACACCGATTTCGTGTGGAACCACGGCGATGTGGATCGGCCGAACTTCGCCGCATGGGTCTGGCGGGCCTTCAATCGGCCGGGCCAGACGCTGGAAGTGTCGCGACACCGCTGGCGTCTCCGAGCAGACGGCCGATGGGTCCCGCCGAGCGTGGACCTGCAGCGCCGACTGGGCGCAGCGGTGGCCGAGAACCTGGCAGGCTTCTACGATCCGACAGCGAAGGAGAAACGATGAGCACCCGTCGGGATCGCTACCGCCCCGAAAATCTGACGCGGTTCGATTCGCCCATCGCCCGGCCTGTTGCGCTGACCCCGCACGGCCGACGACTCCACGTGCATCTGCCGAAGAAGGCGGACTCCGTGGACACAGCCCGAGTCGTGGTCGCCGGCGACTGGGCGGCCGTCCGTGAGTTTGCGGGTGTGGCCGATCTGTCGCCGGGATCCGTGTACGGTTCGCTGCATCCGATCATTGCTCAGGCCGATCTGTCCATCGTCAACCTGGAATGCCCGTTGGGAGGCGAGACCCCCATCGTCAAGGACGGCCCGAACTTTCGATGCGAGCCGTCCTGCGCGTCGGCATTGACGCGGGCAGGGTTCCATGTCGCGACGCTGGCGAACAATCACATTTACGACCAGGGGGCTGACGGCCTGAGTGCAACGCTCCAGGTCTGTCGCGAGGCGGGATTGATGACCGTCGGCGCGGGGGCGGATATCGAATCGGCAATGGAACCGCTGTTCGTAGACGTTCAAGGCATTCGTCTGGGGGTGCTCTCCCTGTCGGAAGTGACGACCATTGATCGACACAATGGAGGGGCCGGTCCGATCTTCGACGTTCATGTGCCGGACCGTTGTCGCCAGGCAAAGAGACACTGTGATCAACTGCTGGTGATCGTCCATGGCGGCAAGGAGTATGCACCGGTTCCCCCGCCGTACTGGATTCAGCAGGTGTTCGCCGTCGCACAGGTCGGGGCCGACGCCATTGTCGGCCATCACCCCCACGTGCCCCAGGGGCTGACGTTGGTTGAGACTCGTGACGGACGATCGGTCCCCGTCGTGTTCAGCACGGGCAACTTCGTGTTTCCGCCGCGCTGTGCAACGGCTGTCATGTCGGCATGGATGGAACTGGGCTACCTGGTGGAACTGGGCTTTGACTCTCGCGGGGTGACTCGTCTGGACCTGCTCCCGTATCACATCCAACCGCCGCGGGGCGTGCAAGCTCTCAACGAGGAACAGACCGTCCGTTTCGGGACGTTTCTCCAGGCACTCAGCGACCCGTTGTGCGACCCCGTCGAGATCGAGCGTTGGTTCGACGACTGCTGCGATTATTTCTGGCGACACGAATGGTACGACCGCGTGGAAGGCCTGACCGCCAAGCTCTGCCGCGACGAGATCGCCGGCCTGAAGCATGGCAGAAGCCACTTCCAGATCCGGGCGCATTCCACGCTGATCGATCGGGTCATTGCCCGGAAACTGGCTGGGACTTTCGGGGACACGCCGCCGAAACGTCTGGATGCCCTGGAGCGGTGGTTCCGGGGCGATTGGCCTGAGCGGGTTCTGGAGGGATGAGGGCACTTGACCCTGATGAAAACTGCCGGAAACAAGAAAGGCCTGAGCTATACATGACAAACCGAACGCTGCCGACCGGAATGCTGCTCCTGCTTCTGCTCACGACGGGCTGTATCGCATCGGCCGGTCCGAAGGCGGATGAACCGAATGTCATGCTGACCGGTCTGCTGCCCAAGGCGGCCAAGAACGATGAGAAGAAGCTGCTCGCAAACGCCCAAGCCGCGAAGATCGAGACCCTGAAAGGCGGATACCGCCAGGTTGATCTGGTTGTCGCACGCGCAGCGACCTGGAACGACGATCGAGACTTGCTGGTCCGGCTGTTCCTTCCCCCCGCCAAAGACGGCCGACAGGAAAACGCCTCGCAAGCCCTGCCGCTGGTGGCGTACGTTCACGGAGGGGGGTTCATCGGCGGCAACCCCAAAATGGAGCTTGGTTCCAAGAAGGGGTTCTCTCGGCCTGTGCGGGCGCTGCTGGATGATGGGTTCGCCGTGGCCTCTTTGGGATATCGGCTGGCCCGGGAGGCCGGCTGGCCCGCTCCGATCAGTGATACGCTGTGCGGGTTGCGATTTCTCAAACAGCATGGCAAGCATTGGGGCGTGGATGCATCCCGCATCGGCGTGTGTGGCCACAGTGCGGGTGCCCGCATCGCAGCCCTGCTTTCGATGGTCCCGCAAGACGCATTCCATACCCAGGACCTGCCCTGGAAGGGCGAGTCGATCTCCTTTGCCGCAACCTGGCTGTGGGCGGGGTCGGCGTGGACTGCCCCCCAGATCGAAAGCTGGGAGGAATTCGGCAAGCCCAAGAACTTCAGTGTGATGCGGCTGCACTTCGGCGAGCACCCGGCGTGGGACACCATGGCCCGACACCGTCTTCGTCTGCGAAATGTCCTGCCGCATATCTCCAACGCCATGCCGCCCCTTCACCTGCTGCGAGGCAAGTCCGACTACGGCGGCGACCACTCCGACGCCGGACGGGCCGTCGAGCTATGGAAGGCGTTGGACATCGAGGCGGAACTCAGCGTCGTTCCCGGCGGACACAGCAGCACCGGCCCGGCAGAGTCGACCGTTGCCTTTTTCAAGCGACATCTCGTCACCAAGCCGTTCAGTCCTCCTGCCCGCAGGCCGTTCAGGACAGCAGAAGTCCTGCTCAAACAGGGAGAGGCGGCTGCGGCGTTGGAGGTTCTCTCTGCCGACCTCACAACCCGCAGCGGGCGCACCCCCCCGCCGGGTGAGTGGATGATTCTGCAAGATGGGGTATTGATCTGGCTGCCCCAGACGGACTCGTGGCCGGGCGAGGCCCGGAAGCTCGCAGGGCAGGCCCGGAGCGTCTTGGCCGAAGCGGAGGGCAAAGCGGCCAAAGAGTTGCTGAAGCGTCGTCGATGGTTCGGTGCCCAGCAGGCTGCCCGGAACGTCCGACGTTTGGTCGGCGAGCAGGACGCGATGCAGTCGCTGCTGAAAGAGGTCGATGCCGCATCCAGCCATGAAGAATCGGTGTTCCGAACCCTGGCCAAAGCCAATGAACACGTCCACGCAGGCCGACACGACCAGGCGATCAAGCAGTTGGCAAGCGTCGATGACAAACGCACCCGGGCAGCGGCGGAGCGCATTCGGACGAAAGAGCAGGTAACGCGCCCGGACTGGGCGACGTCGGCTGGGATCGATGTTTTCGGCAGATGGGCGGAGTTGGCCTTGGTCAAGGGCGTTCCCGTTCGAATGCGGTGGGTTGCACCGGGGCAGTGGGACCTCCCCGAGCCCTTTCGCTATCGCAACAGCACCAAGCAGCCCTGGGTCAAGCAGGGGACGGTCAAGCATGGTTTCTGGCTGGCCGAGACGTCGACAACGATCGCCCAGTGGCAGGCAATTCAGCCGGGGGAGGTGAATCCCAAAGGGGATCGCGCCGACATCCCTCAAACGGGTATCGATTATCTGCAGATCATCGATTGGCTCAAGCGGCTCTCGGACAAGCACAAGGGCATGGTGGCCCGGCTGCCCAGCGAACAGGAGTGGCTGCACGCGGCCACACTCGGGGGTCGAGCCGATGTGCGAGCCGCAACCGACCTGCACGCCGTCCATGCATTGAACGTGGACCCGAACGATCCCGGTCCGCTCGGGGTCCATAAGGTGCTGCCTTCTCTGGGAGGCTTCTACGGGATGCTGGGCGGGGTGCATGAATGGACCTCGTCGCCGGGGCGCCACACCGCGCGGTTCACCGACAGTGCCGGCCGTTTCCGCGTGATGGCCTACCCGATTGCCCGTGGCGGCGCATGGTCCAGCATGCCCCACACGTTGGGCCCCGGTATCCGCAGGCAACACCGCCACGGAAACCGCCAACCCGACCTGGGGTTCCGCTTCGCCATCGGCGGAGGTCCCGACGCAGCCGACTGGCTTTCGGACGTCGAACGGAAGTGATTCGGAAATACACCTTGAAGCACGCCATCGTTCGGTTCTGAGTCGAACCGGCACTGCGACGGGGAGACTTCAAAGATAATGGATCGATTCATTCATGACCACAGACAGCGAGAGGACCGAAATACTCTGGCTCACAACTTTGTCACCAATGGAGCAACCCCCCACATGGATGTAATGCATCTAACTATCACGTTCGTCATCGCCGGTTGCTTCGGCAGCCTGATGCTCGGGTGCGTATCAAAGGACTTTACCCCCGCCCCGCTACGGGCGTCACAATCCGTACGGGGCTGGACGATCCTGTCGGACAGCCTTGCAGACGGCCTGGAAGTCATTCAGGCAGCCCCGGCCTACGACATCAACCATCTGCAGCTCTCGCATCACATCGTCCACGACCTGCGTCATATCCGCAATCCACGCCGGCTCGAGTTGGTCCAGACACTGACCCGCAAGGCGCACGAAGTCGGGATTCAGGAGGTTGTCCTCTGGGACCACGCGCTGTACGAATTGAGCTACTATCCCAATGAGTTCAAGACCGGCCCGAAAGGGACGATCGACCTGGACAATCCGGCGTTCTGGGAGTGGTTCAAGAAAGATTATCGGGAGATGCTGGACCGGGTTCCGGAGATCCAGGGCGTTGTCCTGACCTTCATCGAGACCGGTGCGCGGGCGGAGAATCAACACTCGGAGAAATGGCCCACCAATCAGCAGAAGCTTGCAGCCGTGGTCAACGCGGTGGCCGACGTGGTCATCGGGGAGCGAAAGCTGAACCTCTACGCCCGCACCTTCTCCTATGACGAGGAGGAATACGAGAACATCACCGGTGCGGTCGCGCTGTTCGAACGCCCCGAGATCCGCCTGATGATGAAGGAAACCCCGCACGATTTCTTCCTGACGCATCCGACCGACCGATATGCGGGCGTCCTGCCTCGGCCGACCATCATGGAGTTCGACGCCGCCGGCGAGTTCAACGGGCAGGGAATCATCGCCAACACCTGGCCTCAGTACATCCTTCGAAGATGGAGCGATTTGGTGCAGCGGGACCATGTCATCGGATACACAGCCCGGACAGACCGGTACAAGCACACACGCATGATCGGCCGACCCAACGAGATCAACCTGTTGGCGCTGAAGCGACACTTCGAAGACCACAGCATCGACGCCAACCAGATTTATGGCGAGTTCATCATTGCTCGGTACGGAAAAGAGGCCTACCCACACGTGCGGGCTGCCTTCGAGAACGCCTACGATATCGTGACGGCTTCGATGTACACGCTGGGGACGAACGTGGCCAACCATTCGAAGCTGAACTTTGACCCCTATTCGTCCAGCTACGCCCGACACGTCTCGGGCAAGTGGATTCACCCGCCGGTGGTGCAGATCGGCCACGGTGTGGATCGTGAGTTTCATTACTGGACCGACATCATCGAGCACATCGCACCTCGCTGGGCCAAGGCCGGCGGCGCTCATCTTTCGGAGATTCCCGAGGTGGTGGAGGCCGATTGGCTCAGCGACACCGAGCAGATGAACGAACAGTACCTCCGGTATATCATCACGCAGAAAGACCACGGCGTGCGACTGGCGGAGCAATCGCTGCAGCACATCCACGACGCAGAACCGTTCCTGCAGGCTGAAGACTACCAGCAACTGCTGCACCACTTCACGCACACGCTGCTGACGGCACGGCTGTACCGCGCATCGGCCGGTGCGTACTGGGGTTTCCGCGTCTGGGCCCGGGGAGGCGAATATCGCTCGGACTACGTAACGAATATCACCAAACAGGGTCTCCTCGAGATGCGTAAGCTGGCCGGCGAGATACGCAATTACCCCGTCAAGCCCCCCAAGGGACAGTGGAACTGGGTGGAAGATGCAGACATGGCCGATCAGTACTGGACGTGGATCGTGGAAGAAGGCTGGCCCGCGAAAACGAAGGGACACGAGACCGGCCTGGCGGGCCGGACATTTCCTATGGAGTAAAGGATCTACACTCAAAACATCCCGCCCCGATAGTATCCTGGCGAGAAAGCAATTCGAGCAGGCTTCAGT
Organism: Phycisphaerae bacterium; assembly: GCA_046541875.1. GTDB lineage: Bacteria > Planctomycetota > Phycisphaerae > SM23-33 > SM23-33 > CAZFPT01. Next base: position 6,719 of record JBKHCL010000063.1, on the reverse strand, counting down.
ATTTGGAGCCATCTTTAAGAAATGAGGTACACTGATGACACGCAACAACCCGAGGAATGGAATGATCACGATGCTGATCCTGCTGGCGGCCGGCACAGCCGCTCATGCAAGTACCCAGCACTACATTGGCAAGGTGGTTTCCGGGAAGGGGGCCTCGGCGAAGGTCGTCTCGACACAGATTTCCTATATCTCGCCCAAGCCCCCGGTTGGGCGGGTGGAGATGTACAAGCCGATGGAAGCGCGCGTTTTTATGGTCGACGGCTGGTTCTGCGACCAGGAAACCTTCCTGGCGGCCGTCCAGCCAGGCCAGCGGCTGCACCTGCGGAACAACCGCCATCAGCCGATCCTCTATGCCCTGTACTCGACCAAGCCCTTCGCAGCCGAGGGGATCGTCATCAATGCCGACCCCAAGTCGCGCAGGGTTACGGTTCGCCACATGCTGGACAGGAAAATGCGGAGAACGGAGAAGCAAACGTACACCCTGCCGGCCGATGGGGTGTTGCGGTACGAGGGCAAAGAGGCCACGCCGGCTGAGGCGCTGAAGAAAGGCCGACACGTCCGGGCGCATCCCGCGCGGAAGCAGACGATCCTGGCGATCACGCCCGAGGCGTATCTGGACACCGTCTCGAAGCGCCAAAAGGCGTGGACGAATCTTAAGAAATACGGGGACACTTGGGTGAATGAAGGGTACTTCGCGGGGTACTACCATCATTGGTTGTTTTTCACAGGTGAGCGGTTCCGGAATGGCAAAGGCAGAAAGAAGCTTGTGAACACCTGCCAGAGCGGGGCGAGCATTACCGACAGCCTGTTCACTGCAAAGGCACTGATCAACGGCAACTTCGTCACGACGGCGGCGGCGTTCCGGCCTGGCGGGCGGGCGCTGTTCGTGCCCGATCCCATCCACAGCCGTCAGCGTGCATCGCATGTCATCCTGCACCCGACGGACAACGGGCACATCGAAGGACAAGTGAAGAGCATCAAGGGAGACAAGCTGAATCTGCTCGTGACGAGCTGTCCCACCGGCCGGGCTGAGCATCTGAAGCGCGAGACGGTGACCATTCGACTCGAAGACGATGCGGTGTATCATCTCAACGGCAAGCCCGGAGCCGGCCGCGCCGAGACCTTGAAGAAGGGCAACACGGTCCGCGTGCTGCCCGCTTGGAGCGGCGCGATGCTGGTACGCGACCTCGACGGCGAGAAAGGCAAAGTCTCCGGCTACGGGCTGGCCAAAAAGATTACCGCAACGGTCGAGAAGCCTGTTGCCGCCGATGACGAAGTACGGTTCGAGCTTCATTTCGGCCAGGTACTGTTCTCGCCTCTTAACCCGGCACAATACGTGGATGTGACGTTTACCTGGAAAGACGGAAAAGCCCATGACCTGAAAGTGTTCAACAAGCGGTGGCCCAAACTGTCCAAGGTGAAGAACCCGAAGATCGATGTCCGGTTTGATGGAGAGGAACTCACCGGCTGGGTGGAGGGACACTTCTCTGGTGGCTCAATTTCCGGGTATGGGAAACCAGGCGTGTACCGGTTCGAGATCAAAGCCAAGGTGCGAAACAACATTTTGGTCGGGCAGATCCAGAAGACGACCGTCAACGGGACCGAAGCGGCAAAGATCAAGGCTACGGATGTTGGTCGATTGGATCGGCGCTTCGGAGGAACCGTTCGGATTGGTCCGGCCAAAACCAAGACCGGCCTGTATCGCATGGTTTTGCATGAGGGGATCGAGCCGACGATCTATCTCGCTCGGGATGCGAATGGATGGGGGAAGGGGCTGGCGATTGTCTCCGGAAACCGCAGACCGGAGAAAATGATGGACGTGGACCCGGATAAGCTCAAGCTTACCGAGAAGGGACTGAGCGGATCGGTCCGCATCCAACTGAAGGCCGTTTTGCTGGAGAACACCTCCAGGCCGCAATGGAAGACGTACCATATCTCTGCCGAGAAGACCGACGACAAGGACGCGCAACACTTTGAGGGTCGGTATCGGATGATGTTCGGAACCGATCCGATGCTGTACATTGGCCCTGGCGGCAGTATCATCCGAGACATGAACGAGAGGAACTGACATGAGTGATCGTATCGCCCCGGTAAGGACCGCTCTCGTTGTCGTCTTTGCTCTCGGCGGGATCTGTTTAAACGTCGGCGCCGAAGAGATGCCCTTGATCGGTGGACATGATGAAGAGTTGTTCCACGATTTTGGAACAATGCGACGGTCCATCGAGAAAGGCCAGTACGAAAAGGCCATCGAGTGGTTCCAGGATCACGTGGACGACCCGGGCAAACTGACGTTTCAGGTGAAGCGAGGCCATCACGTATCCGTGCGTATCGCGGCGCTGTCGGTGCTGAGATCCCTCCCTGCCGAGGGGCGGAAGGTGTACCACCGCATGTTTGACGAGAAGGCCTCCGCGCTCCACGCCCGCGCCGCCAAGGAGATGAATGCCGCTGCTCTTCGGGAGGTCCATGCGCGCTACCCCATGACAACGGCCGGCCGTCAGGCAGCCAGGCTTCTGGGGACCCTCGCCATGGATCGCAGCCGATTCGCCGAAGCGCTGTGGTGGTGGCAGCGGGCACTCGAGTTGGCCTCCGGCAGCGACGCCGAAGGACCCTTGGTGGCGCGCATCGCGGTGGCGGCCCACCTGGCCGGACGGGCCCATGTCGCCGAGTCCGCCGCCGCCCGCGTGGAAAAAGAGTTCGCCGATGTCAGCGTGAACTGGGGCGGCCGATCGCGAACGCTGCCGGAAGTCGTCGAAGAACTCCAAGCCCTGCCCTCCCGATCGGTGGCCAAGGTCGCGCAAGGCTGGCCTACCGCCAACGGACGAGACGCCGGCTGGGCGTGGACACCTGCGGCCGGCAAGGCCAAACTGGGTGACCTGCAATGGTGCCATCCCAAGCGATTCGCCACCGTCGACGAGAACGTCAACGTGCTGAAATCGCTGGCCGGTCGAACGCCGATTGATCGAACCTACCCGCACCCGTCCTTCTCAAGCTGGAAGGTTACGATCCGTCGCGGTTTGGTGCGGGGGAGCTACGAGTGGAACAGCAAAAAGCGAGTCGTCGAGATCCCGCCGGTGATTCGGCCGATCGTGCATGAAGGCCGGGTTATCGTGCGGACCGACCGTGGCCTGGAAGCACGGCGTCTCAGTGACGGCAAAGCGCTCTGGTCTGCTCGCATGCCTCTGCACCGGCGCGTCGGCGGGAAACGTTACGGCATGACCAGGCTCGCCGAGGAAGGATGGTACAAGATTGCCTCCGACGGTGAGCGGGTCTACGTGATGGGCCAGATGCTTCCGACCGTCAGCAAGGGCTCGGCGCTGCCCGGCCGCACCAAAGACGTTGACTCGAAACTGGCTGACACCTCCGGGCTGTTCTGCGTATCCCTGAAGGACGGGAGGGTTCTCTGGCGCGTCGGATATGGAGCCAAGGACGGGCCGATAGAGATGCAGATGGTGAAGTTCCACACCGCTCCGCTGGCGGCGGGAGGGCGGATATATGCCCTGACACTGCACCGGAACAGGGGCCGGTTCAACCTGACCTGCTTCGAGCCGAGAACCGGGCAACTGCTCTGGGACAGGATGGTCTGCCAGATTCCCCGTGGACAAGGGAGCTCATCGCAGAACATTCACGCCTTTGTGAGTGGGACAGCTCCGTCCCTGTTCGCCGGGCGGGTGGTCGTGTGTACGAATGCAGGCGTGATCGGCTCGTTTGACGCTGCGAGCGGCCGACCGATCTGGCTGAGGCAGTACGATACACCCCTGATCGGGCGTGGGGGGAGAAGGGATCTGAAGCACAATCGGGTCAATCCGGTCGTGTTGGCCGGCGAGGTCGTGGTGACGTTGCCATTCGATTCCGATCGCGTGTTGGCGTGCGATTTCAATAGCGGCAAGCTTCTCTGGACCGCCAGGCGGAACGGGGCGCATCGCCTGACGGGCCTGCGAAACGATCGTGTCCTGCTCACCGGGGACGCCGGCTGGCGGCTGATGCGCGTCTCGGACGGGAAGGTGCTCGCCTCGAACGACTCGACCCCGGTTCACGGCAAACCGGCCGTGACAGAAGCGGCCGCCTGGATGTCCGCCAAAGACGGGCGCGTGCTGCGCCTGGAGATCGACAGCGGCGAGGTTTCCAGCGTCGGGCGGATCGATCGAGGACTTCTGGGCAACCTTCTGGTTGTCGACGGCAATCTCATCGCCGCAAACGCAGCCGGCGTTTGTGTGTACGACCTGCTCGAAACGGGCGGGAACTCAGACACCCCGGCCACGCAGGACGGCCCAGCGGGTGAATAGCAGGGAACTTTGACGGCGTTCCACCTGCGCAGGGAGCAGATCGTTTCTACCTCCTGGGTGCAATCCCAACGACAGTTGAAGGAATGAACGAATGAACATCGTCGTACTCGACGGACACGCAGCCAACCCGGGCGACCTGAGCTGGGAGGCGCTGGAAGCCATGGGCGAGGTGACGGTGTATCCGCGGACGGGGCCGGATGAGGTCGTTGAGCGGGCAGCCGGTGCGCAGGCGGTGCTGACCAACAAGACGCTCCTGCCGGCTGACGTCCTGGAGCAACTGCCGGGCCTGACGTACATCGGCGTGCTGGCGACCGGTACCAACGTGGTCGACATCGACGCAGCCCGTAAGCGCGGCATTCACGTGACGAACGTACCGGGCTACTCTACCCCGTCGGTGGCCCAGGCCGTCTTCGCCCTGCTGCTGGAGTTGACCAACCACGTCGGCCATCACGCCCGCACCGTTCGCGAGGGTCGATGGACCGCCTGCGAGGACTTTGCCTACTGGGACCTCCCCATCCGTGAACTGGCCGGTTTGACCTTCGGCATCGTCGGCTACGGGGCGATCGGCCGGCGCGTCGCAGCCATCGCCGCCGCCTTCGGGATGGACGTGATCGCCCACACACGCTCGCCCATCCCCAACGGCGAGGTCGCCCGCCCGGTGGACCACCTGCAGACGCTGTTGGCCGAGAGCGATGTGGTGAGCCTGCACTGCCCCCTGACGCCCGAGACGGCCGAGCTCATCAACGCCGAGCGACTGGCGACAATGAAGCCGACGGCAATCCTCATCAACACCGGCCGGGGCGACCTGGTAAACGAGCAGGCGTTGGCCGACGCCCTCAACGAAGGACGCATCGCAGGCGCCGGGCTGGACGTGCTCAGCTCCGAGCCGCCGTCAGCCGACAATCCCCTGTTGACGGCGAAGAACTGCATCGTCACCCCCCATCATGCGTGGGCGAGCGAGGCATCACGACGCCGTCTGCTGGGAGAGGCGGCCGCCAATCTGCGGGCTTTTGTTGACGGAAACCAGAGAAATGTCATCGCCTGAGAACAGAGAAGATCCATCCTTGAGCACTTATCGCTTTGAGCGTTCGATTCCCGCCGAGGACGGCTGGGACGTGGTCATCGCCGGAGGCGGACCGGCCGGCGTGGCTGCCGCTATCTCCGCTGGCCGACTGGGGGCGAAGGTGCTGCTCCTGGAGGCGATGGGATGCCTCGGCGGCATGGGCACCTCGGGGCTGGTGACCGCCTTCGACCCGATGGCCGACGGCGAGAAGCCGCTGGTCGGTGGAGTCATGCGGGAGATCGTCGAAACCCTCCACGAGCGAGGCGAACTCGCCCCGCATGTCACGCCGGATTTCTGGAGGAAGAACTATCACTGCTGGACGCCATTCCGCGCCGAGGGCCTCAAACGCCTGCTGGACGAACTGACGGCAGAGGCGGGCGTCGAGGTGCGCTTCTTCACGCGCGTGATCGACGCGGATGTCGCCGCCGACGGGGCCGTCCGTGGCGTGGTGACCCACAACATCGAAGGCTGCCGCTACGTCGCCGGTAAGACGTTCATCGATGCCACCGGCGACGCCGTGCTTGCCGATTTGTGCAACATCCCCTGCCGCGAAGCCGGCCACGACGGGCAGCCGAAACCCATGCCCCCCACACTGTGCTCGCTGGTCGCCCCGATCGACTGGAGCGTGGCCGTCAACCCCGATCGACCCGAAAGCAACGTCGCCCACCGCCAGCAGGAGAAGCTGGAAGAGGCCATCGCCGACGGGCATTTTTCGCACTCCGACCGTCACCTGCCCGGGATGTTCCACGTGGGCGATCGCGTGGGCATGCTCAACACCGGCCACGTGTTCCACATGGACGCCCTGGACGCCCGCAGCCTCTCGGATGGCATGATCCGTGGCAGGGAACTTGCCAGGGAGTACGTGGAGTTCTTCCGCAAATACGTCCCGGGCTGCGAGCAGATCGAGCATGTCACGACGGCCGCCCTGATGGGCGTTCGCGAGAGCCGCCGCATCGTGGGCGTGTACGAACTGACCATCGACGACTACCTCGCCCGCCGGCAGTTCCCCGACCAGATCGGCGTGTTCAACAAGTTCGTGGACATCCACGTGCACGACGACTCGCCCGAGGAGTTCGAGCGGTTCACCCGCGAGAAGGACGACACCGGCCGACTCGGCCCAGGCGAGTGCTTCGGAATTCCCTACTCGATCCTCGTGCCGAAAGACTCGCGGAACCTGTGGGTGGCCGGTCGGTGCAATTCGTCGGATGTGCAGGTGCACGGTTCGATCCGCGTCATGCCCGCCGCCGCGATGATGGGCCAGGCCGCCGGCACTGCGGCCGTTCAGTCCATCCGGACCAACCAGCCCGCCAGCGGCCTCGATACCAAGCAGCTCGTGACCACCCTCCGCGAGCACAAGGCCTACCTGCCCCAGG
>JBKHCL010000062.1:0-19080 GCA_046541875.1 Phycisphaerae bacterium | reverse complement strand
CGACCGACGCCAAATCCGGCGGCAGAGGGGCGTAAGGCTACAAGAATGTAGGCTGAAGGCCCAATGTAAGACAATGTTGTCGTATTGAGTCGCCGGTGTGCTCTTTTTGTTGTCTCTGTAACTGGTTACATGGCAGAGAGTAAACTGCTTGGTTAAGAAATGGCACGGAGTGTGCATCTCTAAAGGCGGAAAAGGTCGGGGGCCCGCCCTGCAGATATCGGGTCGTCGGCCTTGGTGGGAAAATGAATGACCTCAGGCCAAGGAGCACCGTTCGATGACACCGAAAGAGTTTTTCGACTTCTGCAAAAAGCACGACGCCAAGATGATCGACCTGAAGTTCTGCGACATGCTTGGCACGTGGCAGCACTGCTCGTACCCCGTGGCCACAGTCGGTGAGGAGATCTTCGAGGAAGGTCTGGGCTTTGACGGTTCGTCCATTCGCGGCTGGCAGGAGATTCACCAGTCGGACATGATGGCCGTCTGCGATCCGGACACGGCCGCTTTGGACCCGTTCTTCGCCGAGCCCACCGTCAGCGTGCTGGCGAACATCGTCGACCCCGAGACCCGTGAAGAGTACGAGAAGTGCCCGCGGACCATCTGCAAGAACGCGGCTGCGTATCTGAAAGAATCCGGTATCGCGGACACCTGCTTTGTCGGTCCCGAGCCGGAGTTCTTCATCTTCGACGAGGTCCGCTTCGAGCAAAACCAGCACACCGGCTACTACCAGATCGACTCGGTCGAGGGGGCGTGGAACTCGGCCCGCTTCGAAGAACCCAACCTCGGCTACAAGCCCTCCTACAAGGGTGGATATTTCCCCGTCAGCCCGACCGACACGTATCACGACCTCCGCGGCGAGATGGTCTATCGCCTCATGGACATGGGCATCTCGATCGAAGCCCACCACCACGAGGTCGCCACGGCCGGTCAGGGCGAGATCGACATGGAGTTCGACGAGCTGACCAAGATGGCCGACCAGTTCATGTGGTACAAGTACATCATCAAGAACGTCGCCAGGCAGCACGGCAAAACGGTGACGTTCATGCCCAAGCCGGTCTTCGAGGACAATGGCAGCGGTATGCACAGCCACATGTCGCTGTGGAAGGACGGCCAGACGCTGATGGCCGGCGATCAGTACGCGGGTCTCAGCGAACTGGCGATTTACAGCATCGGCGGGATTCTCAAACACGCCCCGGCGATCCTGGCGTTCGCCGCGCCCACCACCAACAGCTATCGCCGCCTGGTCCCGGGTTTCGAGGCGCCGGTGAACCTGGTGATGAGCGCCCGCAATCGCTCGGCGTCGGTGCGAATCCCGATGTACTCCAACAGCCCCAAGGCCAAGCGGCTGGAGTTCCGCTGCCCTGACCCGACCGCCAACGGATACCTCGCCTGGTCGGCGATGCTGATGGCGATGATGGACGGGATCGAGAACAAGATCGACCCGGGTAAGCCGCTGGACAAGAATATTTACGAGCTGAGCGTCGGCGAGCTGGCGAAGATCCCGAAAGTTCCGGGCAATCTCGCCGAGTCGATCGACGCACTCGAGGCCGACCACGAGTTCCTCAAGAAGGGCAACGTCTTCACCGACAGCATGATCCAGTCGTGGATCGGCTGGAAGCGTGCCGAAGAGCTGGACCCGATGGCGCTTCGGCCTCACCCGTTCGAGTTCGCGATGTATTACGACAGTTGATCCCCTGATGCCCCCGGCGGGGCGGCGCGTGGTTCGCTGTTCCTCCGTGTTCGTTTTCCCTGCGGAGCGTTGCTGCCTGACGCTTTGCGGACAAGGGAAGCCGTCCTTTTCCCTGGCAGTCGGGGTGGTATCCTTCGGGGTGTCCCCCGGCTGTCTTTGAACCAACCGGACCGGGCGGGGCGGGAGACACATCTCCCGCCTCGCCGCCGGCCGGCTCGGTTGGACGATGGGACGGTGTTTCAGGCAGTGCCCCCGCCGACGGGGCGGACAATCGGCCAGGGAAAAGGCCCCATGCCTCCGCATCCTCGCGCAGGATTGCCCGGGCGGTGCTCTCTCCCTGTCCCCGCAAACGAGCCTCGGCGTCCGTCATCTGATCGCGTGATCCACGGATTCCAGGCCAACCCGGCCTCGTCGCCCGCGCGACGGCAGGGGGTATTCTCCGGCGCGTCCGGGAAAAGGCAGCGGGCCACATAGAGAGGTATCATCCGATGAGCCAGAACAACGCACGGCAACGGGCGCTGGAAGCGATTGCAAACCGGACGGCCGAGACCAGCGGAATCGACTACACCACCAAGCCCATCAAGGACGTCTTCGGCGAGTGCGTCTTCGGACAGGAAGAACGCCGCCAGCGCCTGCCCAAGGCCGTCTTCAAGGCCCTGCAGGCGACGGTGCGCGAGGGCAAGGAACTCAGCTCGGACATCGCCGACGCGGTGGCGGTGGCGATGAAGGACTGGGCGACCGAACACGGCGCAACCCACTACACGCACTGGTTCCAGCCGATGACCGGTCTGACAGCCGAGAAGCACGACAGCTTCCTGGTTCCCACCTTCGACGGCGGGGCGATCGCGGAGTTCAGCGGCAAGGAACTGGTTCGCGGCGAGCCGGATGCTTCGAGCTTTCCCTCGGGCGGTTTGCGCGTAACGTTCGAGGCCCGCGGATACACCGCATGGGACCCCACCAGCCCGGCCTTCATCCTGGAAAACCCCAACGGGGCGACGCTGGTGATTCCGACCATGTTCGTCAGCTGGGCCGGTGACGCCCTGGACAAGAAGACCCCGCTGCTTCGATCCATCGACGCTTTGAACACCCAGGCGATGCGCGTGTTGAAACTGTTCGGGAACGAAACCACCAGCCGCGTTCATACCACCATCGGGGCCGAGCAGGAGTACTTCCTGGTCGATAAGCACTTCTACTTCGCCCGTCCGGACCTGGTCAACTGCGGGCGAACGCTGCTGGGTGCCCGCCCGCCGAAGGGTCAGGAGCTGGACGACCAGTACTTCGGAGCGATCCCCGACCGCGTTCTGTCGATGATGGCCGAGATGGAATTCGAGGCGATGCGTCTGGGCATTCCGATCAAGACGCGTCACAACGAGGTCGCTCCCTCGCAGTACGAGATCGCCCCGGTGTTCGAGCAGGCCAACCTCGCCACCGACCACCAGATGCTCGTGATGGAAATGCTGCGCAAGGTCGCCGACCGACACAACTTCGCCTGCCTGCTGCACGAGAAGCCTTACGCGGGCATCAACGGATCGGGCAAGCACAACAACTGGTCGATCTGCACCGACGACGGCGAGAACCTGCTGGACCCCGGCGACACGCCCCACGCCAACGCGCAGTTCCTCGTGTTCTGCTGTGCGGTTGCCCGGGCGGTGCATCGTCATGGCGGACTGCTGAGGCTGACGGTCGCCAGCGCGAGCAACGACCACCGTCTCGGAGCCAACGAGGCCCCACCGGCGATCATCAGCGTGTTCCTCGGTGAGCAGCTCCACGACATCATGGAGCAGATCGAGGGCGGCGGGGCGAAGAGCTCCAAGACCGGCGGCGATATCGAGATCGGCGTTTCGACGCTTCCCAAGCTTCCCCGCGACGCCGGCGACCGCAACCGGACCAGCCCGTTCGCCTTCACCGGCAACAAGTTCGAGTTCCGCGCGGTGGGTTCCAGCCAGTCCATCTCCGGACCCAATACCGTGCTGAACACGATTGTCGCCGAGTCGCTCGACGAGATCGCCACGCGGCTGGAGAAGCAGCTGGACAACGGTGCGGCCGACCTCAATGAGGCGTTGCAGGTGGTCCTGCCCGAGCTGGTCAAGGAGTTCAAGCCCGTGCTGTTCGAGGGCGACAACTACAGCGAGGAATGGCACGCCGAAGCCAAGAAGCGGGGCCTGGTGGACCTGCCCACCAGCGTGGACGCCATTCCGCTGGCGACGGCCGACGAGTCGGTTGAGTTGTTCACCAAGTACAAGGTCTACACCGAACGCGAGCTGCACTCCCGCCAGGAGATCCTGCTGGAGAACTACGCCACGGCCATCCACATCGAGGCTGAGACTCTCAGCATGATGGTCAACACGATGGTCCTCCCCGCGGCGATCCGCCACCAGAAGGACCTGGCCGAGTCGCTGCTGGCCGCCAAGCAGGTGGGCGTGGAAGACGGGCGTCTCTCGACGATGCTGACCGAGCTGACCTCGACCATCGGCGACGTGCGGGACGCCTCGGCCGCCCTGCGCGAGGCCATCGAGGGCGAACCCGAGGGCGACACGCTGAAGCACGCGACCTACCAGAGAGACACGCTCCTGGCGGCGATGAACGAGCTGCGTGAGTTGGCCGACAAGCTCGAAGGAACGGTCGACGACGCCTATTGGCCCCTCCCGTCGTACCGTGAGATGCTGTTCGTCCGGTAGCCGACCGACCGGCGAACGTCGCGTCGGGTCCGGCTATTAGGATCGGTGATGTTCTATATAACCGAATCTACGGCTGGCGATGCCCTCTGATCGGGGTACAATAGACGATCCGGCGCAAAGCAGAACTCAACCTGTCCCGCGGGTTCCGTCTCCACCGAGGCGGAACCCGCGTTGGACGGGTCCCACCACTATGAGGACCACCGACGAGACTATGACGATGATGCAAAGGCCCAGAGACCGTGGACTGTACGAGGTCCGAAACGAGCATGATGCATGCGGCGTGGGGGCCGTTGTGGACATGTCCGGCAAGAAGGATCACAGGATCCTCGAGTTGGCCAACCAGATCGTGCTCAACCTCCAGCATCGCGGCGCCGCCGGCAGCGACGAATCCACCGGCGATGGCGCGGGCGTGCTGTTCCAGATTCCCCATGAGTTCTTCGCCGAAGAGCTCGCCTCCGACGGTGTAACCCTCGGCGAGGCTGGCAGCTACGGCGTGGCGATGGTGTTCAACTCGAAGGACGACGAAGTCCGCCGCACGTGCGAAGGTCTGCTCGAACAGGCGGTGGGTGATTATGGCATGAAGGTGCTCGCCTGGCGCGACGTGCCCGGCGAGCCGGACTGCCTGGGCGACCTGGCCCGCGCGGCAGAGCCCTCCGTACGACAGCTGTTCATCGACGGGGTCGGCCTGACCGACGAGGACCTGGAACGCAAGCTCTACATGGCCCGCAAGCGTGCCGAGGGGCTCGTCCGCCAGAAGCTTCCCCGCAAGGCCGAGGACTTCTACGTCGTGAGCATGTCCGGCCGAACGATCTGCTACAAGGGCATGTTTCTCTCGCCGCAACTGTTCGGGTACTACCCGGACCTGCGCGATAAGCGTATGAAGACGGCCCTGGCGCTGGTCCACCAGCGGTATTCCACGAATACTTTCCCGAACTGGCAGTTGGCTCAGCCGTTCCGGATGGTCGCCCATAACGGCGAGATCAACACCCTCAGCGGCAATCGCAACCGGATGCGCGCCCGCGAGATGAAAATGAAATGCCCCGAGTTGGGCGAGGACCTGACCGACCTGATCCCGGTGCTTACCGAGGGCGCCTCGGACAGCGCGCAGTTCGACCAGTGTCTCGAGCTGCTCGTTCGGGCGGGGCGGTCGATCCCGCACGCGACGATGATGATGGTGCCCGAGGCGTTCGGGCCTGCCTATCACATCTCGGCCGACAAGCGTGCATTTTACGAGTATCACGCTTCCATCATGGAGCCCTGGGACGGCCCGGCGGCGATGGTCTTCACCGACGGGCGCATGCTGGGCGGCACGTTGGACCGCAACGGTCTGCGTCCGGCGCGGTACGTCGTCACCAAGGACGGGCTGGTCGTTCTCGGCAGCGAGGTGGGCGTGGTAGAATTCCCGCCCGACCAGGTGCAACAGAAGGGCCGACTCCAGCCGGGCAAGATGTTCCTCGTGGACGTCGAGGAAGGGCGGATCATCGTGGACAACGAGATCAAGGCCCGCATCTCCCGCCAGAAGCCTTACCGTCGCTGGCTGGAGCAGAACCGCATCGAACTGCGCGGGCTGTTCAACGCCGCCAAGCCCGAGCCGCTCGACCGAGACGTGCTGCTCCAGCGGATGCGATCCTTCGCCTACACCCGCGAGGAACTGGACATGCTGCTCAAGCCGATGGCCGTCGACGCCCAGGAGCCGGTCGGGTCCATGGGCAACGACGCCCCGCTGGCGGTGCTGTCCGACAAGCCCCGAAGCGTGTTCAACTACTTCAAGCAGCGATTCGCCCAAGTGACCAACCCCGCGATCGATCCGTATCGCGAGGGGCTGGTGATGAGTCTGATGCTCTTTACCGGCAAGCGGAAGAACCTCCTGGAGGAGTCGCCCGAGCACTGTCGGCAACTGAAGCTCTCGCATCCGATTCTCACCAACGAGGACATGCAGCGCCTCCGGGCCGCCAACGTGGAAGACTTCAAGGTCGCCACGGTTGACGCCCTGTTCGACGCGGGCACCTCCGACCCCGGCTACGCGCTGCGTCGCGGGCTCGATGAGCTGGTCAACGCGGCCGAGTCCGCGATCCGCAAGGGCGCGTCGCTGGTGATTCTCTCGGACCGCAACGCCTCCGAGAAACGAGCGGCCATCCCGGCGCTGCTGGCGTGCGGGGCGGTCCATCATGGCATGCTCAACCGCAAGCTGCGGGGCGAGGCGGGCATCGTGATCGAGTCCGGCGAGCCACGCGAGGTGATGCACTTCTGCCTGCTGTGCGGGTTCGGGGCCAACGCGATCAATCCGCACCTCGCGTTCGACGCGCTGAACGATATGCTCGCAAGCGGGCAACTCGGTGAGGAGATGGACACCGAGGACATGATCGACAACTACATCACTGCCGTCAAAAAGGGCATCCTCAAGACGATGTCCAAGATGGGCATCTCCACCCTGCGCAGCTACCGATCGGCCCAGCTGTTCGAGGCGATCGGGCTGAATTCGGACGTCATCAGCCGGTACTTCACCGGCACCCCTTCGCGCATCGAAGGGGTCGGGCTGGACGAGCTCGCCCGCGACGCCGTCGAGATGCACCAGCAGGGCTATCAGCCCCGCAAGCCCGGCGAACTGGAGCTGGACTTCGGCGGCGATTATCACCTGCGGCTGGACGGTGAATCCCACCTGTGGAACGCCACCACCGTCGCCAAGATGCAGCACGCTGTGCGATACGACGACCCGATTGCTTACAAGGAATACGCCGACGCGGTCAACGAGCAGGCCCGGAAGATCTGCACCCTTCGCGGGCTGTTCGAGATCGGCCAAGGCGAAGAAATTCCCCTCGATGAAGTCGAACCGGCTGAGAATATCGCAAAACGGTTCTGCACCGGGGCGATCTCCCACGGGTCGATCTCGAAGGAAGCCCACGAATGCATGGCCGTCGCGATGAACCGCATCGGCGGGATGAGCAATACCGGCGAGGGCGGGGAAGACCCGGCGCGATACGAGCCCGAGCCCAACGGCGACTCGAAGAACTCGGCGATCAAGCAGGTTGCCTCGGGGCGGTTCGGCGTGACGATGAACTACCTCGCCCACGCGAAGGAACTGCAGATCAAGGTCGCCCAGGGCGCCAAGCCCGGCGAGGGCGGCCAACTCCCCGGCCATAAGGTGACCGAGGAAATCGCGAACCTGCGGTTTTCGACGCCGGGGGTGACGCTGATTTCCCCGCCGCCGCACCACGATATTTACTCGATCGAGGACCTGGCCCAGTTGATCTACGACCTGAAGTGCTCCAACCCGGGCGTGAAGGTCTCGGTGAAGCTGGTCAGCGAGGTCGGCGTGGGCACCATCGCCGCGGGCGTAGCCAAGGGCAACGCCGACGAGGTGCTCATCAGCGGCTACGACGGCGGGACGGGCGCCAGTCCGCTTTCGTCGATCAAGCATGCCGGGTGTCCGTGGGAGTTGGGGCTCGCCGAGACCCAGCAGGTGCTGGTCATGAACGGCCTGCGGGATCGCATCCGCGTGCAGACCGACGGCCAACTCAAGACCGGGCGCGACGTCGCCATCGGCGCGATGCTCGGGGCCGAGCAGTTCGGGTTCGGCACCGGGGCGCTGGTTGCCCTGGGTTGCATCATCATGCGGAAGTGCCACAAGGGCACCTGCCCGGTGGGCATCGCCACGCAGGACCCCGAACTCCGCAAGCGGTTCGCCGGCAAGCCGGAGTACCTTACGAGGCTGTTCCTGTTTATCGCCGAGGAAGTTCGCGAGATCATGGCGAAGCTGGGCTTCCGGACGTTCGAGGAAATGGTCGGACGGGTGGACAAGCTCCAGACGCGCAAGGCGATCGAACACTACAAGGCCCGCGGGTTGGACTTCTCGGCGCTGTTCATGCCGCCCGACACCTCGATGGGGCAGTCCATCCGTCGGATCCGCGAGCAGAGCAATCCGCTGGAGGACCACATCGACTGGGGCATCATCGAGAAGGTCGCCCCGGCCATCGAGTCCGGCGAGCGGGTCGAACTGAGCCTGCCCATCCGGAACGTCAACCGCACGGTGGGCACGATCCTGTCCAACCGTATCGTGAACCAGTGCGGGCCGAACGGGTTGAAGGATGACACGATCCGCCTGGAACTGACCGGCTCTGCCGGCCAGAGCTTCGGTGCCTTCTGCGTTCCGGGCGTGACGCTCAAACTCATCGGCGACGCGAACGACTACCTCGGCAAGGGTCTCTCCGGCGGACGCATCGTGGTGCTCGCCCCGCCCGAGGCTACCTACGACCCGGCCGACAACATCATCGTCGGAAACACGCTGCTGTACGGCGCCACCGCCGGCGAGGTGTACATCAACGGCCTGGCCGGTGAACGGTTCGCCGTGCGGAACTCCGGCGCGATCGCCGTGGTGGAAGGCGTGGGAGACCACGGCTGTGAGTATATGACCGGCGGCTGCGTGGTGGTCCTCGGGCGCACCGGGCGGAACTTCGCTGCCGGCATGAGCGGCGGGATCGCCTATGTGCTCGACGAGCAGCAGTTGTTCGACACCCGCTGCAATCTGGACATGGTCGATCTCGAAACGGTCTACCAGAAAGATGACGCCGACCGCCTGCGGGACATGATCGAACGCCACTACGAGTGGACCGGAAGCAAGCGGGCGAAGTGGATCCTGGACAGTTGGCGGGAGATGGTCGGCAAGTTCGTCAAGGTCATGCCGATCGACTACCGACGCGCCCTGGAACAACAACGAGAGCGGGAAGAGCGGGACGCCGAGAGCGTTCCGGCGACCGAGGAGGTGTTCGGTGGGTAAGCCAACCGGATTCATGGAGTATACACGGCAAGACGTTCGTCACCGCGAGATCGACGAACGCCTCAAGGACTACGGAGAAATCAACCTCCCGCACCCTGAAGAGACGCTGGTGCGGCAGGCGGCCCGCTGCATGGACTGCGGGATTCCGTTCTGCCACGCGGCCGGCTGCCCGGTGCGCAACCGCATCCCGGAGTTCAACGACCTGATCTATCGCGGCAAGTGGCGCGAGGCGTGCGAGAATCTCCACTCGACCAACAACTTCCCGGAGTTCACCGGGCGGATCTGCCCGGCCCCGTGCGAGGCCAGCTGCACGCTGAACATCAACGACGATCCGGTGCTTATCGAGCATATCGAGTACGCCATCGCCGAGCGGGGCTGGCAGGAGGGGTGGATTGTCCCCCAGCCGGCGGCGGTCCGCACGGGCAAGAAGGTCGCGGTGGTCGGGTCAGGACCGGCCGGTCTGGCGGCGGCCCAGCAACTCGCCCGGGCCGGTCACGACGTGGTCGTCTTCGAGAAAGACGAAGCCATCGGCGGCCTGCTGCGGATGGGCATCCCGGACTTCAAGCTCAACAAGGGCGTCATCGAGCGGCGCGTGAACCAGCTTCGCGCCGAGGGCGTGCGCTTCCAGACCGGCGTGATCGTCGGCGACGATATCTCCGCCCGCTATCTCCGCAAGCTCTTTGACGCGGTGGTGCTCACCATGGGTGCCGGACGCCCGCGCGATCTGGACGTGCCGGGTCGACAGGCGGACAACGTGCATTTCGCGATGGACTTCCTCACGCAGCAGAACCGGCGTGTCAGCGGGCTGGAGCTCAAGGCCGATCCGATCCTCGCCAGGGACAAGATCGTCGTGGTCATCGGCGGCGGCGATACCGGCAGCGACTGCGTGGGCACCTCGCTTCGGCAGGGCGCCAGGGAAGTGCACCAGTTCGAGATTCTCCCCAAGCCCCCCGAGAATGAGAACCCCGAGACGCCCTGGCCGGACTGGCCCCGCGTGCTGCGGACCAGTTCGTCCCACGAGGAAGGCTGCAAACGCCGCTGGAGCGTGCTGACCAAGGAATTCACCAACGTCGATGGCAAGGTCAGCGAGCTGCACGGCGTGGAGATCGAGTGGGACAAGGGCGCCGACGGGCGATATTCCATGAGCGAAGTGCCCGGGACCGAGTTCCGCATGAAGGTTGACCTGGTGCTGCTGGCGATGGGCTTCGTGCATGTCGAGCACGAGGGCCTGGTCGACTCGCTGGGTGTGGAGCTGGACGCCCGCGGGAATATCGTGGTCGACAGCCATCAGGCCAGCGAAGAGGGCATCTTCGCGGCCGGCGACACGGTGTTGGGCGCGTCGCTGGTGGTCCGGGCGATCAACTCCGGACGGGAAGCCGCCCAGCGCGTGGACGGCTGGCTGCGACAGCGCTGATCGCACGATTACGATGAAAGAGGACCGACGGCAGGTTCGCTTCGGCGCGCCTGCCCGTCTTTTGCGCTCTGTTGTCCCCTGTCTCTGGATTCGCCTGAACCACCGGGTTGCTCCGTTTCTCCCCCGGCCGGCTCGCTCGCATGGGCACAAGGAGGCCGATCGAGCGATGCGTTGCACGTTCGGGACGGAGCGGTGTCAGCCACTCTCGCGCTACAAAAACGCCCGCCGGGGGTGGTCCCGGCGGGTGTTCGTTTCTGTGCGGGCTGAGTGCTCGCGTCAGATTTTCTTTTCGATGATCCGTTCCATCGCTTCCTGCAGGACGTCGTCGGGGTAGGTCAGCGAGATGCGGAAGAACCCTTCGCCTTCCTCGCCGTATCCGCGCCCGGGGGTGACCATCACGCCGGTGTCCTCCAGCAGCTCAGCCACGAACGCGCCGCTGTCGCCGTTGTACTTCTCGGGGACCGGCGCCCAGATGTAGATGGTGCTCTTGGGCGATTCGATCGACCAGCCGGCGTTGTTCAGTGCGTTGACCACCAGGTCGCGCCGCCGTTTGTAGACCTCGTTGATCGGTCCGGCGATTTCCTCGGCCTTCTCCAGCGCCATCGCCGCGGCGAACTGCGTCGGGCGAAGCGAACCGTTGTCGATGTTTTCCTTGACCGTGTTCAGCGCCGCGACGGCCGAGGCGTTGCCGGCGACGAAGCCCATGCGCCACCCGGTCATGTTGAAGCCCTTCGAGAGGCTGAAGAATTCCACAGCCGTCTCGTCGGCCCCGTCGACCTGCAGAATGCTCGGGGCGACGTAGCCGTCATAGACGTTCTCGGAGTACGCGCTGTCGTGGCAGATGAGGATCTCGTTCTCACGCCCGAATTCGACGGCCTTGGCGAAGAAATCCAGGTCCGCCGTCGCCGAGGTCGGGTTGTTCGGGTAGTTCAGCCACAGCAGCTTGGCCTTGGCGCGGATGTCGGCGGGAATCTCGTCGAAATCGGGCAGCCAGTTGTTCTCGGCACGCAGCGGAAGGCGGAACGTCTCTCCACCGGCGAAGACGTGGCCGATGTTGTAGGTCGGATACCCCGGAACCGGCGCGATACCGATATCGCCCGGGTTCATCAGCCCCAGGCAGAATTTCACGATCGCGTCCTTCGAGCCCATCGTTGTCACGATCTGGTCGTCACCGAGGTCCACGTTGAACCGCCGGCGATAGAAGCCCTTGATCGCCGTGGGCAGTGCGTCGACGGGGCGGTCGCACCCGTAACGAAATCGGTCGGCGTCGGTCGGGTCCTGCAGCCCGCGGACCATCTCGTCGACGACGGGGTCGGGTGTGGGCATGTCCGGGTCGCCGATGTCGATACGGATAACCTTCACGCCACGTTTGCGGGCCTCAGCCATCTTCCGTCGCAGGTCGGCGAAGAGATAGGGAGGCAACTTGCCAAGTCGATCAGACACGTCAAAATGCATCGGTTCTGCCTTTCTGTGGACAGGGTGTCTCGGGGACAAACTACCCGGCGGGCACGCGAGCGGGAAAGGCGTCGCAGCCGCACCGGCCGAACGGGGAATTGTATCCATCCGGCGCCGGATCGCAAGGACTCGGCCGATCCCGTTACCGCACAGTTTGATACTGAAACGATCGGGTCAGGACTTGCGAACCGGAAAGGACTGACTATCCTGCAGGAATCGGTCATCGTCACGGCCGGGCCGAAGAGTTCATGCAATGGAAGGATTATCCATGCCGAAGATTACATTCATGGGTGCGGGCAGCACGATATTCGCCAAGGCGGTTCTGGGCGACTGCATGGTGACCGAGTCGCTGCGCGATTCACACATCGCGCTGTACGACATCGACGCACAGCGCCTCGAAGACAGCCAGAAGATGCTCGAAAACGTCAACGCCAACGTGAATGACGGGCGGGCGACGATCACCGCGCATCTCGGCGTGGATCAGCGGAAGGACGCCCTGCGCGGGGCCGACTACGTCGTGAACGCCATCCAGGTCGGCGGGTACGATCCGTGTACGATCACCGATTTCGAGATTCCCAGGAAGTTCGGCCTCCGTCAGACCATCGCCGACACGCTGGGGATCGGCGGGATTTTCCGGTCGTTGCGGACCATCCCCGTCATGCTGGACTTCGCCCGGGACATGGAGCAGGTCTGCCCCGATGCGTGGATGCTCAACTACACCAACCCGATGGCCATGATTACCGGCGCGGTGCTGCGCGGCTCGGACATCCGGGCCGTCGGGCTGTGTCACTCCGTGCAGGGATGCGCCAGCAGCCTCGTCAAACGGCTGGGCCTGGCCGACGAGGTGGAGAAACTCCAGTGGAAGGTCGCGGGAATCAACCACCAGGGCTGGCTGCTGGAGATCACCGACGGTGGAAAGGACCTGTACCCGGAACTCAAGCGGCGGGCGCGGGAAGCGCTGGATGAGATCGAGAAGCAGGGCGGCGGGGCGGCCGTGGCGGAAAAGTACATCGCCGAGGAGCCCGGAAAGTCACTCTGGGCCCGCAAGCAGGTCGTCTTCGACATGGTGCGGCTGAAGATCATGCTGGAGTTCGGCTACTACGTGACCGAGTCCAGCGAGCACTTTGCCGAGTACTGCCCCTGGTTCATCAAGAGCAATCATCCCGAGCTGATCGACGCGTACAACATTCCGCTGGATGAGTACCCGCGTCGCTGCGTCAAGCAGATCGAGGGCTGGAAGAACATGCGGGAGAAGCTCGTGGGCGACGAGAAGCTGCAGCATCACCGCGGCCACGAGTATGGCAGCTACATCATGGAGGCGATGGAAACGGACGTGCCCACGCGGATCGGCGGAAATGTGATGAACACCGATCTCATCACGAACCTGCCGCGGAATGCCTGCGTGGAGGTCTCCTGCATGGTGGATCGCAACGGCGTGCTGCCCACGCACGTGGGCGACCTGCCCGAGCAACTGGCGGCCGTCAATCGCACGAACATCAACCCGCAGTTGCTGACCATCGAGGCGGCACTGACGCAGAAAAAGGACTACATCTACCAGGCGGCGATGCTGGACCCGCACACGGCCGCCGAGTTGAGCATCGACCAGATCAAGGCACTCTGCGACGAGTTGATCGAAGCCCACGGCGATTGGCTGCCGAAGTACAGGTAATCGCGCCGGCCATGGCATTGCGCGCCCGATCGGGTCCGGCCCGGTCGGGCGCTTTGCTGCGCGGGCGTCATTGACGCAACGACTTAGCACCGCTAGCATGTTCGCCTTGAGCCAACCAGCCCCGCCGACTGAGGAGGCAGGGGCCTGAGCGGTTGCCCGAATCTGAGGAGATCCCTGATGAGTTCGCCCCGACGGCCGAACATTCTGTTCATCATGTCCGACGATCACGCGTCCCACGCGATGAGCTGCTACGGCAGCGTGATCAACAAGACGCCGCACTTGGATCGCATCGCGGCCGGCGGGATGCGCTTTGACAACTGCTTCTGCACGAACTCGATCTGCTCACCGTCGCGGGCGTCGATCCTGACCGGCACGTACAACCACGTCAACGGCGTGACCACGCTGCACACCCACTGGGACAACACCCAGACCAGCGTGGCCGGCCTGCTGCGGGATGCGGGTTACCAGACGGCCATCGTGGGCAAGTGGCACCTCGGGCAGGGCCCGGAGCATTGGCCGACCGGGTTCGACTACTGGAACATTCTGCCCGGGCAGGGCAAGTACCACGACCCGGACATGGTCGAAATGGGCGAGGACCGCCGCTACGAGGGGTACGTCTCCGACATCATTACCGACCGATCGCTGGAATGGCTGGAGAATCGAGACCCGGACAAGCCCTTCATGCTCATGCTGCACCACAAGGCGCCCCACCGTCACTGGCAGCCGGCCGAGCGCTACATGAATATGTTCGCCGACGAGGATGTGCCCATCCCCGATACCTTCTGGGACGACCACTCGGGGCATGCGACGGCCGCCAAGGATGCGGACATGCGCGTCGCGGATATGCCCAAGATTGACTACAAGATCGATCCGCCCGAGGGCCTGGAAGGGGAAGAGCTGGCCAAGTGGAAGTACCAGCGGTACATCAAGGACTATCTCCGCTGCGTGGCGAGCATTGACGACAGCACCGGGCGCGTGCTGGACTGGCTGGATGCCAACGGGCTCACCGAGGATACGATCATCTGCTACACGTCCGATCAGGGCTTCTTCCTGGGCGATCACGGCTGGTTCGACAAACGCTTCATGTACGAGGAATCGCTCCGCATGCCGTTCATCATCCGCTATCCGCGGGAGATCGCCCCGGGCAGCGCGTGCGACGAGTTCGCCCTGAACGTGGATATGCCCGTGACGATGCTGGACTACGCCGGCGTGGAGATTTCCGCGTTCATGCAGGGCCGAAGCTTTCGGCCGTTGCTGCAGGGAACCACGCCGCCGGATTGGCAGAAGACGATGTATTACCGCTACTGGATGCACGGAGAGGGGTCTCACAACACCACGGCCCACTACGGCGTGCGAACCCATCGTTACAAGCTGATCTACTACTATGGCGACGGACTGGGGCTCGCCGGAACGAACCCGCCGAAACGCGCTCCCGAGTGGGAACTGTTCGACCTGCAGAACGACCCGTGCGAGATGACCAGCGTCTACGATGACCCGGCCTACGCCGAGGTGATCGCGGAACTCAAGGTCGAACTTGCGAGGCTGCAGAAGGACCTCGGCGACAAGCCCTACACCGGGTAGCCTTCTTCCCGGTGCGGGTCAACGACGGGCCGTTACCGCTCAGTCTTCGCGGAATCGCAGCACGGCGGCCACGGGCGCGTCGGTCGGCAGGTCATCCTGTTGGACGGCGTGAACCTTCGCGCCGCTGCGATACGCCAGAACGGCAGCGAGATTCAACAGATCGTCGTCGCCGGGCTGATGATCGGTCTCGTGCATGGTCAGTTCGTTGCTCTCGGGGTCATAACGTCCCCACTTGTGCTCATCGAACGAGACCAGCAGCGAATCCACCGCGCCGAGGGTGGCCGCCCGCAGGATCTCATGAAGGTCGTTGCCGGCGAGGTCCCGGTGATCGGCCTGCCAGTAGCGGTCGGTCGCCTCGTCGATCGCCTTGTGGAAGTCCTCTCGGAGCAGTTCGACCGCCCGCGTCTGGAGGTCCTGCGCCGAAGCTCGGTCCGGATTGCCGTCAAGGTGCCGCTCGTCCAACTGCTGCAACGTACACACCTGATGGAAGATGCCATTGAGCGGCTCGGTCGCCGCGACCAGCAGCGGGCCGGGCGCCTGGTAAAGCTTCTTCTTCAATGCGTGAGAAATCTCCCGACAGTACTCGACAAGGTGCTTCTTCTCGGTGGCCTTGTCACCGGCGGTTCCTTGTCCGTGGAACACGCCCGGCCGATTGCCGTCCGGTCCGTGATCGGCCGAGCCCGAATGAAACTCGACCTGGCGTTCGGGGTCGTCAAACCGCATGAAGTACTGGAAGCTCTTCGGCGCGTCGGGCAAATCCACCACCTCGGCTGAGAGGCGATTGGCCCGGATGAGCTCGACCGTCTGCTCGCTGAGCTTGAGAATGTAGAAGCTTTCGTTGTCGCAGGCCGGCGTGAACAGCGGCTTGAGGTGGAAATGGTCGCTCACCGTCACCAGCGGGTCCGACGGCAGCGGCAGCCGCAATGCCATCGGGGCATCGTCGCCCACGAACACGCCGAGGCTTTCGGACTGGTTCCGCCAGAACTCCAGATCGTCCACGGTATCACGCAGCGGCTTGAGACGCTTCTTCGCCTCGCCTTCGGCAACGCCCAACTGCGAGAGTTGCTCCTCGGCCTGGTTGACAAGGTTCTTCAGGCGGATCGGATCCTGGCGATTGTCCGCGCCGGCCGGGTGCGTTGGCATCCAGATCGTGACGCTCCGGGGAGCAGACTGTTTCGCGATGGTATCCAGGTGCTGCGGTTCGATCAGTTTCATTGTGCGGGGTCCTTTCTTTCGTGCTGTGACTACGCACCATTCTATCGCCCCGGATCGCGTCGCCCGGCTTTCGGGCCGCCGGCCTGCGAAGCGATACCATTCATCCGGCGGGGGAGTTTCTTGTGAAAGGACGCCGATCATGGCAGCGAAGAAGGGCACATTCCGGGTTGGCACGAGCGGCTGGCAGTACGACCACTGGACCGGCGTGTTCTACCCCGAGGAGCGTCGCAAGGCGGAGTGGTTCGGCCACTTCTCGGAGCATTTCGACACGGTCGAGGTCAACAACACCTTCTATCATCTGCCCTCGGAAGAGACGTTCGATAACTGGGCCCACCAGGCCCCCGCGGGGTTCCTCTACGTGCTGAAGTTCAGCCGATACGGCTCGCATATCAAGAAGCTCAAAGACCCCGCCGACTCGATTGGGTTGTTTCTCGAACGGGCAGAGCGCCTCGGCGATCACCTCGGGCCGATCCTGGTCCAGCTGCCGCCCGGCTGGAACCCGAATCCCGATCGGCTGGCGGCGTTTCTGGAGGCGGCCCCGGCGCGACGGCGATGGGCGATGGAGTTCCGCAACCCCGACTGGCTGTGCGAGGAGATTTTCACAATCCTGCGGGAGCACAACGTGGCCCTCTGTATCCACGACCTGATCGACGACCACCCGCGCGAAGTGACAGCCGACTGGATCTACCTCCGGTTCCACGGAGCCGATGACGGGGGCGAGTACTCCCACCAGGCGTTGTCCGCCTCGGCCCGGCGGATCGAAAGCTGGCGGGCCGACGGGCTGGATGTCTACGCCTACTTCAACAACGACGCCCACGGATACGCCATCGAGAACGCCACCGACCTGCGACGATACGTGGAATCCCGCTGAGAGGTGTCCAACGAAGACAAACCCAGCCGATCATCTCTTGTCACCGGCGCGTCGGTGGGACAGAATAGTCGACCTTTCTCGGCAAACAGCGAAATGAGGTCGGACAGATAATGGCAGGACTGTATCGCAGATGGCACAGATGGCTGGAGCGTCGGCGCATGGCGTGGCGCGTGTGGCGGGCCGGGGCGCTGGGCGCGACGGTGGGGCGGAAGCTTCGCATCTACGGCCGAGTCGAGATGACCTTCCACGAGCGCGTCACCATCGGCGACCGCTGCACCATCAACGAGAACGCGGTACTTGGCGGCAGGGGAGGGCTTGAAATCGGAAACGACGTGCGCATCAGCACCCAGGCGATCATCGAGACCGGCTACCTCGAAGCCCGCGAATACCACACCGACGGCGTCCGCTCATGGCGCGGCCACGCCTCGGCACCCATCCGCATCGGAAACAACGTCTGGATCGGGGCGGGCGCGAAAGTATTGGCCGGCGTAACGGTGGGCGACAACGCCGTGATCGCCGCATCGGCCGTCGTGACCAGAGACGTCCCCCCCGACCACATCGCCCTGGGCATCCCCGCCGTCTGCAAACCGCTCGACGCGACCGTTCACCGCCATCCCACGCCAAAGTGATCGGCCGTTACAGTCTGGCTGCCCCCCTCAACGTCTGCAATTCCTCAACATTATGTATTGCACGATCTTACCATCGTGTGCGTCCTGCCATAGGGCCGGATCCCGGAGTGACAATCCGTTCGGTTCCGGGCTTCCGGAAAGAATAAATCGCGGAAAATCCGGCCTGAATCGGCGAAGACCTTGATGCGAACTCCTATCATTAAGAGATCCGATGGTGACGGCCTCAGGTCAACGGTGGCTGGCAGCCGTCCCGCAAGAAGCCTGCATCAACCCGCACAAGGAGCAACCCATGAAACTGGTATCGAGAGAGATGATCGAGAAGAACGGCGTGGACATCGACGAACTGATCGAGTTGCTCGTAGCCAACGCAGCGGCCGAGCTGACCACCTTCTACTACTACACGCTGCTGCGGGTGAACCTCACCGGCAAAGACGGTGAGGGCCTCAAGGAGATCGCCGAGGACGCCCGCATTGAGGACCGCAATCACTTCGAGGCATTGATCCCGCGGATTTACGAGCTCGGCGGCGAGCTGCCCAACGACATGAAGGCGTTCCACGACATCTCCGCGTGTCCGCCGGCCAACCTGCCCGAAAACCCGACGACCGACGCGATTCTCGAGGTGCTCCTCAAGGCCGAGCAGTGTGCCGTCCGCGGCTATACCGAGATCTGCAACATGACCTGCGGCAAGGACCATCGCACCTACGATCTGGCGTTGGCGATTCTCCACGAGGAGACCGAACACGAAGCGTGGTTCGCCGAGTTCCTCGAAGGCAACGCGTCCGGCCACTTCCGCCGCGCCGAGGTGGGGGCTTCGCCATACGTCTCCAAGTTCCTCAGCCCGTGAGGACAGCCCATAATGCACTGCAACACGACGGCCTGTGGCGCCCTTGGCCCCACAGGCCGCTTCTTGCTGCGTGCCGCCGGCAATCTCGGCCGGTGACTCTTCAAACCCGCCGTCGGGTACGAAAAAGCCTTGCCAACCGCAGCCGTCTGAGGTACATATCGAAGCGTGCAGAGACCGGCCGGAGTGGCGGAATCGGCAGACGCGCGGGATTCAAAATCCCGTTATGGCAACATAGTGTGGGTTCGAGTCCCACCTCCGGCAAT
>JBKHCL010000009.1:0-54885 GCA_046541875.1 Phycisphaerae bacterium | reverse complement strand
AACCGGGGCGATCATGGCTGTCCCCGCCCACGACACGCGAGACTATGAATTCGCCATAAAGTTCGACCTACCGATTCGGACCGTAGTGAATCCTCTTGATCGCCAGTTCGTCCAAGTGTGGACACACACCACCCCAGTCGAAAGAAACGAGAGAGAACTTAGAGGCACTGGGCATCTCTGGCAAGAAGTGAAGCAAGCTCCTAACGGGACTGTCCGCTATTGCTTCGAAGACCCAAACGACCTTACGAGTTTCATGCGACATTGGTATCCAGATGTCAACTATACCCGGATACCTTGGTGTGCAGAAGAACAAGGCACTGCCGTCAATTCCGACGGCTACGATGGGCTGGCGACCGCGAAGTTCAAGGAGCGGATCACCGCCGACCTCAACAAGAAGGGCCTCGCGCGGGAGGCGGTGAACTACAAGCTGCGCGATTGGCTGTTCAGCCGACAGCGATACTGGGGCGAGCCGTTCCCGATCGTCCACTGCGAGAGCTGCGGACCGGTCGGCCTGCCGGAAGACCAACTGCCCCTGCTGCTGCCGGAAATGGACGATTTCACGCCGGCTGCCAGCGAGGACCGCGACGCGCCGCCCGCGCCACCCCTCGGCAAAGCGATCGACTGGATGCAGACCACCTGCCCCCGCTGCAACGCCCCGGCCCAACGCGAGCTGAACACCATGCCCCAGTGGGCGGGCAGCTGCTGGTACTACCTGCGCTATCTCGATCCGGACAACGACGAACGCTTCTGCGACCCGGCCATCGAGCAGTACTGGATGGGCCGCTCGGACCGCAACCCCATCGGCGGGGTGGACCTCTACGTCGGCGGAGCCGAACACGCCGTGCTGCACCTGCTGTACTCGCGGTTCTGGCACAAGGTGCTTTACGACCTCGGCCACGTCAGCAGCCCCGAGCCGTTCGGCAAACTGTTCAACCAGGGCATGATCACCAGCTTCACCTACCGCGACTCCCGCGGGGTGAGCATTCCGCACGAAACGGTGGACCTCTCCGGCGAGACGCCCACACACGCCGAGACGGGCGAGCAACTCACCACGACCATCGAGAAGATGTCCAAATCGCTGCGGAACGTGGTGAACCCGGACGACATCATCGAGGAATTCGGGGCCGACACATTTCGGCTGTACGAGATGTTCATGGGTCCGCTGGAGGCCTCCAAGCCGTGGAACACGCGGGACGTTCCGGGCGTGCACCGCTTCCTGAAGCGCGTCTGGCGGATGATCTGCGGCGACGAGGAAAACCCCGCCCTGCTCACCGCCGGCGACGGCCCTGCCGCCATCGAGAAGGCCCTGCATAGGCTCATCAAGAAGGTCGGCGAGGACTACGAAGCGATGAAGTTCAACACCGCCATCGCCGCGTTGATGGAGTTTGTCAACGAGGTGTACCGCGCGGGCAAGCTCTCCGCCAGCCAGGCCGAGCGGTTCGTGCTGCTGCTGGCGCCGATGGCGCCGCACATCTGCGAGGAATGCTGGGCGACGCTGGGGCACGATGAATCGCTGGCCCACGAGGATTGGCCCGCGTATGATGAGACGATGCTCGCCGAGGATACCGTCGAGTTGCCCGTGCAGATCAACGGCAAGGTCCGGGCTCGCATCCAGGTGCCCGCCGACGCCTCGCAGGATACCGCCCTCGAAACGGCGTTGGCCGATGAGCGGGTGCAGGAACATCTCGCCGGAAAAGAACTCGTCAAGAAGATCGCCGTACCCGGACGATTGATCAACCTCGTGGTGAAGTAGACTCCCCCAACGAAAGGATGACGAAAATGAGAACACGAACATTGGCTGTGATCGCGCTGCTGGGCCTGATGGCCATCGCCACCACCGGCTGCGGACCCAAGGAAGCCTCCTCGCCCAAAGAAGCCGCCAAACTGATGGCCGAGGCCATGGAGGAAGGCAACAAGGACCAGTACCTCGCCCAGTTCGAGGCGACCGAGGACCAAAAGAAGCTGCTCGGAGCCCAGTTCGACATGACCCAGGCGATGCTGGAGTTCCACAAGAAGATGAAGGACGCCTACGGCGATGAGTTCAAAGGCGATATGGAGTTCGGGTTTGACCAGTTCGAAAAGGCCGAGGTGAAAACCGACGGAGATACTGCCACGCTCACCGTGCCCGGCCAGGGAGGGGAAATGAACTTGGTCAAGAAGGACGGTGCCTGGAAGATCGACGTCGGCGGAGAGATCGGCGAGAACCCGGAAAAGGGTATCAAGATGATCAAAGCCCAGATCGAAGCGTATGAATCGGTCATGGAAGACATCGGCAAGGAAGGCGAGACCGTCGACAGCATCAGCAAGAAGCTCAAGGAAGCCCGGATGAAGGCGATGGGCATGGGCGACATGCCCGAACCCGACATGAACCGACTGCCCGAGTAGCCGACGCGAAGCCGAGAATTCACGCAGGCCGACAGGATCCCTCGCGGATCGCGTCGGCCTGCTGTTATACTGGGACGCATGAGCTCTCGACGCATCCCCCACATACTGACAGCCCCGCTTGCGGTGCTTCTGATCGCCGCGGCGAGCCTGGTCGGCTGCACGTCGGCCGAACAGCGGGCCCGCGAAGACAAAGATCGCCGTGATATCCGCCGGCTGCTGCGGGGGGTGCGCGGCGCGATCCTCTCGGGCAACCGCGACGCCTGGCTGGCGAGCCTGCACGGAAGCCCCATGGAAAAACGCTTCGCCGCGGAGCTGTTCAACCTCTGGCAGACGAGCTTCCGCTTCCGGGACGCGTTCATCGGCGCCTACGGCCCGCAGGCCTGGCGAGACCTGCAGGACCACCGACCCACGCGCGTCAGCGTACCGCCCACCCCCCCCGGCTACTGGGAAGAGATCGCCATCCGCCTCAAGGGCGACCGCGCCCGCTGCGAAACACGCTACCAGATCCACATGTGGTGGGTGGATCGACTGCCGCAAGGCTGGCGGATCCGCGCGGGCGACCTGCTCAACCAGCGATCGGCCAACCTCACGCCCGAGCTGATTACCGACCACATTCTCTCGGCGAGGTCCACGCGGTACGTTACGCATACGATGATGAAGGAACTGCTCGACAACCCGCCGCCCCCGCACGAGCAGTTCATCCAGGCGTGGAAAGAGGCCCGCAAACGGGCGGTGCTCCAGCGACGAGAATTGGGCGCCTTCGACGCCAACGTACCGGTCGGCTCGCCCGCCCCGACCTCCCAGCCGAGTGACCCGTCAGAGAGATAACCCCATGCCACGATCCACCGAGAAATCACGGACGGCCTTTCAGCGCGGCAGCCGAGTGCTCGTGGGCGGGGTGAACTCCCCGGCCCGCACCTTCTCGGCCGTCGGGGGCACGCCGCCGACGATCGTGCGCGGCAAGGGCAGCCGACTGGAAGACCTCGACGGCAACGACTACGTCGATTACGTCGGCAGCTACGGGCCGATGATTCTCGGCCACGGCGACGAGCAGGTGGTCGCCGCCGTCTCCAAGGCGATCCACAAGGGCATGAGCTTCGGGGCCCCCACCGAGGGCGAAACCGCCCTGGCGGAGATGATCGTCTCCAGCATCCCGGCCGTCGAAAAGGTCCGCCTGGTCTCCAGCGGCACGGAGGCTGCCATGACGGCAGTGCGTTTGGCGCGGGGAGCGACCGATCGACCGGGCATCATCAAGACCATCGGCTGTTACCATGGCCACTGCGACGCGCTGCTGGTGTCCGCAGGCAGCGGAGCATCGACACTGGGCGTGCCCAGTTCTCCCGGCGTGCCCGCCGGCGCGACGGCCGACACGCTGCCGGTGCCCTTCAACGACCTGCCCGCCATCGAGACGATCCTCACCGAAGCCGGCCCGACCGTCGCCGCTGTGCTGGTCGAACCCATCGCGGGGAACATGGGCGTGATCCCGCCGGCGGAGGGGTATCTCGAAGGGTTGCGCAGCCTGTGCGACACGCACGGAACACTGCTGATCTTCGACGAGGTCATGACCGGCTTCCGCGTCGGCTGGGGCGGGGCGCAGCTGCGGTATGGCGTCACGCCGGACCTGACCGTGCTGGGAAAGGTCATCGGAGGCGGCATGCCCGTCGGCGCGGTGGCCGGTCCGACAGAGCTCATGGACCACCTCGCGCCGGTCGGCCCGATCTACCAGGCGGGCACGCTCTCGGGCAACCCCGCGGCGATGGCGGCCGGCCTGGCGACGCTGCGGAGCTGCATGGAAGAAGGCTTCTACGCCCGTCTCGAGGAGATCGCCGCCGCGGTCGAGGAATCGCTGCTCGCGGGCGCCAAAGACGCCGGGCTCGACCAGCGCATCTGCATCCAGCGCGTGGGGAGCATGTTGAGCTGTTTCTTCACGTCGGGGCCGGTGCGGTCCTATGATGATGTAGCCGCCTGCGACCACGACGCCTTTGCCACGTGGTTTCACGGCATGCTGGAGGCAGGCGTGTACCTGCCCCCCAGCCAGTACGAGGCAATGTTCGTCTCGTCGGTCCATACCAGCCGCGACATCGAGCGGACGGCCTCGGCGGCGGCGACGGCTTTCGAGCGTGTCGCCGAGCAATAAAACGATCCCGCTGCGGGGCCCGTGATGGCTCGCCGGCAGAGCACTTCGTTTGATCCTTATAGATTTGCGTGCCGTTGTCCGATATAGAGCTTGGCTGGGACAAGGGATACCACCCCAGCCCCGCATCGGAAAGGAAACCACGATGGAACAGCTCCAGTACAACACCTCGGCCTCGGACACCATGGACGCCTTCGCCTCGGCCCGGGCGGCCAAGAATATCTTCCTGATCGTCCTTCTGCTGGCGATGCTCACGCAGGTCGCTGCCTTCGTGGCGGTGCAGTTCATGGACGTGGTGGACCCTCTCCGCGCCAAGGGCTCACCGAGCCCCGCTGCCGTTGCCGACGCGAACGCCCCGGCAGCGTCGGCCGACGCAAACCAGCCGACCACCACGCCGGCCGTCACGCGCGATGGGGTCGGCGAGACGACGTACTTTATCGACGAGATGCTCAGTTGGGCCCTTCCCGGGGCGAAGTTCTTCGCGCTGGTGATGGGCCTGCTTGTGAGCATCACGCTGCTGGTGTGCCTCATGCTCGCGGTGTCCGAGCGTCTCGGCGGGGTGGGTCGACTGAGCAGTTCGTTCTTCTGGTCGCTGGTGCTGCTGGCGATCGTCACGCCGTGGCAGCAACTGCTGATGGGCAACGTCGCCTGCGGAGCCCTGTACAACAAGGGCGAACTGTATTCGTGGGTCGCCGACGTCAAACCTTCCTGGGGCGGACACACGGACATCTACGGCAAAATCCTCTTCTACGCCCGCTTCCTGGGCTACCCGCTGCTGGGGCTGTTGATCTGGCTGGTGACGGAGCTGAAGTTCGCCCGGGGCTTTCAGGAAGTCCGTGGGACAGCGCCGGCCGAGACGAAGCACAAGCGACACGGCAAGCCACGAAACGAAGAGGTCGAAACCCCCGACCTGCCGCTGGAAGACATCCAGTAACGCGATCGGACACCAGGACATACATCTAAGCGGGCCAGGACCGATCCCCCCGCTCACGCGGGGGGCTTCCTTGCGACGTGAGAGTCACTTGGAATCCTTGCCCGCACGCTGGTCCATCCACGTCTCCGCCAGGGCGTGCAGCGTCTCCTGGAAACTCGGGTGGGCGTGGATGGTCCCGTAGATCTCCGCCAGCGTCACGCCCTGCCGCATGGCCAGCGCGAGTTCGTGGATCATGTCCACCGCCTGCGGGCCGATCCACAACGCCCCGAGAATCGCCCCGTCATCCCGGCCGACCACCAGCTCCAGCCCGCCGGCCCGCTCGGCGTACAGCCAGGCCGTCCCCGCGTCGGCATAGTCCTTGTGCAGAACGTCGACCGCCTCCCGGCCGTGTTGCTCGCGCGCCTCGTCGGGCCCGAGGCCCACGTGGGCGACCTCCGGGTGCGAGTAGACTCCCACCGGCACGACGGTTCGGTCGTCCCGCGTGTCGACGCCCATGATCTGATCGCCCGCGACGATGCCCATCCGCTCGGCGAGGTGGCTGTGGTTACGCAGCTCAGCCACGTCGCCGGCGGCATAGACCCCCTCCACGCTCGTGCGGCAGCGATCGTCCACGGGGATGGTATCGTCTTCGCACATCACGCCGATTTCTTTGAGCCCCAGTTCGCCTGGGCAGCTGTGTCGACCCACCGCTACCAGCGCGTGCGAGCCGTGGAACGAACAGCCCGACCCGCACTCCACCGTCAGGGACTCGCCGTCGAACGAAGCCCCGGTTACCTCCTGCCCGAGATGCACGTCCACCCCGCGGGCGGTGAGGCTTTTTTGAACCACTTCACCTGCGCGATCGGGCAACTGGTGCAGCAGGCGGTCCATCATCTCGACCATGCACACCCGCACGCCGAGTTCGGCGTAAGCAGTGGCGAACTCACAACCCAACGGCCCGCCGCCAAGAACGAGAATGCTCTCGGGGAGGTGGTCGGCATTCGTGGCGTGGTCGCTGGTCCACACCCGTCCGCTGTCCCAGGGCAGGAAGCCCGGCCTGGTCGGTTGCGAGCCGGTCGCGATCACAAGACACCGCGCGGTGAGCGTCTTTTCCCCGTCCGGGGTGTCCACCGCGACGGTGTGGGCGTCGCGGATATAGCCTCGCCCGCGGATGACGTCGACGCGGTCCATTCCCGAGAGTTTGTCGCGCGTCGCGGTGCGGAGATCGTCCACGATGTCCGCGACACGGCGCATCACGGCCTGCCCGTCAATGTCGGGTTCCACCGGCGGGATGGCGAGGTCGTCGGCGTGGGTCATTTCCCAGGCGCGATGGCCGCTGGCGAGCAGCGCCTTGGTGGGCATGCACCCGACATTCAGGCAGGTCCCGCCCAGGAAACGGTCTTCCACGATGCACGCCCGCCCACCGCGCAGGCGTACCTGCTGGGCGGCCGCCCCGCCGCCCGGGCCTCCACCGATGCAGATTACGTCATATGCAAACCGGCTCATGGGCTTGGTCCTCTCATCCCTGCAGGAGCGACTCGGCTCCGTCGATGTACACGTTCGCCCCGGAAACAAAGCTCGCGTCCTCCCCGGCGAGGAACCGCACCAGTCGGGCGATCTCCTCCGGCCGGGCCGGGTCCCCGCCGGTGAGCGGAACGGTTCCCTCGGGGTATTCCACCGGCGGGCCGGCGTCCTCGGTGTCCCGGTGTTCGGTTCGCTGACTGATCTGCGTGCGCACCGGCCCGGGGCAGATGGAGTTGACGCGGATGTCGTCCTCGGCCAGCTCCAGGGCGATCATCCGCACGAAGGCGACCTGGGCGGCCTTGGAGCAGGCGTAGGCCGTCGCCCCGGTGTTGGAGAACACGCGGTTGCCGTTCACCGACGCGGTGACAATGATCGATCCACCCCGCCGGCGAAGCAGCGGCAGGGCGTATTTGACCGTCAGAAACGTACCCCGCAGATTGACGTTGACGGTATGGTCGAATTCCTCCGGCCTGAGTTCGTCCAGCGGTGCCCACACCCCATTGATGCCCGCATTGGCGAACACCACGTCCAGCCGACCCCACCGCGCGTCGACCTGGCGGATGGCCTGCTGAACGTCCTGGGCGTCGGAGACGTCCACCTTCACCGCCAGGGCGTCGCCGCCGTCGCCGGAGAGTTCGTCGGTGAGTTCCTGGGCGGCCTGTCCCTGCATGTCCAGCGCGGCGATGGCGTAGCCCTCTTGGCTGAGCAGTCTGGCGGTCGCCCGGCCGATACCGTTGGCGGCCCCGGTGATCAGCGCGACGCGGTCGGCTTGCCTGTCGTTCATCGTATATCCTTTCGTATGAACTACTTCTCGCGGTCGACCGGTTCGAGCGTGTCCAGCACGTCGCTGAGTTTCGCGGTCGCCAAGGCTACGGACGTGTCCGTGCAGCCGTAGTACATCCAAAGCTCGTCGCCTCGCAGCAGCAACCCGGTGGGAAACACGACGTTGGGCACGAGCCCGGACATCTCGTAGTGCTCGCGGGGTTTCATGATGCAGCTCGGTGAGCGGTGGGTCATTTTGTACGGGTCGTCTCTGTCGAGCAGCGCGGCCCCCACGCGATAAATCAGCTCGCCCCCGTAGGCCTTCACGCCGTGGTAGAGCAACAGCCAGCCCTCGTCGGTTTCCACCGGGGGCGGGCCTGCCCCGACTTTCACGGCGTCCCACGCCGGGCCCTGATGCTCTCGCAGTACGCAGTGCGGCTCGCCCCAGTAGAGCAGGTCGCGGGAGTAGGCGATCCAGATATTCTCGATCCCCCCGCCGGCGTCCGGGCGATGCAGCGCGGCATATCGACCCTGGAACTTCCGCGGGAACAGCACGGCGTCTTTGTTGTTCGGCGAGAAGATCAGTCCGATGCGCTCTGCCTCGACGAAGTCGGTGGTCTTGGCCAGGCCCACGGCGGCACCGGCGGGCGAGTAGGCGGTGTAGGTGATGTACCACGCCTCTTCGTCCGCCAACCACGTCGCCCGGGCGTCTTCCACGCCCCATTGCTCGTATCGCCACTCGGGCAGGCCGAACTCCAGGAGGGGCTTTTCGTCCACCTGCCAGCCGTCGGTGCCATTGTCGCTCCAGGCAACGTGGATGTTGGAGTACCCGGTCGCCTGCTCGACGCGCAGCAGCAGGAACACCCGCCCGTCATGCTCACCGGCACCGGGATTCAGCACCGCCTCAGCCAGCACGGGCAATTCGTCGGCGGTCAGGATCGGGTTGCATTCGGCACGCTGGAAGATGGGGCACGTCGTTTCATGTTGCACCCGGCAGGCGGCCGACCGTTCCTGATCGGACGTCCCGCCCTGATGTTGCTGACCCGGATGGGTGCGGTCGGCGTCCTCGTCGCTGCTGCCGCGGAGAATGTTGGATTTCTGCTGGACGTTCTTACTGACCTGCTCATGGTCGCCCATAGCTGCCTCTTGGTTCATGGGGCTTCGGGATCTCTTGATTCATGCTATACGCGAACGTTGCGCGATCGCGGAATGCCCCCCGGCGCGGACAAAGTTGCCCGCAGTGGGAAGCTCGGGCCGGTCTCCGCTATACTTCCCCGAGCAGCCATGCTCCCTGAGAGACCCTCTGTGACGATAGAAAGGAACCCGACGTGAAGATTGCACCCTTACCCATGCCCGCTGATAAACCGATGCCCGCCCTTGGGTTCGGCACGTTTCAGCTGGACGAGAAGACCGCCGAACAGACCGTCGCCGCCGCGTTGGAAATCGGCTACCGACACATCGATACCGCCGATATGTACGGCAACCACGAGGGCGTGGGGCGGGGGCTTAAACAGGCCGACGTGGGGCGGGACGACGTTTTCCTGGTGACCAAAATCTGGCATGACCGCCTGCGCCCCGACGACCTGATCGCCGACGCCAACCGCTCGCTCGAGGAACTGCAGGTGGACTACGTAGACCAGTTGCTGATCCACTGGCCCAACAGTGACATCCCGATGGACGAAACATTCTCGGCGATGGATCAACTGGTCAAAGAGAGCAAGGTCCGCACCGTGGGCGTGAGCAATTTCACGATCGCCCGTCTGCGCGAGGCGATGGATGCATCGCCCCAGCCCATCGCCGCCAACCAGGTGGAGTTCCACCCCTACCTCTTCCAGAAAGAGCTGATGGAGTTCTGCCGGGACAACGGAATCACCCTGGTCGCCTATCGCCCGATCATCAAAGGGGACGTAAAGGAAGAGCCGGTCCTGCAGGACCTTGCCGGCCATTACAACGCCACGCCGGTGCAGGTCGCCCTGCGATGGTGTCTCCAGCACGGGTTGGCTGCCATTCCGCGGTCCAGTTCGCGCGATCACATCCAGGAGAACTACGACTGCCTGCAGATCAAGCTCGACCCGAACGATATGCAGCGGATCGACGACATCGCGACCACCCACCGCTACATCGACCCGGACTTCGCGGAGTTCGGCCGAACCGACTGACGCGAACGCCGGCGCTTTCCCATGCCACGAAAAACCCACCGTAGCACGGCCTTCCAGGCCGTGTTTCCATGGGCTGGAAGCCCATGCCACGGAAAAGGTTTCTCTGAAGAGCCCCCACCGTAAGGTGGGGGATAGAACGCAAAAGATGCCCCGTAGCACGGCCTTCCAGTCATTCCGCCCGCAACAAGTTGCGAGCCCTACGATGGTCCCGCGCTCAGGGCCAAGGGTTGTTGGATGGGCCGCCCCCGAATCATGTCGCACCTGCCGCTGCGAGGCTGACCATTACGGGCTTGCCTGGTCGGGTGAGGCGACCGATAATGCCCGGCCATGAGCGAATTGCAGAACAATCGGATCGTGCGGGCGTTCGACGAGGCCCGCCAGGCGGGCGCCAAGCAATTGCTACCGTTCCTGACGGCCGGCTATCCGGACATCGAGACGACCGGGGCGCTGCTGGGCGAGATCGAACGTCGCGGGGCGCACGTGTGCGAGTTGGGTATTCCCTTCTCGGACCCCGTCGCCGACGGGCCGACGATTCAGGCGTCGTACGTGGACGCCCTGGCCGGCGGCGCGACGGTGGACGGGATCTTCCAGACGGTCCGCGAGTACCGCCGGGGCGGTGGCGAGTTGGGGCTCATCAGCATGGTGAGCTATTCGATCGTCTTCCGTCGCGGGGTGGAGGCGTACGTCAAGGCGGCTGCCGAGGCGGGGCTGGACGGGCTGATCATCCCCGATCTGTCGCTGGAAGAGGCCGGCCGAGTCGAGCAGGTCGCCCGCCAGGCGGGGCTGTGCAACATCATGCTGATCTCACCGAACACTCCCCCCGACCGCCGCAGCCGGATCGCCGAACACTCCAGCGGGTTCATCTATTTCATGTCGGTGGTGGGCATCACCGGCGAGCGGGACAAACTGCCCGACGAG
This sequence comes from Phycisphaerae bacterium, assembly GCA_046541875.1. Lineage (GTDB taxonomy): Bacteria > Planctomycetota > Phycisphaerae > SM23-33 > SM23-33 > CAZFPT01. The sequence continues at coordinate 44,090 of JBKHCL010000009.1, read as the reverse complement.
ACCATCGCCGCCGTCGCCGCCCTTCGCGAGCAGACCGACACGCCCATCTGCGTGGGATTCGGGATCTCGACGCCCGAGATGGTCGAAACGGTCTGCGACGTAGCCGACGGCGCCATCGTCGGCAGCGCGATCGTCAAACGGATCACCGCAGCCAAAGACAAGCCGCGCGAAACGCTCGTGGAAGAGGTCGGCGGGTTCGTGGGCGAACTGCTCAGCCCGCTGCAGTAATTCCGCGATAGATCCTCACCCAGGCACAGCAGAAACCAAGGCTGCGGAGGTCTTCCTCGCTGTTGGCCCATTCGCTACTGGCTGTTCGCCCGATCACACGTCGAGGTTTTTCACGTCGAGTGCGTTGTCTTCGATGAATTTCCGTCGCGGCTGAACGGCGTCGCCCATCAGCAGGCTGAACATGCGTTCCGCCTCCTCGGCTTCGTCGGCGCGGACGCGGAGCAGCATGCGTCGTTCGGGGTCCATGGTGGTTTCCCACAGTTCGTCGGCGTTCATCTCACCGAGGCCCTTGAACCGCTTGATCTCAATGCCTTCCGAGCCGATCTCCCGGATGCCCGGGGCGATCATGCCGACGTTGTCCAACTCGTGGGGCTCGTCCTCGTTCATCAGCAGGTACTTGGCGGGGTCTTTCTCGCCGGTGACCTTCTCCTCGCGGATGGTGAAATAGTCCTCGATGGGCATGCCCCGCTTTTCCAGTTCGGCAATGTAGGTCTCGATGGCTTTGACCTCGTGCAGCTCGGCCCGCTGCTGGATGCGAATTCTCGGCCCGCCGGACTCCTGCCCGTTGCCGTTTTCGCCCTCTTCCTCGACGACGGTGGCCTGCTCCTTGTACTTCTCGAGCGTCTGCTCGTACTCGTCCTTGGAGTAGCAGAAGATGTTCTCGTTGTTCATCACCATCCAGTGGGTGGGCAGTTTGCCATCCTTCCGCTGGGCGACGAACTCCTCGAAGTCCAGCCCGCGTCGCTGCAGGATATGCACCTTGTCCCCGAGCTTCTGGAGCAGCTCCACGAGCTCTTCGAGCTTGCCGGCGGAGATCTCCTGGACCACCTTGGGCTCCTTGCCGGAGATATCGCGGATCTGCAGCGTGGTTCCGTCCAACCCGAGGCTGGTGAGAGTGTTGCGCATCTCGGCTTCGTTGAGGACGTACTTTTTCACCTTGCGCCGGCGCACCAGGTACAGCGGCGGCTGGGCGATGAAAATGTGTCCGTTGTCCACCAATTCGGGCATGTAGCGGTAGAAGAACGTCAACAGCAGCGTGCGGATGTGGCTGCCGTCGACGTCGGCGTCGGTCATGATGATGATCTTGCCGTACCGCAGCTTGGAGACGTCGAACTCGTCCGAGCCGATCCCGCATCCCAGCGCCGAGATGATGGTCTGGATTTCGGCGAAGTTGAGGATCCGGTCCAGCCGGGCCTTCTCGACGTTGAGGATTTTGCCCCGCAGCGGAAGAATCGCCTGGGTCGCCGAGTCGCGCCCCTGCTTGGCGGGCCCGCCGGCCGAGTCACCCTCGACGAGGTACAGCTCGGTCGAGGCGGTGTCTTTCGAGCGGCAGTCGGCCAGCTTGCCCGGCAGCGACCCGCTGGACAGCGCACCCTTCCGACGCGTCAGGTCGCGGGCCTTGCGGGCTGCTTCGCGGGCCTGCATCGCCTGGACGCTCTTGTTGATGACGCGCTTGGCCTCGGCGGGGTGCTCCTCCAGCCACGTGCCCAGCAGTTCGTTGACCGCCTGCTGCACGAACCCGTCGACCTCGCTGTTGCCCAGCTTGGTCTTGGTCTGGCCCTCGAACTGCGGATCGGGCACTTTCACCGAGACAATCGCGGTAAGGCCCTCGCGCAGGTCGTCGCCGGTGGGGTTTTTGTCCTTCTTGAGAATCTTGGCGTTGCGGGCGTAGTAGTTCATCGTCCGCGTCAACGCCGAGCGGAACCCCGAAAGGTGCGTGCCACCCTCGATCGTATTGATATTGTTGGCGAACGAGAAAATCGTCTCGTTGTAGCCGTCGGTGTACTGCAGCACGAGGTCCACCATCAGCAGCGATTCCTCGTCCTGCTTGTGGAGCTGGATGGGCTTGTGCAGGCAGTTCTTGCCCTCGTTGAGGTGCTTGAGGAACGCCAGCAGACCCTTCTCGTACTTGAAGGTCTCTTCCTTGTCCGACCGCTCGTCGCGCAGCTTGATGCACACACCCTCGTTGAGATACGCCAGCTCGCGGAGGCGCGTCTCCATGACGCTGTACTTCAGGTGCGTGTCCGGGAAGACCTCGCCGTCGGGCTTGAAGGATATCTTCGTGCCCGAGCGTTTCCGTTGGCCGATCTTCTTGGGTTCGCCCTTCTTGAGGCCCCGCTCGAACTCCATCTGCCAGACCTGGCCCTCGCGGCAGACCTCCACTTCCAGCCATTCGCTCAGGGCGTTGACCACCGACGCACCGACCCCGTGCAACCCGCCGGAGACCTTGTACACGCCATGGTCGAACTTGCCCCCCGCGTGCAGGTGGCAGAAGACCACCTCCAGCGTGGAGACCTTCTCGGTGGGATGCTGCCCGACGGGAATGCCCACGCCGTCGTCACTGACGGACACCGATTCGTCCGGGTGGATCACCACGTGGATGTTGCTGCATCGTCCCGCCATCGCTTCGTCGATGGCGTTGTCCACGATCTCCCATACCAGGTGGTGCAGCCCCCGGGGGGTGGTATCGCCGATGTACATGCCCGGGCGCTTTCGCACCGCCTCAAGACCCCGAAGGACCTTGATCTGGGATTCGTCGTAAACGCCCTCGATGGGGGAAACTTTGTCGCTCACGGCGGCCGTGTCCTTGGCCAAGGAGATGCTCCTTTCGCGTGGTTCACTACCGATCCTGCTCGACCCGGGCGATTCGTCGTTCCGGGTCGCACACTTGATCCCTCATTATCCGAAATTCCGGGCGTTCTTTCCAGCATAAACCCCGCGAAAACCCCGGAAATACAGGCCTGTAAGTGCTTTATTTGCATTGCATAAGCCGGCGGATGAAGCGTTTTTGCCCATTCGGCATTCCCGCCGGGCCCACAGGCCCTTCAGCGTTATCGGACGTTCCCCCGGGGCAGCGATTCGGAACGGTGCACTTGTAATCGCCTGCCCGCCCCCCTATACCTGAGAAAAGCAAGGAGATCCGCTGTGTCCATGAAAATCTACACCAGAACCGGTGACGACGGCCAAACGATGCGGCCCGGCGGGGAGATTGTCTCCAAGGCAGACCCATTCGCCGAAGCCGTCGGCACCGTCGACGAACTCAATGCCCAGGTCGGTCTCTGCCTCGCCGCGGCGGGAACCTGCCCCGATATCGCCCAGACCCTCGCGCCGATCCAGCCTCAACTGCTGGGAGTCGGCTCGCTCATCGCCGCTGCCGGAACGGACGCCCTGCCTTACGCCGGCGTGCTCGAGCGCGACGTGGAGGTGCTCGAAGAAACCATCGACCGTTTCTGGTCGCAGTTGCCCCCGCTGGAACGCTTCATCCTGCCCGGCGGCTGTGAGCTGGCGGCCAGGCTGCACGTAGCCCGCACCGTCGCCCGGCGGGCCGAGCGACGCACGGTGGGCCTCATCGACGACGGAACCCCCGTCAAGCCCACCGTGCTGAAGTACCTCAACCGCCTCAGCGATCTGCTGTTCGCCTTGGCTCGCCTGGCGAATCTCCAGGATGGCCACGGCGACGACGAATGGAACTGGGGCGGGTGAACCGCCGCTGCCGTCGAGCGTGGGATCGTCCATGAAAGAGCCTTGTTCGCCGCAGCGAGTCCGTGTATGATTCGCGCCACGATCGCTCTGCATCTGCATAAAGGAACATATCATGCGGCAGGAAACCCAGTTTTCCGTCTTTCTGATCAACAAGCCCGGCGTGCTGGCCAATGTCACCGGATCACTCGCTGAGGCCGGCGTGAACATCCTCGCCCTGAGCCTCTCGGACTCCGGCGAACACGGCGTGCTGCGCATTCTCACCGACGACGTGGACAAGACCCGCTCGGTCCTCAACAGCGAGCACGACCGCTGGACGGAGACCGACGTGATCGTCACCAAGTTGGAAGACCACCCCGGCGCATTCGCCGCCAAAGCGAATCAACTCTCCGAAGGCGGCGTGAATGTCCTGTACGCCTACTGCACCGGGGGGTTCGACACGGGCGTGACCTACGCCGTGTTCAAAGTGGTGGACACCGAACGGGCCCGCGGAGTCCTCGGCGACGAGTAGGCCGTGCCAGTGGCGCCCCGTTTCCAAGCCCTCGGGCTTCGGCCGCAGCAGGTAAGCGAACAGCGCGCTCGCAAGCGTGGAGACGCGCTCCACAGCCCACTCCCTGCCGTGTGTGTGACTACTTGATGGCCTCGCTGCCGAATTCCCCGAACTCATCCAGGATCGCCAGAATTCGGCTGCGACGCTTGGCCGGGACGATCCGGTATCCCACCGCGTCCTGCAGCCGCCGCGTGGTGGACGTCGAGGCGTGGGGCAGCAGCGCCGTCAGCAGGTTTGCCCCGCGGGCATCGTACTTGTTGCGGTACTCGGCGAGAATCCGCTCGCGCACCCGCCACAGCACCGGCGGAACACGAACCGCCTGGGCTTCCACGTCGATCACGAATCGCTGCTCATCGTCCAGAAGCGCGTCCAGCCGATCGGCGATGCACTCGCGAACGCCGTTGGCGTCGAACGGCTCGCTCGGCAACCTTGCCCGCTGCAGCGACGCCCCCGGAGCGGCAGCGACGATGCGCCAATCGTCGCGCGAGGCCAGTTCGTCGTCGATCAACGCCAGGCTCATCGATCGGCCATCCAATGGGAATCTCCGCGGCAACTGGCGGAGCCGCCAATCGTCGGACTCGTACTGTCCGAGAATCGCCAGCATGATCGCCCAACCCGCCCGGGCGTTGTACCAGTAGGCGATCCGGTCGGCCTCGGTGGGGTACAATTCAGGTGTCACCGTCGGGCCGGTCACCGCGAAAAGTCTCAGCTGCCGCCGCAGGTCGTCGCGGTTGTCTCTCAACCATTCCGGGCGCATGAGACCGTCGTCGGTCACCCCTTCGCGCAGACAGATCGCCAGGGCGTCCACCGAGGCGTTGGGCTCGACGTTGGCGGTCTCCAGCGAGACGGGGTCCGGCTCGGCCAACCCACAGCCGACCACCAGCCACACCAGCAGCCCCCCGCACATCCACAACGCGGAATTGAAAGATCGGCGAACCATACGCATGATTGTAAACGTCTGAACCGTGGAGACAATGACGGAGTGAAATCACCAACCGACCAGCCCGACCCCGCCAGGCCGACAGAACGTGCACGAGACCGATTCCGCCGCGTTCTGCGCGTAGCCCTGTGGATCAGCATCGCCGTGCTGGCAGCGGGCGGGGTGCTGAAGTTCGTCGTCGCCCCGGCGGTGGTGCGACATCTCGTAGCCGACAACCTCCCCCGCTACTGGGATGGCCACGTCGAGATCGATCGCGTCTCGGTGGGGTTCGGCTCGGTACAGCTGGGCGGGGTCCGCCTGTACGATCGCCAGGACCGTCTCTGGCTGGCGGCGGAGTCGGTCTCGGTCTCGCCGGGGGTTCGATGGACGCTCGAGGCGGGCTTCCGCGACGTGGACATCGACGCGCTGGACCTTCGGCTGCAGTTTATCGAAGGCCGATGCGACCCGCCCCTGCGCAATGTCGATGAGTTGGTGACCTGGCTGGAGCAGGTCACCCACATCGACCTGCTCCACGCCGATGGAACCATCACGCTGAATCGCCCCGGCGGGGCAGCGTACACTCTCGGCCCGGTCACGATGGACATTCGTCGCGCTGTCGACGGGCATCGCGTGCATGTCCGCGGGTTTGATGAGGACACCCGAAACGTTCTGGACCTTGACGGCTGGGCCAATTGGGGAACCACCGCATTCGACGCGAACGTCATCGTCCGCCACCGTCTCACGCCGGACGACTCAAAGGCCCTGGTGTCGGTCTTCCATGTTCGCGGCGTGGATGAGGGCGCCGTCACGCTGCAGGCCGACCTGACGCTGAAGGGTCGATGGACGCTTCCGCACACCTGGAGGCCGACAGGGACCGCCTCGGTGAGTGAGGGGCACCTCGTCGTCGGGGGGGAGGCGATTCTGGACCGTCTTGCCGGGCAGTTTGTCGTCACAAGCGACGCCAACACCATCACCGCCGGGGCCGAACGTCTCACCGCCCGTTTGGCCGGCGGGGAGTTCAGCGCGAAAGGCTCGCTCACGTCCAGACCCGCCACCTCGCCCCGGACCCACCTGCCGATCACGCAACTGAGCTATCGGGGCAGCGTCGCGATCGACGGGGCAAACATCACGCCCATCGCCCGCGCGGTGGCCGGTGCGGCGGGGCATCGGCGATCCATGCGCGACGTCGGCCGACTCGGCAAGCTGAAACTGCGATACGACGTCAAGGGCGAGGGGCTTTCCCCGGTGGACCTGCAGGGGCGGGGGGTGCTGCGCCTCGACCAGGTGGACCTCACCGCCTTGCCGGCAGGCCCGGCTTTGGTGAAGGGGTTCCATGGCAGCATACCCCGCGCGATGGCAATGGCGGACCTCGAAGCGACGATGGACTCCAACGGCCCGCGCGTGACACTGCAGGAGGCCCGCCTGGCAGGGCCACTGCTGGCAATCGAAATCGAGCCCGGAGGCACGTTGGACCTGCAGGACGGAACGGTGGATCTCTACGCGGTGGGTGTTCCGCTGGCGCGGCTGCAGAGCGGGTTGATCCGCCTGCCGCTGCTGGAGATTCTCGGCTTCCTGCAGCAGTCGCTGACGCGCGTCCACATCGAGGGCAACTGGAGCGAAACCGGGGCCATCAACGTGACCGTCGCCCCCGGACCCTCCAACCGACTGGGTCGACAGAGCCGTGGGTTCTTTATGAAGGCCGCCCGGGAAGGCGGCAAGCTGTCCGGGCACCTGATCGATCGGTTCCGCACGATGTTCACCACGCTGGACCTGTTCCAGCCGAACTGATTGATTGCCACTCTTGTCCGGAACAAGTGTGAGTATACATCGGCTTACAGCGTGGAGAGGATTCCGCCATCGACGTAGAGGACCTGTCCGTTGACGTAGCTGGAGGCGTCGGAGGCCAGGAACACCGCCGGTCCTACGAGTTCCTCGGGCTTGCCCCATCGGCCCTGGGGGGTTCGCCCGGTGATCCAGCCGTTAAAGTCGGGGTCGTCCTTGAGCGACCGGGTCATCTCGGTGGCGAAATAGCCCGGCCCGATTCCGTTGCACTGGAGGTTGTGGGAGCCCCATTCCAGGGCCATCGCCTTGGTGAGGTTCTTCAGGCCGCCCTTGGAGGCGGTATATGGGCCAATGGTCGGCCGACCGACCTCGCTCATGAGCGAGCAGATGTTGATGATCTTCCCACGCCCACGGCCGATCATCCGCCGGGCGACCGGCTGGGCCATCAGGAACGCGCCGGTGAGATTGGTTTCGATGACGGCCCGCCAGTCGTCGACGGAGATGGTCTCCAGCGGCCCGCGGCGCTGCAGGCCGGCGTTGTTCACCAGCACATCGATGGGGCCCACCTCGCGTTCGATCCGTTCGACGGTCGGTTCGAGCGCGTCGGCGTCGGTGATGTCGAACGCGTAGCCGCTAACGGAGAGGCCTTCGCTGCGGAGGGTCCGGACGGCGGCATCGAGTTTCTGTTCATCCCGGCCGTTGAGCACGAGGGTCGCGCCGGCTTGGCCGAGCCCGCGGGCGATGGCGAAACCCAGTCCGCCGCCCGAGCCGGTGATCAGTGCGGTTTTGCCGGTCAGGTCAAACAGCCTGTTTTCGCTCTCGGGCACGGGTCAGTCCTGTGGGTCGAAGTTCGGGTCGTTGACGGCCAGGTCGTATCGCCGCGATTCGTGCGAGTGGGCGACCATCACCCAGAAGTAGCAGCTTCGCACGCCGGGGCTTCCCACGGTGGGGTGGTATCCCTCGGGCACGACCACCATGTCGCCGCTGGAGACAGCGTGTACCGTCGGCGTCTGCCCGGGCTCGGTATACACCAGTTGCAGGGCGAAGTGCGGGGCGGGAACGTCGAAGTAGGCGTAGACCTCTTCGAGATCTTCACTGTGCTGGTGCGGCGGCCAGGAGGTCCACTTGCCCGGCTCGCCCCACGTCCAGCCGCAGATCAGTCGGCTGCCCGGGACTTCCTGGTTGGTCGTCATGAACACGTCGCGGCGGTAAGGGGGCTGGCCGTGAACCTGGCGGATCTCGCCGAGGGGCAACTCGGGGTCGTACTTGCGGACGAAGAACTCACCGATGCCCTCGTAAGGCCCGGCTCCGAGGTAGAGGATCGCGTCCTGCTTGGCCCGGATGGTGACGGCCGTCTCGCCCGGCAGGTAGAACGAGTCGAGTTTGCCCAGTTGGTAGGTCTCCTCGTCGCGGGTGAGGGTGATCTCCCCGGCCACCACGCCGACGCTGAACTCCTTCTGCTCGCCGGCCAACTGGTGCGTCTCGCCGGCAGGGAGGTTCAGACGATACATCCACGTCTCCCGGCAGGCGGAGTTTTCCGGCGTGATGACGGTGTGCAGGCCTGGCCCTTCGGGGCTGGTGTATTTCCAGTTGGCTGGGTCTGTATGCACGGGGCCCATGATGCTCCTTTTCGTGTTGGTCCCGCCGTCCGGGTCAGCCCTGCTTATTCCAGAACGGTCCTTTGGGCTTCTTCGGGCGGGAATGACGCGACTGCTTGCCCGGGGCGGCGACCTTGACCTCCCGCAGCTTCTCTTCCTCTTCCTTCTCGCGGATGTGCTTGCGGATGAGGTACTGCTCGGCCACCCCGATGAAGGTCGAGGACATGATGTACAGGTTCAGCCCGCTGGGCATGTGGTAGAAGAAGATCAGCATCATCGCGGGCATCATGATCCGCATCATTTTCTGGGTCTGCACCTGTTCGGGCTTGGTGGACGCAGCCGACGCGCCGGACATCTGCGGGTTGAGCTTGGTCTGCAGGAACATCGCCACGCACAGCAGCAGGGGCAGGAGGTTGAGGCTGTCGCCGATCAGCGGCAGGGTGAACCCGAACTCGATGAACTGATCGGGTGCCGCCAGGTCCGTCAGCCAGACCGGCAGAAACGCCGCGTGCCGCAGCTCGACCGATGCGTTGATGCTCGACCAGAGCCCGATCCAGATGGGCATCTGCAGGAACATCGGCAGGCAACCCAGCAGGGGCGAAGTGCCGGCCTCCTTGTAGAGACTCATCGTCTCGCGCTGGAGGGTGTCCTTGTCGTCGGCGTACTTCTTCTTGAGCTCCTCCATGCGCGGGGCGAGCTTTTGCATCTGCATCATCGAGACCTGCGACTTGCGCGTGATCGGGTGGAGAATGGTACGCACCACCAGCACCAGCAGCATGATCGCCACGCCCATGTTGCCCATCGCCAACCACGAGAGCTTGTCCAGCAGCCACATCATGCCCACCGTCAGGGCGTCCCACGCGCAGAAGCACGTGGAGAAGTCCAGCGTCGAGATGTAGTTGAGCTTCTCATACAGCGGCCGATATGCCTTGGCCTCGACGTCCAGGAAAACGGGGGAGAAAATGGTCCGTTTCTTGGGCCCGCAGAAGACGTTCAGCTTCAGTTGCGATGTCTTGCCCGGGTTCACGTTCATCTTGCTGAGCTGAATGCGGCTGACCAGCGCCCGCCCGGCGGGGACCTGGATCCCGCCCCAGGCGTAGTTGATCACGTACCGCGAGGGCGAGACGATCAGCGTGTCCTTCGCCTCGGGAACCGGGTGCATCAGGCAGGTGAAGAAGCGGTTGCTCTGCCCCAGCCACACCACGGGCTTGGGCCCTTCGTTGCGTCCCAGGGAAATGGCCTTGCCGATCTCGACGTCATCCAGCTCGCCGACGCCTTTGAACACCGGGGTGACCGCCTGGTGCTCGAGGTCCGTGATCTGACCGGCGACGATACGTCGGCTGTCGCTGCGTCCCAGTTCATACGGCAGCCCGGTCGTTCCAACCTGGTCGATCGCAATCGAGAACGGGGTGTCCGAGACGTTCTCGACCTTCGTGGACACCACCAGCTTGTAGCTGTCGGGCACGAGGGTGTAGTTCTTGCGGATGTGCAGGACGGGGTTCTTCAGGGCAGCGGCCGTATTTTCCCCGAGATAGATCGTATAGCGGAACGTCACGCTGTTGGGGCTGGCCTGCTCGACGACCCACCGCATGCGGTCCAGCCGGGGCAGCGACAACGGCCGAAGCCCGCCGGTGAGGGCCGTCACGTCCACCCGACGGGTCGCCATGGGCAATGTTCGGTTTTCGCCCTCGCCCATCTCCTGAACGACCTCGTAATGTCCTTTGTAGGTCCCGGGGTTCTCCTCGCGGGCCTTGGCGTAGGCCTGGGGGTCTTTGTCCCAGAGGCGTTTGTCCTCGACGGTGAGAAAATGGTCTCGCAGACGGGCCGACCGAACGGCGGCCCCTTCGTTGGTAAGCTCCACGCGCAGCAGGAACTTGCCATCCGGGTCGAACGATCCAAGCTGGATGGTCTCTTCGTCGGGCTGGGGGTGACCGACCCATTTGAGCGAATCGGTGGATGCACCGTTCGGGTCGGTCGGTTGGTTGGCGTCCTGGGCGGCCGCCGAAAGCGCCCCCACCAGGCAGACGAGCACCGCAAGCCACAGCCGCGATGCCTTGAGTTGGTCCGTCACGGAATGCTCCTTATCGTCCATCTTTCAGTCGCGTGCCGAGGTAGTCGTCCAACTCCTGGACGGCGTGGACCTTTTCAGCGACGGCTTCGACGTCGTACCCGACGCGGACGAACCGCACTTGTCCGGGTTCGACGATGGCATAGCTGGCACGGCGGTCGCGGTCGCGGGGTTGCCCGACCGAGCCCACATTGATCAGCGCTTTGTGATCGCCCACCTCGTAGACCCCTTCGAGCTCATCGGGGCTGTAGAAGTCCGGGGTGTCCAGAAACACGCCCGGAACATGCGTATGCCCGATGAAACAGAGCTTGGTGAACCGGTCGAACCCGGTCTGCACCTTCGAGGGGGCGTTGTAGATGTCGTCCGGGAAGACATACTCATTCACCGGTCGACGCGGGCTGCCGTGCACGAAGACCATCTCCCCCACGCCCAGCGACTCGTCGTTGAGTACGTACTTGACGTCCAGCCCGCCCAGGAATGCCCAGCGGGCGTTGCGCTTCTCGGTGTCCTGCTCCGCCTCCAACTGGGCGCGGGTCCAATAGGCGGCCGACTCGGCCCCGACGTTGAACTTGTTGGGCTCGTAGAGCACGGCGTAATCGTGGTTGCCCATGAGCGTCCGCTCGGTCCGCTGGATGATCAGGTCGAGGCACTGCCGCGGATCGGGCCCGTAACCCACCACGTCGCCGAGGCAGATGATGCGCTCCACGCCGCGCTGGTCGATGTCATTGAGCACCGCGGTGAGGGCTTCGATATTCGAATGAATGTCACTGATAATCGCCAGCATGGCAGGTCCTCGACGGGCAACCCGTGCCCGATAGAGCGGCTATGCTAGCCGGGCCGGGCGCGACCTGTCAAATGCTTTGGGTCTCCGCTTCGTTCAGTTCCCCACCGCAGCCCTGGTCGGTTGTCGTGTGTTGCTCGTGGCTTCTTCGCTTGCGGCTGTTCGCCGATCGCTCGATCCGCTACAATCCGCATCATGGATTCCCCGATTTCCATCGCCATCGAGACCACCTGCCGCAAAGGCGGAGTCGCCCTGGGCGCCGGCGACGAACCGGTCGATACCCTCGCCTTCGACGCGCGCCGCCGGCACGCGACGCTGTTGATCGGCAAACTGGACGATCTGCTGGCGCGGCGATCGCTTGCCCCGACCGACGTCGACGAACTGTACGTTTCGCTGGGGCCGGGGAGTTTCACGGGCATTCGTGTGGGCGTCACCGTCGCCCGCACCTTTGCCCAGGCCCGGCCGGGGCTTCGCTGTGTGGGTGTGCCCACGCCCGCTGCCGTCGCCCAGAACGCCCGACACCTGGACTGGATGCGCCTGGCACACATCCACGACGCCAAAGACGACCGCGTTCATGTGACCCTCTTCACGCGGGAACACCCCTCTCAGCCGCCCGTGCAGGAAGGTCCGTCCCGCGTGATGAGCGAGAGCGGGTTTCTCGAATCACTCGATCAGCCCACGCTGCTGATCGGCGAGGGATTGGGATATCACGAGTTTCCCAGCCCGCATGCAACATTGGCCGACGAGTCGCTCTGGCTGCCCACGCCGGCCGGCGTCTGGGCGGTCGGGAGGCGAATGGCCCGCGCCGGTGAGTTCACCGAGTACCACCATCTGCTGCCCCACTACACCCGCAAGCCCGAAGCCGTCCGCCTCTGGGAGCAACGGGAGGAGCGATGAAACACCTCGCCCGCTGCGATGGCGTGTTCCCGGGAGCTGCTCAGGGGTCGCTCTTGCGGGCTGCTTCCTCTATCATGGTGCCCATGAGCGAGAGACTCCGACCCTATCTTACTCGCGAGCTTCCCGGGGTGGGCGGTGTGATCAAAGCCGACGCGGACGACTTCCGCGTGGACGAGCTGCCGCTGTACGATGCCTGCGGCGAGGGGACGCATGTCTATTTCCGCGTGCTGAAGCGCGGGCTTCCGACCCCCGCAGCTGTGGCGCGCATCGCGCGGTTCCTGGAGGTCAACCCCAACGACGTCGGCTACGCTGGCCTCAAGGACGCCCAGGCGGTCACCTCACAATGGATGAGCGTGGAGCACGTGGACCCCGCGAAGCTCTCGGACTTCCGCGATGGACAGATCGAAATCCGCGACGTCACCCGACACACCAACAAGCTCCGCCGGGGGCACCTGGCCGCCAATCGGTTCCGTGTTCGCATCCGTGAGGTTGATCCCGATGCGATCGAGCGGGCGCGGGCGATTCTCGATGTCCTCCGGGCCCGCGGCGTTCCGAACTATTTCGGCCGACAGCGCTTCGGCCTGCGCGGCGACACGGCCGAGCTGGGAAAGGCCCTGCTGCGCGACGATGCACGGGAGTTCTGCAGCATCTACCTGGGCCGACCGATAGACGCCGACCCGCCGGGCGTCCAGGCCGCCCGGGCAGCGTTCGACGAGGGGGACCTCGACGGGGCGCTGGAGCATTGGCCGAGGGACTTCTCCGCCCCCCGGCGAGCGCTGAGCGCCCTGCGGAAACGAGGGCCCGCGGCGGCTGTCCGAACGGTGGATAAGCGGATGCGTCGGCTGTTCGTGTCGGCTGCCCAGAGCGCGGTGTTCAATCGCGTGCTCGCCCATCGTATCGACGAGATCGACACCGTCCGCCCGGGCGACCTGGCCAAAAAGACCGATTCCGGCGGCGTGTTCGAGGTGGAAGACCTCTCGGCCGATCTCCCCCGAGCCGCCGCCTGGCAGATCAGCCCCACCGGACCCATCCCGGGCACACGGGGGCGTTTGGCGGGGGGCGAAGCAGGACGCATCGAGCGAGCCGCCATCGAGGCGGAGGGACTCACGCTGGAGGATTTCGGCCTCGCCGGTCGGCTGCGAGTGAAGGGAACCCGCCGCGCGCTGCGGTTCGCCCTCGGCGAGCCGACCATCGAAGCATTGGACGATTACGGTCGGATGTACCTGGAATTGACCTTCGACGCACCTCCGGGCAGCTACGCTACCGTTGTGCTGCGGGAGATCACCAAGAACGATCACATCGACCGGACAACATCGCGGGGGTAGCATGGGCGTGCGGAGGCGGCATCCGAAGTTGAACCTGCGCGACATCGGGCGACTGATCGCGCCGCTGGATGTGATCTACCAGGTCGGCAACCTCATTTACCGTCGCAGCCTGCGCTACACGCTGCTGACGGTGGGCATCAGTATCCTGGGGCTGGCGGCGAATCTCTTCGGGCTCTATGGCTTCACCGTCAAGCAGGCGGTGGTGCTGCCTCTGTTGATGGGGGCAATGACCCTGGGTGTGGGGCTGGCGCTGAAGCTGATTCCGTCGATTATCTCATCTCGGCTGCTGACGGTTGCCCAGGCCAGCGGGATGAACCTGATGGAAGACTACCGCAAATCGCAGGTCGACGAGCACCTCGCCCACCTGTGGGAGCGGGTCTTCTCTTACGAGTGCCGCCTCCGCCTCCAGGCCGGCCGATCGGTCTACGCCGGCTGCAAGAGGCAGCACGACGAGCCGCTGGAGCGAACCATGCGCCGGGCCCGCAAGCAGTTCATTCAGCGGGCCCGCGACGCCCTCTCTAAGCCGATGCCCCAGACCCGGCAGATGCAGATGATCGGAATCGACCTGCGTTTCCTGGAAGATTGGCGCGACGGGGCCTATCTCGATCGCAGCGACGAGAAGCTCATGGAGCAGTTCGAGGGCGACCGCGCCCTGCAGGATGCCCAGCAGGCGTGTGGGATGCGATCGTTCTGGTCGCGAACACGGTCGGCCCCGAGGCGCGTTGCCCAGCAGTTCTGGTTCGGGTTCATCACCCGCAGCCTGGCTACACGAGTGGCCGGCGCGGTACGCAAGCTCAACAGCGAGTACGACTCGGATTGGTTCAACGCCCAGGTCCTCCTCTGGCCGGGCGAGGAAGATCAGCCCTGGTTGGAGGAATTCGAGGACGGCCGAGAGCAGGTGCTCATCGAGCGGCGAAAAGTGATCCGCGGCGTATTCGGGCCGGACGAGGAATCCGCGCGACGGATGCTCAGCCACATGCTGCGCGGAAGCCTGCAACGCGCCACCGAGCTGCGTCTGCGGTACGACCCGCAGTTCTGCCTGGGGGAGTTGGACGCCGACCCGCTGGTCGACCTGGGCCGATTCGATCGCGAGTTGGAACCGCCCGCCTGGGCGATGCAATGGGTCGAGCGGATGACCCGGCTGCACGGAGAGTTCATGGAATTCATCCTCGCCCGCCGACCCGGGTTGGGCGAAGACCACAGCGCCGCCGAGCTGCGGGCGGTGCGCGTGGCGTTTCACCTGGATCGCGACCGGCTGCGGTCCGATTTCCAAACAGCCCACGCCGCCAACAAGGACCCCCAGCAGATCGCCGAGATCCTGCGAAATCGCATCGACCAGGCCGCATCCGCCGTCGAATCGGTCGGGCGATCGCTCGTGAGCGTGCGGATGCACCATGAGCTCAACCGCCTCTGCACGGAGGGCTACTCGGAGTTGGTGCTTGCACTCGGCTACGACGGGGATGACAAGAAAAGAACAAAGTCTTGTTGCTAACATGCCCCAAACATATTATCCTCTTGATTGCGGATAGACTGTTCGATTCAATGCGTGCAGCATGTGTGGGCATTCCCCGAGAACCCCGATAGCGGCACTTGATTCAGGAGAAATGAAATGGACGCGTATCTCATGTGTAGCGCCGATAAGGGGCAGTTTCCCGATGAGTTCTCCGTGAAGGGAAATACCGCTTCCGGAGAGATGTTCTCGCTATTTGCTCCCAAGGAGTTCGTCAAACCCAACGCGTCCGGGGAGGCGGGGTCTGCGAGAGTGAGGGTTAGTGTTCTGGAGAGTGACGACCAGAGGGCATTGGTTCGTCTGCCTGCACAGACTCTGGAGAACGGAGCGACCGTCATTGTGAGCAAAAACCAACTGGATCCAGAGGACGCCTGACAAAAAGGGGAAGCACGTACCGATGATCCTGTCCAATGTGGAAATCTGGTCGGCCCTGGACGAAGGTCGTCTTGTAATCGAGCCACAGCCATATCCAAGAAAACCAACACTGGATAACCCGAACTGTCCGTTTGACACACACTCGGTGGACTTGACGTTGGGGAGGTCCATCTCGGTACCAGAACCTGGTCAGTTCATTGTGGACGTTACCCAACCCGGCAGCATCGCCCAGACGATCAGCGATCACTCCAGAACGCTGGAAATCACTGAAGAGCAACCCTATGTCCTCAGGCCCAACTGCTTCATCCTTGCTGCCACGCAGGAACGGGTGGAGTTGCCTTTCAGCGAAGGAACAAGCACCTGCTTGGCGGCACGGATAGAAGGAAAGAGCAGCCGAGCACGTTTCGGCGTGCTGATTCATTTCACTGCCCCAACGGTCCATCCCGGGTTTGAGGGAACCTTGACTCTTGAAATGATCAACCTGGGTCCTGCTGAATTCGTTCTGCGACCCGGAATGCGAATTGCCTAACTGATCGTTGAGGAAGTAAGGGGCTGTCCGAACGCGAATCCGAGCGAATTCAGAGGTCAGGGAACTCCGGCCGGTTTGTAATCGATCAGTTGAACTGGAACAGATCCAGTGTGGTGAACATCGTGCGGAACCGATCGAGGAGGTGTCCGGGCAACTTGCCGCCTTCCCGGGCGGCCTTCATAAAGAACCCACGGCTCTGTCGACCCAGTCGGTTGGAGGGTCCGGGGGCGACGGTCACGTTGATGGCCCCGGTTTCGCTCCAGTTGCCCTCGATGTGGACGCGCGTCAGCGACTGCTGCAGGAAGCCGAAGATCTCCAGCAGCGGCAGGCGGATCAGCCCGCTCAGGCTCGCCGCACAGGCCTGCCTGTCGTGTTCTAATGTGCCTGGAGCAGTTCGAGCATGGCCCGGTCGAGAGGGATGTCGTGGTGGTCGTCGTAGTCCACGTCATCGCGGCCGCTGTCGAGAATGCCGAACGGCCCGCGGAAGTTCCACATTGCCCAGCCGATGCTGCGCTCCTGGAGGATCTCCAGCAGATCGGTCATCCACGCCAGGGCGACGTCATGCGGCGTGCGGTTGTAGCAGCCGAACTCCCCGCAATGCACGCCGATGCCGCGTTTGAGCATCTCCACCCAGGGCTCGAAGTCCTGTTCGAGGCGGTCCCGGTCCCAGCGGTGTCGCCGCTCCCAGCCCGTTGCGCCCGGCCAGCGGGGCTCGTCGAACTCTTCGCCGTTCACCCACGACGCCTGGTAGTGCGTCACGCCGGCCGGCTCGTAGCCCCGGCAACTCTGGGCGTAGGGCAGGGCGTCGGTGTCCATGGAAGGCCGACGTCCCCAGCGGACGGCGTCGATGATGATTCGCCGATTCGGGTCGATCTGATGGATGGCCGAGGCGGCTGTGTTCATGACGCGCTGGTAGTCGCCCATTTCCATCTCGAAGTAGCCCGGCTCGGGCGGCTCGTTGAGCAGGTTGAAGCTCATCGCCTCGGGGCGGACATCGGCGTACCTCTGGGCGAAGTGTCGCCACTGGTGGCAGAACGCTTCGATCGCCTCTTCGCTGCGCCACAGCGTCCAGGGTTCTTCCAGGCGGCGGTTCACGCTGTAGCCCGGGGCCCGGTGGAGATTCAGATTCACGTGCAGCCCGAGTTCGACGGCCCGGCTGACCACCTCATCCAGCTGCGAGAGGACGGCTTCGTCGCGTCGGGTGGGTTGCTCGGGCGTGGTCCACAGGCGATAGTTCATCGGCAGGCGGATGAAATCGAAGCCCCACTCGGCGATCCACTCCAGGTCCCGTTGAGCGGTTTCCGTGCGGGCTTCGGAACGGAAGAAGTACAGCAGATTGAACCCCCGCCATCGCGGCAGGGCGTTTGGGATGGTCGCGTGCATGCGGTGCCTTTCGGTGGATGTCGATTCTGCGTATTGCCTTGCTGTTATGGTAGTGGCTGCGGGGCGAAGGTTCCATCGCGCGGGGTGAGGTTTTGCTTGACCCATTCGCCACTCGCGGTGACAATACCCGTCTTTTCCCAGCCGGTCGCTGGGCCTGATTATTCTGCGCCGGGTGGGCTGCATCGCAAAACCTTTCTGGAGTGTACCTTGTGCGATGCCGAAAAGAACGTGGCAACCCGGCGGCACACGTGGGCACCCGGCCCGTGTCGCCCGGAGCGTACCGGCAGCAGCAGCTTCATGAACGCTGAACACTGAACGATCGGAATCACAATGAATGCGAAGAATCTTCCGCTGAAGTTCGCCATGGTCGCCTTGCTGGTGATCGTGTGCGTGTGGTCTTTGACCACGACGGGCCTGAAGCTGGGCATCGACCTGCGCGGCGGGCACAGCATGATCTTCAAGGTCGAGACCACCGAGAACGACCCGGACGACCTGCTCGAGCAGATCATCGGCGTGCTCAAGCAGCGCATCGACCCGTCGGGCCTGCGTTCGCTGGAATGGCGCCCGATCGGCAACGACCGGATCGAGGTCCGCATGCCCGCCGCCGGCGAGACGTCGCGACAGGCCCAGAACGCCTACCGCGAAGCCCTGCGCCGGCTCAAGAGCCACAACATTCAAATCTCGCAGTTGCGGCGGGTTACCCAGGCCGCCGGCGAGGCGCGCGAGCGGGAGATCACCACGATCGTCGAAACGGTCGAGGGCGACGAACAGCTCAAAGCCGACCTGCAGAAGCTGGGCCGACTTCACGATCAGCTCAACCAGGCAAAGCAGCGGTTCCAGGCCGCCGACGACGCCGTCCGAGCCAACCAGGACGCCGGGGACCTCACCGAGCTGCGCGAGGCGCAGATCGCCGCGCGGGCTGCCAAGCTGGAGGCCCAGGAGAAGTACGAACGTTTCCGCGACGAAGTGCTGGAACGGAATGTCAACATCGCTCTGCTGGAAGGGGTACTCGGCAACTATATCTCCCCCCGTGAGGCCGAGCAGCTCAAGCAAACCAACGAGGAAGAGCTCGAGCGGCGACGCAAGGAATACGCCGATCGCCTCAAGGCGCTCCGCGAGAGTTACGGGGACTATCCCCAGCGGCTGAAGGAGATCAACCAGGTCATCGAGAAGTACCAGGCGTGGGCTGAGGTCCGCCAGTCGCTGGAGGACCCTGCCGACCTGAAGCGGATGATCGCCAAGGCCGGCGTGCTGGAATTCCGCATCGCCCCGCCGAACCCGATCGCCGCCCAGGGCGGGCCGATCACCCGCGATCAGTTCGCCGACTATCTCAAAGAGCTGGACAACCTTGGCCCGGCCGTCACCGACAAGATGATCGTCCGCGGCGAGAAGTTCGTCTGGTTCCCCATCGAGGGCGACGTCGAGAGCTTCCAGGGCCTGGCCCGGGGGCGCGATCGCAGCGGGCAGGAGTACGTCCTTCTGTACAACAGCGGTAACAACATGCTGCTGCAGGGCGACTGGAAACTGCGCAGCGCCCAGCCCGGAACCGACCAGAACGGCGGCCCGGCGGTGCTCTTCAAGTTCGACGCGCTGGGTGGTCAGCAGTTCGGAGCCCTCACCAGCGCCCACGTGGGCGATCGGCTGGCGTTCCTGCTGGACAACATGGCCTACTCGGCTCCGACGCTGCAGTCGGTGATTACGGATTCGGGGCAGATCACAGGCAACTTCACCTACCAGGAAACCGTCGAGATGGCCCGGCTGCTGAACTCCGGTTCGCTGCCCGGCCGGGTTGACGCCGACCCGGTCTCCGAGAGCAGTTTCGGCCCGACGCTGGGCGAGGAGAACCGCCGCATGGGTCTGCGGGCCGCCTACATCGGCCTGATCGCGGTGGCGGTGTTCATGCTGATTTACTATTTCCTTGCCGGCAGCATCGCGGACGTGGCGCTGCTGTTGAACCTGATCCTCATTCTCGGCGTGATGAGCCTGATCAACGCGGTCTTCACCCTCCCGGGCATCGCGGGAATCATCCTGACCATCGGCATCGCCGTGGACGCCAACGTGCTGATCTTCGAGCGACTCCGCGAGGAGCAGGAGCGTGGTCAGACCATTCGGATGGCCCTGAAAACCGCCTACGAACGGGCGTTTACCGCTATCTTCGACGCGAACGTCACCACCATGGTCACCTGTTTGATTCTGGGATGGGTGGGGACCGAAGAGATCAAGGGGTTCGCGATCACCCTCGGGCTGGGCATCGTGTTCAGTATGTTCACCGCGTTGGTGATTACCCGCTGGGTGTTCCAGCTGCTGCTGAACTGGAACGTCATCACCAAACCCATCAAGATGCTCCGGATCATCGGCACCCCGAAGATCGACTGGATGGGCAAACGCAAGGCCTTCTGGGCGGTCTCGGCGGTGCTGCTGGTCGCCGGCGCGATCGGCATCATCGGCCAGGGCAGCAACCTTCTGGGCATCGAGTTCTCCTCCGGTACGCAGGCGCTGGTCCGTCTGCGAGCCGACGCGTTGCTGGTGGACCCGGCCACGGGTGAGAAGGAGCTGCCCAACGACGGGCTGGTCCGCCGACAGTTCAAACAGGCGGCCGAGCAGCTCGAAGGCGAACTGGGCGGCACGGTCGGACAGCTGACCGGCGCCCGCGTCGAGAGGCGCATCGATCCGTTCCGCGTGCAGACCTTCCTGGGCGACTACGACACCAACGAGGACGACAAGGTGACGGCCGAGGAATGGGCCGCCCACGAGATGGACCCGGCCTATTTCGCCAAGGCCGTCGCCCGCCTGGACGCCGACAAGGACGGCGCGCTGGACGGCGATGAGTTGGCCGACCTGCCCTCGCGGGAATACCAGGTCTCCACCACCGAAACGCTCGTCTCGCGGGTTCGCACCGTCATCGGCAAGGCGTTCGGCACGGCGTTGGACGTTCGGCCGACGGTGTCATACGACCTGCTTGGCCCGTCCGACACCGACGCCCAGGCCCGGAAGATCCGCCGCGACCTCGGCGTCTCGATGCAATTGACCGGCGACGAGCTCGATGACGGAACGGAAGTGTACGCCGCGATGCTGGATAGCAGCGCCGTCGAGGCGGCTGCACAGCGGGAGCTTGAGGAAGCGGTGAACTTCCAGGGCGGCATGCTCGCGGTGATCCGCAATGTCTCCCCGGCGTTGACCCGCAACGACCTGCTCCAACGCGTCCGGGACATTCGCGGACAGATCGACCACGAAGCCCTCAAGACCAACAACTTCGACGTTGTCGGCTTGGAGAAAGACCCCAACAACCCGGAGGCCTACTCGGCATTCGCCGTGCTGGACAGCCCCCCCGACGACAGCCGTATCGAGTCGGCGGCCGCCTTCAGGACCTACTCCAAGCGCGTGCTGGCGTCGGTCAATGACGCCCTGAAAAAGCAGGAATCCATGCCGGTGATCAACTTCGACCAGGCCATCGCCGAGGAGGCCGCCCGCAAAGCCATCATGGCGATCATCCTCAGTTGGCTGGCGATTGTGCTGTATCTCTGGCTGCGATTCGGCTCGCTGCAGTGGGGCATCGCAGCGGTCATCTGCCTGGTGCACGACGTGCTGATCGTGCTGGGACTGGTGGCGATTTCCGGATACATCTACAACAGTTTCGGCGAGGTGCTGGGGATCCAGGCGTTCAAGGTGGACCTGGCGATGATCGCCGCGTTGCTGACGGTGATCGGCTACTCGGTCAACGACACGATCGTGGTGTTCGACCGCATTCGTGAGAACCGCGGCAAGCTGACCACGATCACCCCGCAGGTGCTCAACTCGTCGGTGAACCAGACCCTCGCCCGAACCTTGCTTACATCCACCACCACGTTGATCGTGGTGCTGGTGATGTACTTCTTCGGCGGGGCGGGAATCCGGGCGTTCAGCTTTGCCCTGCTGATGGGTGTGCTGTTCGGAACCTACTCGTCGATCGCCATCGCCAGCCCGCTGCTGATGGGCTTCAAGCGAGCGGTGACGGCCAAGGCGGTCAAGGAAGACGCGGAAACGACCCCGGCGTAATCGTCGTACGGGCCTGGGGTTCCGGCCGCCGGACGGGCCCGGGCCGAAAAGAGAGCGGGTCATGACTCGCCGGATTCTCATTCTGGCGGCTGCGATGGTCGTGCTGGTCGGCTGCGCGGCGCGACCGCCCCGGGCGCGGCGCGTCCTGCCGGCGGTGGCGTCCGAGCAGCGTCGGGCGTATGACGAAACGGTCACGGGCATGTTCCTCTCACTGGTGGACTTCGAGACCGACGCCGACGGGCGGGAGGGCTTTGCCCAGGCGGACTGGTTCCACCTGGTGAATCCCGGGCCGAGGGACGGGACGCGGTTCGTGGTGAACATGACCTCCACCGGCGCCGGGGCCCTGCAGGCAGACCTCTCCCCGGGCAGCGCGCTGGTTCTGGACGTCCCCGGCGTGACGGATCTCTCGGACTACACCCTCCTGTCGATGGCGATTCATTCCGAAACGCTGCGGGATGATTTCCGCGTGACGCTCGAAACCGACGCCGGGGTCCATCGCTCCGGCGGCCATCTTCTGCGCCCGGGATGGAACATGGTACACGTGGACCTCCAGCGCCTCCGGCGACGGCGGGGGGTGGACCTCACCGGCGTCCGGCGGATCCGCTGGGACTTTCCCCGGGCGGCCGGTCCGTTGCGCATCCGCCTGGACGACGTCCTGCTGATCGACAACGATCGGGTGATCCGCCCCACTCCCCCGGGCGTGGTTCTCCGCAAAAGCGGGCTGGACTGGACGATCCAACTTCCCGCCCGCGATGAGCCCATGCGATTGAGTCAAGGCGACGATGGCCTGTGGCGGCTGGGCGACGTGCAGACGAATCTCACGCTGACCCCCCCGGACGGGAACGCACCGGCCGACCCGCTGAATTTGCTCGGAGAACGCTCGCTGGGAGAGGTACGACTGCTGGAAACCAATCGTGTTCGCACGAGGCTGGCGGTGACGTGGTTCTTTCCGTCCCGGGCGGGCGAGTGGGCGTCGCTGGCCGTCCGCCGGGTGCGATGGGAGCATACATTCTACGCCGACGGTCGATGGGTGACCCATATGGAGATCAACAACGCCGGCGGGCAACCGATCGGGACGGTACGAATCGACGCCCGTCGCACGGTCGCATGGAGCAACGGCGCGGTCGCCGCGGAGATGGAGCAGCAGTTCGCCGGACCGGTCGGCCGATGGAGCTGGCTGGCGGCTGGCCGGACTCGCTTTGCCCGGGCGTATCGCCGTCAGTATGCCCGTCCCGGGCGAATCGAGACGACGTTGGGAGGCGAACCGACCGCCCCTGAGGCGAACGGCTACGACGCCTCCCAGGGATGCCACGTCGTTCGGGCCCGCGATGGACTCTGCCGATTTGAGCTGATCCCCCCGCCGGAGGGACTGGTCAACCCCGTGGTGCGGGTCGAGAATGTCGGCCCCGGCGAGGTCACCGCAGCCGCTGAGGGACTCGCCATCCGCACGTGGGCCTTCAGCGACGACGGCGCGGTGGTTTTGGTCATCCCGGGCGAGGTGCACAAACCGCTTTCGGTGGAATTTCGTGGCCCGGCGGCGGAGTAATGTTGCCGATAGGTTTTGCGCAATCGGCGCGATCCGGTGGGCCTCGGGCGGCGTACAAGAGGCATTCATGGTCGAAACCCGTCGAGATTGTTCGCTCAAGTCAATGCAAACGGTCAAGATGCGCCCGGATCCCTCCGATGTGGTGAGGAGTTCCGCCTCCCGGGACAGCGTGCAGGCATAATGGAGCATTCGGCCGCTTGACCGGGCGCCTTGGTTCGGTCACAATACGACCCTGCAGACTGGGATAGTTGCGCGAGCAGCCATCGGCAGGGATGCCCGAGACCCGGTCGGGTCGACGGATCGGACAGGCAATTCGTTCGCTCGTCGCGTTCGGCTGCCATGGAGAACACAGGCAGAGAAGTCCAGTTGCGACGACGTTTCGCAAGGGAGATCAGCACAGTGACAATGGCAACGGCACGCAGGACGGTGATGACGACGGTACTGGTGGCTTTGGTATCCGCCGGCGGCTGCACGGAAGGAATGCGGGAGTTCCTCAAGACGGACACCACTCGGCTGTTCAACCCGGGGCAGGTGGTCAACAAACGTCCTCGCTCCACCGTGAAGTCCATCCTCCCCACGCTCGGATCGGCCGACGAGACCCAGGAACTGCCTCCCGGCGCCCGGTTCCCCAAGTCCGCCGACCACTCCTACACCGACGTTGATTACCAGATCGGCCCGACCGACATTCTGGATATCTCCATTCTGGACCTCTTTCGCGACGGGCAGGAGACGCTGCTGCGGCGCGAAGTGTCGGACACCGGCTACATCGACCTGCCCCTTCTGGATGATCGCATCCCGGCTGAGGGGCTCACCAAAGAGCAGCTCAAGCAGTCCATCGCCGACGCTTACAGCCCGAACATCCTGCGGGACCCGACGGTCTCGGTGACGCTGATCGCCCGCCGACAGAGCGTCTACAGCGTGGTCGGCGCGGTCGACCGGCCCGGAACGTACAACATTCGCCGACGCGGAATGCGCGTGCTCGAAGCCCTCGCCGAGGGCGGCGGGATCACCCAGTCGAACATTCCGTGGGTGCTGGTGATTCGCCACGCCCCGGCCAAACGCGTCAGGACGGACGACTCAGCAGTCGAGGGCAACGGCAACGGCGGCGGAAAGCTGCCCGACCTGCCGACCCTGCCCGACCTGCCGGACACCGACGGAGACGAAGAACCCGCCGACGCCAACGACACGACCGAACCGGCTGACACCAGTGACCTCGACCGGCGAATCCGCGACCTGATCGACCCCGAAGGCGGCGACGCCAACGACGTGACCCCCTCGGCACTGACGCTGAGCGAAAACGGCGGTGACGGCCGAAAGCTGCGGGAAGGCGCCGCAAAGGGCGAGTCCCGCTGGATCCGCTCGGGAGGCGAGTCCATCCGCGTCGAACAGGTCACGCCCGAGGAGGCGATCAAGCCCAACGGCGAGGACGAACTGAAGGACCCCTACGGCTGGGCGGGAACGGACATGGGCGACTCGGAAATTATCGCCCTGAACCGCGAGAAGCTCGAACAAGGCGACCCGAGGATGAACATCGTCCTGCGAGACAACGACGTGGTGCAGGTTCCCACCCTGGAGGTGGGCGAGTTCTACGTGATGGGCGAGATTTCCCGTCCGGGCGTGTACTCCCTGACCGGCCGGGAAGTGACGGTCAAGATGGCCATCGCCGCTGCCGGCGGTTTCGGTGCTCTCGCCTGGCCGGAAAATACGATCCTGATCCGCCGGGTGGCAGACAACGCCGAACAGATCGCTCCGCTGGACCTGGAGGCGATTTTCCAGGGCGAGCGACCCGACGTCATGCTCAAGCCCAACGACGTGATCGCCATCGGTTCGGACGTCCGGGCGCCGTTCTACGCGGTCATTCGCAACGCCTTCCGGATGACCTATGGCTTTGGGTTCATCTACGACCGCAACCTGGCCTACCAGTTGCCCAACACGACCAGTCGCCGATTCACCCGCTGGTAAAAACCTTCGCGGCATTTCCATCGTATTGAGGATTGGATGAGCACCGAGTATGCCTCCCATTCCGAACCCGGTGCGGCCAAGCCCGCCCGGCTGACCGACCTTGTCGCCAACAAGGAGCTGCCCTCCGTCCACCCGGGCCTGGGCAGGGAGGTCTGGGTGAAGATGCTCATTCTGGGCGCACTGTTCGTCGCGGTCTACGCTCCGCAGATCGGCGTCCTCCTGCAGCGATGGCGCGAGCCGAACTGGTCGCACGGATACCTCATCCCCCTGTTCAGCCTCTATCTGCTCTACTGCCGCTGGGACCAGATCTGCCGCACGCCGATGAAGACCTCCCCGGCCGGGCTGGTGATTCTCATCGCCTCGTTGCTGGCGATGATCATCTGCATCTACCCGATCAGCAATCCTTGGCTGGTGCAGCTGACGATGATCCCCGCGCTGTTCGGACTGGTGCTCTACCAGGTCGGGTGGAAGATGATGAAACTCGCCTGGCTGCCGGTGGTGTACCTGGTGTTGGCGATCCCCGTCAACGACACGGTCTACACGCAGGTCTCCCTGCCCCTGCAGAACGTCGCGGCGTTCGCGTCTTCGACGTTTCTCAGCGCAATCGGCGTGACGCTCGAAACCAGCGCCTCGCAGCTGATGATCAAGAGCAACGGCGGGAACTGGTATCCGGTGACGGTGGCTGAGGCATGCAGCGGCGTGCGCTCGCTGATGGCCTTCATCGCCCTGGGGGTCGCCTTGGCGTACCTGGCGGAACGGCCGGTCTGGCAGCGGGCGATCCTGCTGATCATGATCATCCCCGTGGTGGTGTTGACCAACATGGCCCGGGTGACCATCACCTGCTACATGTACGTGATCGACCGACCCGAGCTGGGTCAGAAGTTCATGCACACCTTCCTGGGCATGCTCATGCTCATCCCCGCCGGTCTGGTGCTGTGGGGGCTGGCGAAGCTCATGGACGCCCTGTTTGTGGAAGAGACCGTCGAGGAAGAGGAACCGGACGATTCGCCCGAAGCGGCGTCGGAGGTGTCTCCATGACCGATTCCGCTGCCAAAAACTCTCCCGAGACCAACGACGACACCCAGGGAGGCATCAAGCGCAAGCTGCTGACGGATCGTACGTTTCTGATCGCGGCGGCTGTGCTGGTGCTGGTCGCTCTGGGGCGGCCGATCATGGTCAACACACTGGAGATCTGGCTGGTCAAGTCGCCGGTTCCCTGGCCCGACGCGGTCCGCGTAAACGCCCAGACCTGGCAGAACGACGGCTTCCCGGAGTCTCTCGGGCCGGAGGAACGATTCAAGATGGTTCGGGGCGATGGGGTTCTGCGAAAGGACAAGGACGGGATCCCCGACGGCGATCAGCCCCACGAAGAGGATATGCTCGAGCTGCTGAGAATCGGCGGGCCGGCGGACATGGACCGCATCGACGAGCGCGCCAGCAACTGGTACGTCTCGCGGATTTACGACGACAAGGCCGACGAGGGCTGGCAGTTGTGGCAGTTGGCGATCGAATATTACACCGGCGGGCACGACCCGGTCCCCCACGTTCCGGAGGTCTGCCTGGCTGCCGGCGGGGCGACCATCGCCGAGACCGGTACGATGACCGTGCATTACCCGCAACTGCGCGAGCCCTGGAACGAGCCCTTCGAGATTCGCCGGGTGGTCTACGAGTTCAAGGAACCCCGGACCGCGCGAATCGTGAAGTACATCCAGTATTACGTCTTCAGCCTCAACGGCAGACCCGAACAGAACCGGCAGCGCGTTCGACTGGAGCTGACCAACCCGTTCGTGCAGCACACGTATTTCGCGAAGATCCAGTTCGGCATGCGACAGCCCGTAGAGGACCTCGCCGACGCCGACAAAGAGGCGAAGGACTTCCTCGCGGCTGCTCTGCCGGCGGTGTTGGAGATGTTGCCCACTGCCGAGACCGTCGATGAGCTCAACTCCGGCGACCAAACCGATCAATAACCCACGACGCAGGACAAGGTGGTTCCACCATGGCGAGAAAGAAACGCAAGAAAATCAACATGAAGGTCGTAGCCGTCCTGACTGTGCTGGGACTGGGAGTCGTCGCCCTGGGCGGTCTGATGGCCTACAAGCTGATTCCCAAGGACCCCGTCGCCCTGCAGAAACGGGCGGAAGCTGCCCTCAACGAACCTCCGGAGAACCCCTCCGAGCACCCGGGGCTGGAGAAGAACTATCCCAAGGCGGTCCGTCTGCTGGGCGAGGCGATCGGGGCGGCCAAGAACCGCGAGGACCTCTATATCAAACTATGCCTGCGCTATACGGAGCTGAACCTCGAATGGCTCAACGCGATGGAGAACCCCAAGCCCCACCAGCGCCGTGAGCGACTCTCGAAGGCCATCAGTGGCCTGGAGACCGCCCGGCGGATGGATAACCGAAACGAGAAGGTCCTCGAACAGCTCGGGCCGTTGTATCTGCGAACCCGCCAGCTGGGCTCGTACGTCGGCGTTCTGGAAGATCTCATCAAGGTGCGTCCGGACGAGGCGGCGCTGCGGTACCAGCGGGCTCAGGTCATGGCAGCCCAAGGCAGGCGCACCCAGGGCAAGGAAGGCATCCAGGCCATCGAAAGCTTCGAGAAGGCCATCGAACTGGACCCCAATAACCCCACTTACCGCCTGCAGTTTGCGCGGTTCCTGCGGGACTATGGCCGACAGACGCGAAGCGAGACGGTCTACCAAGAGGCGATGAAGGACCTCCCCTCACACAGCGAGATTCCGCGCAACTACGGAGCCTTCCTTCTCAGCAGCAATCGACCCGCAGCGGCACGGGACCAGTTCGAGGCGGCCATCCAACGCGAACCCAACGAGCCGGCCAATCACCTGATGATGGGCCGGTTCCTCATGTCCCAGAAGGAATACGAGGACGCCGAGTCGTACATCAACCAGGCGATCGAACTGGACCCGAACGACCCGACCCCGCAGCTGAATTTCGCAGAACTTCGCATGGCACAGGGCGAGTTGGGCAAAGCCGTCGGCCGCTACCGCAAGGCGACCGAACTGCACGAGGCCCGCCTGGAGACCATGGACGACGCCAGCGAAGTCCGGAAACAGCAGATCCGTCGGGGGTTGGCGAGTTTGCGGTCGCGCTACGCCAACCTGGTGCTGGAGCTGATCGCCCGCCAGCCGGGCAACAAGGAGAAGCTCCTTGCCGAGGCCAAGAAGTCGCTGGAACTGCTGGGCAAGGAACTTCCCGACTCGCCCGAGTACGAAAAGCTCAAAGGGCGCATTCTTCTGATCGAAGGAAAGACCGCCGAAGCCATCAAACACCTGGAAAGCGCGCACGAGAAATTCAAAGCTCAGGATCGAGTGGACTCGCGGACCGGCGAATTTCTTGCGGCCTTGTACCTGGCCCAGGGTCGACCCGGCAAGGCTGAGACTCTGCTGCGGGAACTCCGCGGAGGCGGACGGGGCTCGGGCATGGGCAGCCTGCTGCGAGCGCAGATCGAGATCGACAAGGGCAATTACGCCCAGGCAGCCAGCGCGCTGGAGCAGGTCCTCCGGGCCAACCCCACGCACACGCGGGCGTTGAATATGCATCGGGCGATCCGGCTGATTCTCTCGGAAGACTCGCAGTTGCCCAGCGACCTCGATATGACCGAGGCGGTTCGCAAGATGCTGCTCCGGGAAGCGGAGCGACGCTGGGTGGAAGGAAACCGGGCCCAGGCGATCGCCCTGGTGGAAAACATGCATCAGCGCGAGCCCGAGCAGATTCGGCTGATCAATCGTCTGGCCAGCTACTATCGCCGCAACGAGCAGGACGAGAAGACGCGCGAGCTGCTTCAGCAGGCCAGCCGAGTTCATCCGGACAATGAGCAGATCCGCCACGCCCTGAAGCTCCTGGACGTGACAGACCCCAAGGAGCGTTACGAGCTGCAGATGCAGGCGGTCGAGAAGATCGAGGACCCCATCGCCCGCACGATGGCCAAGGCCCAGGTCGCCGCCCTGTACAAGAAGGCCGGCGAGGCCATCAAACACTGGACCGCCGCAGCTGAGCTTGCAATGGAAGACCCAAAGAACCCGGATCCGCGTGCAGCCGGCCTGGTCA
The DNA here is from genome assembly GCA_046541875.1 of Phycisphaerae bacterium. Taxonomy (GTDB): domain Bacteria; phylum Planctomycetota; class Phycisphaerae; order SM23-33; family SM23-33; genus CAZFPT01. The sequence continues at coordinate 15,055 of JBKHCL010000009.1, read as the reverse complement.
GCCGACTTCTGGCGATGCTCCAGACCAAGGACGAAACCGAGAAGCTCCGAAGCTGGCTGCAACGCGCTTCCCAGGCCGACCTCGATGGAGCCAACGGCCAACTGCTGCGAGCCGACCTGGCGGTGGCGCAGAACAAGCACAAGGAAGCGATTTCCCTGCTGGAGCCGATCGCCCAGGAACGCCCCCATTCCAAGCAGATCGCCGCCCGACTCGGGCGATCCCACCTCGCGCTGCAGCAGTACGATCAGGCCCGCCAGGCCTTCGAGAGCGCGTTGAGCAACGACTCGGCCTACGAGCCGGCCGTCATCGGCATGATGCGCGTCTCGGCGGTGCTCCAACCCGAGGAATACCCCACTTGGGTCCAGCGGGCCTACCGCCTGGCGCCGCGTAACACGCAGGTTCGATCGGCCTATCTGGACCTCGAGCAGCGCACCAGCGAGGACCCCGCCAAGCTGCTGGCCCAGCGGGAGCAACTGTTCCGCAACGATCCGAAAAACGTGACCAACGCAATCCAGTTGGCGCTGCTGTACGAGAAAAACGATGACCTCGACAAGGCCCGCGCCGTTTTCGAGTACCTCTACAACAATCTCGAGCGGAAGCTTGTGGGGGCTGAACTGCTGGCGAGGTTCTACCAGCGAACCGAGCAGCCCGACAAGCTCAATGCCCTCATCGCTGAGCTGCGGGAAAATAAGGATGTCGACCCCGTCGAGGTCAACCTGCTCCAGGCCCAGTTGCTGGCGCGAACGGACTTCTCCGCCGCCCGCAAGGCCATCGAGCAGGCGATGGACGCCGATCCCAAGGACCCCCGCCCCTACCGCATGCTCACCAACCTGTGGGTCTCTGCCGGCAAGCCCGGCGAAGCGGTCCAGGCCACCGAAGCCCTCCTGCAAACCACCGGCGGATCGGCCGCCGATGAGAAACGCCTGGTCCGATTGCTGATGGATTCCGGACAGGAGACCCGGGCCCACCAGCGGCTGGAAAACATGCTTCAAAAGGACCCGCGCGATGCCGAAGCCCTCACGCTCAAGGGCGTGCTGGCGATCAAACAGCGCGAGCCAAGCAAGGCGATGGACGCCCTGAACAAGGCGATCGAAGCTCGGCCTCGCTACGCCGAGCCTCTTCGCTACCGCGCGATCCTGCACGAGAGCAACGGCGATCTGTCGGCGGCCGTCGCCGACCTGCGACGGGCCCGGCAGCTGGAAGGTGGGCGAGCCACCACATTGCGGCTGGCGAGACTTCAGATCCGCCGCGGCGACTACGTCCGGGCCGAGGAACTCTACAAAGGCCTCCTCCGCGACAATCCCGGCGACCGGGGCGTTCTGGACGGGTTGACCAACCTGTATCTGCAGCAGCGCAACTGGTTGGCTCTGGAACAGTTGCTCAGCGATCGCAAGAAAGCGTACCCGGACAGCACCGCGCCATACATCGCCGAAGCCCGCATGTGGACTGTTCGCGACGATGACGACCGTCGCATAGCCGCCCTTGAGAAAGCGGTCGAGATCGCCCGCACACCCGAGACCTTCTCGGAGTATCTGCGAGGCCTGGTCCTGACCGGGCGGTTCGAGCGGGCGCTCAACGCGATGAAGGGCGACGTTCCCGATGGATTGGAGAACTTCACACGGATTATCCGGGCGGCCGCCCTGGCCGGTACCGGCAAGAGCGACCAGGCCGACGCCATCTTTACAGATATTCTCCCCAAGGTCGCCCAGCGTGAGACGGGGGCTGTGGTGACGATGGTCACAGCCGGCTATGGGGAGAAAGTCGGGACGCGGAAGTTGATCGACTGGATCCGCCTGCGCCCGCGAGACCCCCTGTATCTCATGCAGGTCGCCGGACTGCTGACCGCCCGCGGCACCAAGGACAGCGCAGCCAAGGCTGCCCAGTTGTATCGCCAGGCGGTGGACCTCACCCCCAAAGGCAGCGGTATTCAGGGTGAGGCGTTTACGGGGCTGGGTGTGTCCGAGTATCATAGGGGCAACTACGAGAAGGCCCGTGACGCGTACCTGCAGGCGTTGGCGATTCGTCCCAACAACCTCCGGGCGCTGAACAACCTGGCGTACCTGTTCGTCGACGGCCTGGATGACCCGGCCAAGGCCCTGCAGTATGCACGCAAGGCGGTCGAGTACGAACCGCGTAACGCCAACGTGCTGGACACCTACGGCTGGGCGCTGGCGCATGACGGTCAACTGACCGACGCCCGCAAGGCGTTGGAACGGGCGGCCCGGCTGCAACGGACACCGGTGGTGCTTCATCACCTCGGGTGGGTGTACGAACAATCCGATCGCTTGCAGGACGCATTGCAGACATACCGGGACGGGCTGGTCCTGATTGAGGAAGGATCGCCCGATCCGGAGTTGAAACAGACACTGGACCAAGCCATTCAGCGCGTTCAGAAGAAGCGCGCCGAGCAGAGGAGCTGACCATGAGTTCAATACCGACCAGGCAGGAGGCCCCGCAACTGGTGCGTGTCCCTCGCCCGATGCCCGCCGCTGCCAACTCCGCCCCGGGATTCACCGGGAAGGACTTCCTGCGGATTCTTCGCAAGCGCCTGTGGATGATTCTCATCATCCTGCTGGTGTTCATCGGCGGCGCGGTGGGCGGCACGTTCGCCTGGCTGCGCACGGCGCCGATCTGGAGAGTCGAGGCCTATCTTGAAGTGCTTCCGCCCGATGAAGGTCCGCTGGGCCGGGGCATGCGGTCCCATAACAAGGACTGGCTCGAGCGGATCATGACCACGCAGGCATCGATGGTGAAATCCACCCTCGTGCTCCGCCAGGCCAGCAACGACGACAACCTCCGCCAGACCAGGTGGTTCCAGGAACTCAACAAGCAGATCGTGCCCGACGAACTCGACGAGGAGGTCAGCGTCAGCCCGATGCCCAACTCGAGCCTCCTGCGGGTCTCGATGACGGGGTTTCGCAAGAGCGAGCTTCCGGTGATCGTGGACGCCGTTGCCAAGGCAGCGGTGGACTACAGCACGACCGCCGAGGGCACAGCGACCGGCCAGAAGATCGCCAATCTCAAGAGCGAGCGGGACGAACTGGGAAGTCGGCTGGAAGACAAGCGCCGCCAGATCCGCACCAGTCGCAGCCAGGCCCAGGCGGGCGACGTCCTGGAACGTCACGAGACCCTCCTGCTGGAACTGCGGGACATCGTCCCCAAGAAGAACGAGCTGGAAATTCAGCGCGACTCGGCCAAGCAGGCGTTGGAGATCATGGAGCAGCAGCGTCAGCAGGGCATCCTGGAGACCTCCCCGGAGGTCCTGGACCGGATCGAACGGGACCCGCGCATCCAGTCGCTGCGGACAGCCGAGATGAATGTGGCGACCAACCTCGAGAATCTCCGCAAGAAGCTCGGGCCCGGCCACCGCGACGTGCGGGCGGAGGAGGCCCGGCTGGAGGCGATCCGCGACAAGATCGAGTCGGTCAAGAAGGAGATCACCGACCAGGAAGTCGGCGCCCTGGTGGAATACCGCAACCGCGAACTGCAGATGATCATCAAGCAGCTGGGACAGGTCATGGAGAAGTACCGCCAGATCAATTCCGACCTGCGATCGGCCCAGCAGAAGATCGACAATCTCGCAACCATCCAGGCCGAGGCAGAGGCGCTCGAAGCAAACATCGATCGAATCGACCAGCGCCTGGTGGAACTGCGGGTGGCAGAGTCCGGCGCCCGTCCGATGCAACTGGTTCAACCGGCAACCGAGCCGGACCAGCCCCACATGCCCAAATGGCAGATCATGGTGCCCCTGGGCGTGGTGCTCGGGCTGGTGGTCGGCGTGGGTCTGGCGGTGCTCCTGGAGTTCGTGGATACCTCCGTCCAGAGTCCTGCCGACATCTCCGCCCGGATCGACCTGCCCATGCTCGGGATGGTTCCCCACGAAGACGACGTGGACGAGGATCTCGGCGACCTCCGGGTAGCCATGCTCAAGAGCAGGGGCGGGCTGGTGGCTGAGGCGTTCCGCGAGATCCGCACGAATCTGCAGTTCTCCGGGCCCATCGAGCAGCATCGCACACTGCTGGTGACCAGCGCGTCGCCCGGCGACGGGCGAACGACGGTGGCTGTCAACCTCGCCGCGACGATGGCCCAGGCAGGCAGAAAGGTCCTGCTGGTGGACGCCAACTTCCGCCAGCCGGCGATTCGCGAGCTGTTCCCGCAACTCGCCGAGGGCGGGCTGAGCTCGGCCCTGGTCGGACAGGGCGACTGGCGCGAGCAGGTCACCGAGGTCGAAGCGAACCTCTCGGTGATGGGCGCAGGCCCCCTGCCGCCAAACCCCGCGGACCTGCTGGGCTCGGACGAGATGAAACGCATCGCCGACGAGATGGCCGGCGAGTACGACCAGGTCATCTTCGACGGGGCGCCCTGCCTGGTCGTAACCGACCCGGTGGTGATGAGCTCCCAGGTCGCCGGCGTGCTGCTGGTGGTCCGGGCGGGTTCGAACACCCATGGCATCGTCACCCGCGTGCGCAACACGCTCCAGCGGGTCGGTGCCCACATCACCGGTGCGGTGCTCAACGGCGTTCGCGCCACGTCGGGCGGCTACCTCCGCAAGAACTACGAAACGTTCTACGAGTACCACGAAAACCCCCGCCTGCCGGGCTGATCGGCAGCAGCAGAGATCAATCCACGGGCTCGCGCCACGGCGCGGGCCCGTTGTTTTGCGCCGCTCGGGCTGCTTGACCGATTCGCCCCCCAGCGATACACTCGAAGCAGTTCCCGATCGATCGGGACGCAGCGCCAGCGTAGCTCAATGGCAGAGCACAGCTTTTGTAAAGCTGGGGTTGTGGGTTCGACTCCCACCGCTGGCCTTCGCTTTGCGCCCGCGCTCCCCGCAGGGAGTTCCCGCGTCCGAATGCCCCCTGCAGATGGGGTCGACTTGCCTGCCCCAGGTTGCTACACTTGCCCCGGTGACCTTCCAGCCATTGCAGGGAGGCAGCGGAACAGGAAATCACCCCCGCCGGCGACCCATCAGACGCCTTGGCCGGGGGAGCAGAGCAACGCGCATCGGCGCGGAGGATAACGGATTGACGACTACTGGCACGGATCGGCTCGCCGGGCGGACGCTCTGGATCCCCCGGATGACCCACATTGGCGCACGCATGATGGCCGCCGTCTTCCGATCGGTCGGCATCGACGCTGCCGTCACGCCCCCATCGGACGATCAGACCCTCGAACTGGGCGGGCTGCATACCTCCGGGGAGGAGTGCTACCCCGAGAAGGTCACCATGGGCGACTTCCTGCGGATCGTCCATGCCGACGATTTCGACCCGGACGCCACCGCCTTCTTCATGCCCACCGCCGAGGGGCCCTGCCGGTTCGGCCAATATGGTCCGTACCTCCGGCAGGTGCTCGACGAGATGGGCTACCCCCAGGTGCCGGTCATCTCGCCCACCAGCAAGAACAGCTACGAGGACTTCGGCCAGCACGCCACCGACATGATGCGACGCCTCTGGCGGGGCATGGTCGCGTCCGACATCCTCCGCAAACTCCTGCTGAAAACCCGTCCCTACGAGACCGAACCCGGCGCCGCCGACGACGCCTACGCCCGATCGCAGGAGATTCTCGAAGGCGTTCTGGAAACCCCGGGCCTCAAGGGCCGGGCCCACATGGACGCCCTCGTCGACGCCCTCACCGAAGCGCGAGACCTGTTCCGAAACGTCCCGGCCCGCTACGTCAAGGGCAAGCCCTTCATCGGTGTGGTCGGTGAGATCTTCTGTCGGCTGAACACGTTCAGCAACTATGACGCGGTTCGCAAGATCGAGGAGCATGGCGGGGAGGTCTGGCTGAGCGACGTCACCGAATGGGTCTGGTACACCAACTGGTCGCAGCAGAACCTCCTGCGGCGGGACGGCAAACGCATCAGCCTGGAGATGCTCGGGGCGAAGATCAAAAACGCCGTCCAGAAGAAGGACGAGCACAAACTCCTGGAGGTGGTCGAGGAGGATTTTGTCGGCTACGAGGAACCCCACGACGTCTACGAAGAGGTCCTCAAGCCCGGCTGGCCGTACCTGCCCGCCGACGGAGCGCTGGGCGAGATGGTCCTCTCGGTGGGCAAATCGATCTACATGTACGAGAAGGGCATCGACGGGATCATCGACATCAGCCCGTTCTCGTGCATGAACGGCATCGTTTCGGAGTCGGTCTATCACAGCGTGGCCGCCGATCACGACGACCTGCCCATCCGCAATTTCTACTTCGACGCTTCCAGTTCCAACATGGATCGCGACCTGGACATCTTCATGGAGCTGGCGATCGGATACCAGAGGCGCAAGACGCACCACCGGGAATATCCTTCCTGTTTCGAAGGCTGACCCGCGTATCGTATTCCAAGCGCTTCGGCGACCCGCGAAAGCAACGACCTCATGGACGACAGCACGATTCTCAGCGACACCACCCGCCGGCAGGACACGAGCCCCGCTGAGGCCGACGCGCCGACGCTGCGCGACATGGGCGAGTACCGCCAGGCCGTCCGGCGATTCGCGGAATCTTACGCCGAGCTCCCGGTCGAAACGCAGGCAACGTGCCCCCGCTGCAGGGCGGTGGTACAGGCCACTTTCCGCCGCGCCGGTGAGCAGGTCGTGCTGCACTACCACTGCCCCGCCTGCGGGCCGATGGAGGAAGTACACGCCGACGCGATCTGGACGCACCTGAGCCCCGACCGCCCCACCAGCCCGTCCGAGACGTTCCAGGGCGGACGGATTCACCCCATTCTGCGGCGTCTGCCGCGTACCGTCGAAACGCTCTGCCCCGAGTGCGCCGCGGTGATCCTCGGGCGAACGTTCGTGGAAGACGGCGCGGTCTGCATCGAGAAGGTCTGCCCCGAGCATGGCTACGTGCGGGACGTGATCAACTCCGACGCGGCGCTCTACTCCAAGGCCGCCTGGTGGAGCTTCGAAGAGGGCGCCGGCCAGAAGCATCCCCAGACCCACGGCAGCGGGCATTGTCCCTCCGACTGCGGGCTGTGCGTGCAGCACCTCTCCAGCCCGTGTCTTGCCCAGATCGACCTGACCAACCGCTGCAACATGCGCTGCCCGATCTGCTTCGCCAATTCCGGAGTTGCTGGATACGTCGCCGAGCCGGACTTCGAGCAGATCCGCCGGCAGCTGCAGGTTCTGCGGGACCTTCGCCCGATTCCCTGCACCGCGATTCAGTTCGCCGGTGGCGAGCCGACGATTCACCCGGACTTCCTGAAAATCGTCACCACCGCCGGCGAGATGGGCTTCTCGCACATCCAGATCGCCACGAACGGCATTCGCCTGGCCGACGCGGCCTTCGCCGATGCCGCCGCCAAGGCCGGCCTGCACACGCTCTACCTGCAGTTCGACGGCGTCGGACCCGACGCCTACACCGAGACGCGGAATTACCCGGGCATCTGGGAGAAGAAGCTTGCCTGCATCGAGAACTGTCGCCGGCTGGACATGAAGGTCTGCCTGGTGCCCACGGTTCTCAAGGGCATCAACGACCACCGGGTCGGCGAGATCTTCGATTTCGCGGTAAAGAACATCGACGTCATCAGCGGCATCAGCTATCAGCCGGTGAGTTTCTCGGGTCGGCTGTCGCCCGGCGAACGGGCTGCCCGGCGGTACACCCTGGGCGATCTCGGCCATGATATCGCCGACGCCGCCGGCTGCTCCGCCCTGCGGGACATGTATCCGCTGAGCATCGTCGCGCCGCTGGGGCAGTTCCTCGAAGCCCTCACCGGCAACAGCAAGATCCGCCCGACCTGCCACACCGACTGCGCCTTCGGGACCTACTTCCTCGTCTCGCCCGGCGGGGAGGCCATTCCGTTCCCGCGCGTGGTGAACGTCGAGGGCATGTTCACGGAGATGAACCGCCTGGCCCACGCGATTCGGGCCAAGGGGCGCGTCAGTTGGCTGGACAAATGGAAGATCTTCCGCATGTTCAAGCGGCACTTCAACGAGGACGCCGCCCCCGAGGGGCTTACCGTCAAGCGGTTCATCCGGTCGCTGCAGGGCCTGGTGGACAAGCACGTCGGGCGGGGCGAGGGCGAGAAAGTGACCTACAAGACGCTTCTGTGCGCCGGAATGCACTTTCAGGACCGCTACAATTACGACGTGGAACGCGTCAAACGCTGCGTCATCCTGTATTCGACACCGTCCGGCGTGTTCCCGTTCTGCACGCTCAACTGCGGGCCGGAGTATCGCCCGCTGGTGGAGCAGGAACTCGCACAACGTACCAGCAACCCCGACACGGAGATATCCCCATGACCCGATGGACCACCGCAATCGCCCTGGGCCTGCTTCTTCTGACCGTCGGCTGCGGGCAGGACAACGCCGACGAGCAGCCCGGCTACGCCATCGCCGAGGACGGCCTGGCGATCCACGCCACCGCCGACCTCGCCGTCGCACAGCCCGGCGATACCATCACCGTGAGCGTCCGCATCGAGAACACCTCGGACCAGACCATCCGCTGGACCGCCCGGAACACCGCACCGGTCTACGTCCGCGTGCAGGAAGAAAGCGAGCTGGAGATGGGCCTGTGGCAGGACATGACGGTGTATCCTGAGATGGCCGGGATGGCCATCACGCCGCATGAGTTCGCCCCGGGCGAGAAGAAGACTTACACGATGAACATCCCGGTCGAGCCCGATTGGCCGCGCGGGGAGGTCGTTCGCCTCGCGGTCCACCCCACAGGCCGACGCGAGCTGACCGGCACGATCAAAGTCAAAGTCGCCGCCTCCGACGAGCCCGACAGCGAATGAGCGAATCCCCACCTCCTCCCCGGAGGGACGAGAGCTACACGCGGGCGGGTGACCATACCACCGCTGCGCGCATCGGCCGGCAGTACGCCCATGAGTTTCCGCCCTCCACCGACGCGGACAAACGCTCCACGCGCACCAGTGACGGCCCCCTCTCCAGCGGCGAATACGCCATGCAGGCCGACGCGCTGAAGGACGTCGTCACCGCGCGACATCTGCAGATCGATTACCACCATCCCCTCGAGGATTTTGCCGGCCGACGGCCGATCCGTTGGCTGCTGGGCAAGCTCGCAGCCCCCGCGCCCCGGCGCGAGGGCGAATCGCTCCAGACACGCACCCACGTGGAACGCGCGCTGGAAAGCTATCGCGACCCGGCCGCCCCGCTGATCGACCGCATCCTCTATTGGCCCATCCACAAAGCCATCGATCACTTCCGCGGCGAGACCGACGTCGAGACCTTCCGCCGCAAGCTCTCGGAGAACCGCGCGACGGTGCGGGGCATTGTGATCGTCGCGCGGTCCATCGCCAAGTTCGGGCTCACCGTGCCCCAGCGGTTCGACGCGCCGCTGTTCGCCGTGTGGAACTTCACCAACGCCTGCAACCTCGCCTGCAAGCATTGCTACCAGGACAGCGAACACAGCCGCATCGCCGGTGAGCTCACCCGCGAAGAGAAACTCGACGTCATCGACCAGATGGGTCGGCTGCACATGCCCATGCTCGCCTTCTCCGGCGGCGAACCGACCCTCTCGCCCGACCTCGAACCCTGCCTGCAGCGGGCGAAGCAGTACGGGATGCACCTGACGGTCGCCACCAACGGAACCACCATGACGCCCGAGCGGGCCGCCCGTCTGCGCCAGGCCGGGCTGCGATATGTCGAGATCTCGCTGGACTCGGTGAACCCCGATCGTCACGACGCCTTCCGTGGTCAACCGGGGCTGTGGAAGCGAACCGTCGCCGGGGCGCGGAACGTGGTCGCCACCGAGGGGCTTCGCCTGGGCATCGCCATGTGCGTCCATCAGGGCAACGTGCACGAGGTGCGGGAGATGATCCGCTTCGCCGAGGATGATCTCGGGGCATCGTGCTTCGCGCACTTCAACTTCATCCCGGTGGGGCGCGGCTTGGAGATGGTCGAGGGCGATATCACGCCCGACCAGCGCGAGGAGCTTCTTTCGATTCTCAACGAGAAGATGCAGGCCGGCGGGATGGGCGTGATTTCCACCGCCCCGCAGTTGGGGCGCGTCTGCCTGGCCGGGGCGGCCTTGGACACCGGCAGGACGTCCTGCAGCCACGCCGGTGCCGGAAGCGGCGTCAAGGCCCGCGTGGTCGCCAAGTACCTCGGTGGCTGCGGGGCCGGGCGAACCTATGTCTGCCTCGAGCCGGCCGGTGACGTCACCCCGTGCGTCTACATGCCCCACCGCGTGATGGGCAACCTTCGCCACCGCCCGCTGGAGCAGATCTTCCGCGACAGCGTGTTCTGGGACATCCTCAACGATCGCAACCATCGCCTGCACCACTGCGAGGTCTGCGCGTTCAAGCAATACTGTGGCGGCTGTCGGGCCCGGGCGGACGCCTACTTCGGCCACCTCCACGCCGGCGACCCGGGATGCGTGTTCAATCGGCGCCACTGGGACGATCTGGTCGCGTCGGGGGTGGCTGTGGTCGATGAGCAATCGTCGGCCGAGGACCGCTCCCTCTCGCCCACTCGCCACGGGCCGGGATAGCTCACGCCCGTCAAAGTCCGACATACTCTCTTGACGTGCCGACCCGTTTGGTGTAGAGTTCTTCGCGTTGCAGGTGCCCCCTCGGGGGCCGAAACAGGGAAGGCCGTGAAAATCGGCCGCGGACGCGCCGCTGTAACCGGTGACGACCGCTGCACAATGCCACTATCGGGACGTGTGGTTCCGATGGGAAGGCGCAGCGGAAGGTTTCCGGCGGAGAGATGACCCCGCCGGATGCACCCGGGAGCCAGAAGACCTGCCTGCAGCCAGCCTGAAGACGCCTTCGCGAACGAGGCCGGTTGTATGACGCTGCTGTCATGACGACCCCGCCGCGCTGAGCGATGGCGGGGTTTTTTCATGGCTGGTCCGCTGCGACGTTCGCGACTCGGCGTCTTTCTCTGCGCTCCGCCGACTCGCTCCACGGACCCGCTGTCGAACTCCCCCAGGCTGATCGGCAGAACGCCTTGCGCCCGGGCTCTTGCCGAGAAGGATGATGGGCTCTTTGCCTGGGAGGCAAAAACATGAAGCGGATGGAACGGATGTGGATGGTTGTGTTGTGTGTGTTGGTCGCGGCCGGCTCGGCGTCGGCCGGGAGTTCGGATTTCGACGATTTGACACTCGAGGAGGACAGTTATTGGAACGGCAGTGACAACAGCGGAGGATTCACCAGCGGCGACGCTTCCTATAATAACATGTTTACGCCGGAGTGGTCCACATGGGAGGGTTGGTCTTACTCGAACATGACCGACAACACGACTCCCGGGCATGGCAATCAGTACTCGGCCTTCACGGGTGGCGCACACACTGGCAGCAACTATGGAATCGCCTATGCCGGAAGCTGCATGGTCAGCCTGGAATCCGAACAAATCGTCCAAAGCGCCTACCTGACCAACACGACATACACCGGGCTGAGTATGCGAGACGGAGACAGCTTTGCCAAGAGGTTCGGTGGAGACACCGGCGATGACCCGGACTGGCTGAAAGTGACCGCAACCGGACGCGACGGGGAGGGCAATGTCACGGGGACAAAAGATATCTACTTGGCCGACTATCGCTACAGCAACAATTCAAAGGATTACATTGTCGATACCTGGCGTCCTGTAAATTTCGGCACGCTTGGCAAGGTCAAGTCGATCGAGTTTTCCATGTCCAGCAGTGATACCGGGGAATGGGGCATGAACACCCCCTCGTATTTTGCCATGGATTCCCTGGCCACCGCGGATACGTATGCACCGGCAGCGGGTCAAAAGGGCTCGACAGCGATTCACAAAGACGATGATCGTATCGTCGCTTGGGCGACAGGCGCTACCGTGCAGCGGGGCCCGATGGACATCAGCAATCCCGAGGCAGGGAACGCTTCCTATGGTACCGCGGACAATGCAGTGGGCAAGGCGTCGGGGAGTTCCACTGATGTCGTAAGCCTGGGTGACGGAGGGTCGGCTGTGCTGACATTCGACCATGCCATCACCAACGACGAAGGATTCGACTTTGTCGTTTATGAGAACAGCTTCAGCGACACCTTTCTGGAACTGGCCTTCGTGGAAGTCAGTTCGGATGGCGAACACTTCGAGCGCTTCGATGCGGTCTCCCTGACCCAGACAGACACACAGGTCGGTGGGTTTGGAGCGCTGGATCCGACCCAGATCCATAACTTCGCCGGCAAGTACCGCCAGGGGCAGGGAACGCCCTTTGACCTGGAGGAACTGCGTGGCGCCTCGGAATTGCTCGACGTCGACGCGATCACGCACGTTCGCATCGTCGACGTCGTCGGAAGTATTGACGACGCTTACGCCACATACGATGTTTTGGGAAACAAGGTCAATGACCCTTGGTCGACGCCCTTCGGCTCCTCCGGATTCGATCTGGACGCCATCGGCGTGATCCACCAGATCCCCGAGCCGGCGACGCTCGTATTGCTCACGATCGGTGGGCTTGGCGCTATAATCCGCAGAAAACGCTCGAACTCGTAGAACGGAACACCCCGCCGGGAGGTCGGCACGAATTGTGCCGGCCTCCCGTGGGTGTCTTCCCAAGGTCATGACAACGACGTCAAAACAATGTGGTTTCACGTTGGTCGAACTGCTGATCGTCATCGCGATCATCGCGCTGCTGGTCTCGATCCTCCTGCCCAGCCTATCGAAGGCCCGGCAGTTGGCCCGGAAAGCGATATGCAGCACCAACATCCGAGGCCTGGCGGTGGCCAATTCCATCTATGCTGAAGAAAACGACAGCCATTATGTGCTTGCCGCGGAAGACATGTGGGGCGACAACCTCAAGCGATGGCACGGCGAGCGGGACGACCTCAACGAAGTGTTTGACCCCCGGGAAGGTCCGATGCGGCCTCAGTTGGGAAGCAACGGTATCAAGCAATGTCCCAGCTTTACCGACGCCCTGGAAGCCGCCGGACAGAGTGCCGCCTTTGAAGCAGGCTGTGGCGGATATGGCTACAACGCCAGCTACGTAGGCGCCCGAACCGACCGATACGGTGCCGCCGCAGAAGCCTTCCTCCACAGCGCCGCAGCCAGTGACGTTCGCGTGCCGGCTGAGACGATCATGTTCACCGACGCAGCGTACGCCGAAAAGGCAGGTGACAACCGTCGAAAGATTGCCTACTCCTTCTGCGAGCCGCCGTTCTGGCAACTTCAGGCGGGGGACACGCCAAGCAGTTCGCGACCTAATCCGACCGTGCACTTTCGCCACCTCGGTGAGACCAACGTCGCCTGGGCAGACGGCCATGTCGACTCCCGACCGCTGCAGTTCTCATTCTCCTACAGCACGCACAGCCGTCTTTCCACCCAGCAGGCAGCCCAACAGGGACTCGGTTGGTTCGGCCCCGAAGACAACTCACTGTTCGACCTCGAATAGCCGCGCCGCGTTCGCCTTACACCTCCAGCTGCAGCTCGTCGAGATAGCCGTTGATCGTCGACAGCTCGTCGTCGCTCAGCGTGAAGCTCAACGCCTTGGCGTTTTCGGTGGCCTGTTTGGTGTTCCTCGCGCCCACCAGGGCCGCCGTGATGCCCGGCTGGCGGGTGGTCCAGTTGATCACCAGCTGCGCCAGCGTCGCCTCGTGCTCCTCGGCGATCGGTTTGATCTTGTCCAGGAACGCGTTGACCCGCTTGACGTTGTCGGCCTGGAAGTATTTGCTGCCCTTGCGGTGGTCGCCCTCGTCGAACTCGTAATCGGTAGTGATCTTGCCGGTCAGCAGGCCTCGCTGGAGCGGGCTGTAGCAGACCACGCCAATGTCATTCTCGCGACAGTAGGGCAGGACATCGTCCTCGATGTCGCGATTGACCATGCTGTAGGGCGGCTGATCCGACGCCAGCGGTACGACGGAGCGGGCCTTTTCGAGTTGCTCGGGCGAGTAGTTGCTCGCGCCGGCCGCCCTGACCTTGCCCTGCTCGATGAGCTTCGCGACGGCCCCGAACGTCTCCTCGATCGGCGTGGTGGAGTCAGGCCAGTGAACCTGGTAGACGTCGATCACATCCACGCCCAGCCGCTTGAGGCTTCGCTCGCATTCCTCAATCACGCTGTCCGGCCGGGAGTTGCGATAGAGCGTCACGGGATTGCCGTCGAGGTCCTCAGTCTCGAAGGCCTTCTCACCCTCGCCCGGGCGGTCCCACCGCAGGCCGAACTTCGTGAGAATCGTCAATCCGTCGCGTTTGCCCTTGATGGCCTTGCCGACCAGCTCCTCGCTGCGCCCGAAGCCGTAGACGGCCGCGGTGTCGATGGTGTCCACGCCCATGTCGATGGACGTGTGAATCGCGTCCAGAGCGTCCTGGGTTTCCTGCCCGCCCCACATCCAGCCGCCGATGGCCCACGCGCCGAGCGTGATGGGGGTTACCTGTACGTCGCTGCTGCCGAGTTGCCTGTGTTCCATTGCTGCGTTGCCTTTCCGTTCGTGTCGGGTGTGTCGTCTGGGGTAAGCATAGCCGCCACCGATCTGTCAAGCCAGAGTCCACGCTACAACTCGGCCGCCGCTGCCAGGGCATCGGCATCCAGAACGGTGATGCGTCGACCTTCCACAGCGATGGCGCCGAGCTTCCGCAGCGATCCGAGCGATCGGCTGAGTGTCTCGGGGGTGGTGCCCAGCAGCGCCGCCAACTGACGCTTGGTCATCGGCAGATCAAACGGACGCCCGGCAGCCTGTTCGGACAGCTCACCCAGAACGCGGGCCAGACGGGCCGGGACCTCCTTGAGCGAGAGATCCTCGATGAGCGTGTTGAACTCCCGCAGCTTGGCTGAGAGCCCCGCCAGCAGGTGCATCGCCGTTTCGGGGTCGGCCGCAATGACCCGGGTGAGCTCCGCGCGGGTGATGATCAGCAGCTCTGCCGGCTCGACGGCTTCGGCGAAAGCGGGGAACCGCCCGCCGGTGAACATCGCCGCCTCGGCGAACGTCGCCCCGGGCCCGTAGAGATGGAAGATCTGCTCGTCGCCGTCGGCCGAGAGCTGGAAGACCTTCACCCGCCCGGCGAGAATGGCGAAGAAACGGTCCGCCTGCTCGCAGGGGCTGATGATGTTCGCACCGGCCGGGTAGCGCCGCACGAGACAACGGTCCAGCCACGCCCGCCGCTGGTCGGCATCCATCGCGGCAAACAGCCCCACCCCCGCCATCGCCTCC
>JBKHCL010000008.1:0-55172 GCA_046541875.1 Phycisphaerae bacterium | reverse complement strand
TCCGATATGCCCGAGCTGATCTCGTCGGGCATCAGTTCCGGGCCTTTGTGTTCTCTCATGTCTACTGCCCCGAACAGCCCGTCAAGTTTGCCCTTTCTGTCCATACCCCCCACGGCCAGGGCGGCGTCGAAGATTGTGTCCAGCCGCTTGGGGTCGCGGTCCAGCAGTTCGTACAGGTCGCGGATGTGGGCGGCTGTGTGTTTCCGCTCGCCCCGGATACGCCGCGACAGCAGCACGCGCTCGGCCACGTTGAGTCGATGGTACTCCCACGGCTTGACGTAATCGGAGAGGTCGTCGCCCAGCAGCCAATGGTCCATGAAGGTCTTGTCCTTCTTGTTGGCGAGGTAGGGCTTGATGACCTTATCGAAGAAGGGGCGATCCTTGTGATACAGGAAGAAGTGCAGCTCGTGGCAGGCGAACTCGGAGTATTTCTCCCGCTTCCGGGTGTCGCTGAGCTGCTTCCAGCGGAGAATCCACGAGAACTTCGCCAGCGTGGGATTGCCGCTGAGGGTCTGGTAGAGCTGGAATGCTTCGTCCAGCGAATCAATGAACTTCACCTCAGCCGACGCGGCGTGAGCGAGCGTCCAGGACTGGCCTTTCGTCAACGGGGTCACGCGGTTCTGGCGCGTGAAATGCTTGTTGGGGTCGAGGTTGTGGATCAGTCGAAGGTCGCGGAACGTGGGGTCTTTCTCCCCCAGGGCGATCTGCCGATAGACGGTCCGCTCGGGGCTGACGGCCAATACCATCACCAGTTGCTTGGTGCCCATGAGGTTGCGGGGGATGGCGACGCGTCCGTTCCTGTCGACCTTGAGGTTCTCCAGCACGACCGACTCGGCCGAGAGGAAATCGAAGTTGGCGAAATCGTTCACCAGGGCGGCACCTCGCCCTTGATCTCGCAGGCGGGCTTGCTCGGCGCTCGGGGCCCGGTCCGCAGGGCCGTAGGCCTCCTCGGCCTCGGTGGTCTGCACGTCGGCCTGGGTCTCCTGCAGCACCCAGGGGTTCAGCAGCAGCCCCGGGCGTTGGAGCATCACGCCGGGGTATTTCTCGGCGTATCGACGGGTGAGGATGTAGCGGTACTCGTCGCTGATCTTCCGTTCGGAGACGTACTGCGACGGCGGCGTGTGGAGCGATCGGCGGGAAGGTGACGAGGCGGGCACACCGGCGAGGTCCGCGAACATGCCATAGGCAGGCCAATAACGGACGGCCACCACGTGCACGCGGGTCCAGCGATCGGCGTTGGCGACCTGGACGACGAGGTTTTCGTCATCGGCAGAGACCTTGGTGATGTTCAGCGGCTTGGCGCGGTCCAGTTCCAGCCATCGCTCGTTGTTGATCACCAGTCGGCCGACGGATTCACCCTGGATCACGTGGATGTCGATCGTCACGTTCCGGGGCTTGATCGTGAGGGTGTAATCGCCGCGCGGCAGGTCGTTGACGGTGAGCATCCCGCCGCGGATGGCCAGGGCGTCGAAGCGGTCGGCGACGTTGGCGCCGTTGCGGATTTCGATCAGCGCCAGGTCTGTCCGCTGGGGCTTGCCGGCCTCGCCCAGCCAGGGCAGTTCGATGGTCTCACCGGCGCGGGCATGGACCACGTCCGGATAGGTCGCATCGGGCCGGTACGTCATCCACTTGTGCGAAACGCCCTCGATGGACGCTTGGATCCAGTCGATCCCGGGCAGCGCCCCGAGCGTGATTCTGCCCTTATCATCGCTGTGCAGGGATGCGTGCACGGGGTCCTGGAAATCCCGGTGCTTCAGTTGAACGCGTACAGGTTCGCGTGGGCGTTCCTCGCCGGTCTTGCCGCGAAGCTGCAGGAAGTAGCCCTTGTCGGTCCGCAGCAGGTGGATGTCCCTGGTGTGATAGGTCCGGTCGATCGCGTTGATGTTCATATCGTCGGCCGCCCGAAGTGTCTTCTCGCTGTCGGTGGTGCGGAGTGTGACCTTGCCCCGGATCTCGAAGGTGAGCTTCGCCAGACGGGCCGGTACGGTGAACTCGCGGACCAGTTCGGAATCGACCGCCAGGTTCGGGTCGCGCGTTTCCAGTTGCGTGGAAACCCCGTCGATATCGGTGGCGGTGATGGTGAGTTTCGGCTCGCTCAGCGGCGAAATGCCGATCGGCTCGCCGTTGAGCGTGAGCATCGGGCGTACCAGCAGTTTGGCGGTTTTGCCCTCGATGAGCTGCTCGCGATCCACGTGGAAGCCCGCGTGAAGCCGGTAGTTCTCGCCGGGCAGATGAATGTGGTCCAGTGAGGCGAACCCGTCATGGACGATCACGACGGCCGATCGACCTGGATCGGTGGAGTAGGGCACGGTGATGCGTCCGTTCTTATCGGCGGAGAATTCCCGCTCGCCCAGCAGCACCTTCGCGCCGGAGATGAGCTTTCCGGCTGCGTTGAGCGGTGTCAGCTCCAGCCCGCCGGGAGTGACGCGCGTCGCCACCCGCATGCGTCCCTTGCGGATGACGGCCCGGCTGCTCTGACCGTTGCCGATGAGCTCCAGCACGTACACCCCGCGGGATTTCATCGCGTCAAAGAGCTTCGCGACGTCCTTGTTCTTCGCGGAAAGCTCCACGGTGTGCTGCCGCAACGAGGGCAGGTCAAAGTTCAGGGCGACCTCCGCGTTGGGCACCAGGCCGTTGAGGTTGATGTCCGTGCCCACTTCCTTGCCCTTGCGGCGGTAGAAGTTGACCGTGTTGACCTCGTAGACCTTGGCGATCAGCTTCTTGACGTTCTTCACACGGGCCTTCAGCGCGACCGGCTGGGCAGGTGCGATGTACTTCGGGTTGGTCTCGACGAATTCGAGATCCACGCGATCCTTCAGCGCCCGGTACTGGGCGGGCGTGAGCATTTCGGCGTACTTGCGGGCCGGTCCGATGTTGTGAATCAGCTTGGTCTCGGCCAGCCAGCGCTGGAGGTAGTCGTTCTCGACGTAGTTCACGTACGGCTTGATCGAGTCTTCCTCGATGAACCAGTGCTCGAAGTATCGCTGGATGAGCTGGAGGTCCTTGCGGATCGGCGGGAGGATCCGGGCGACGGAGTGATAGTTCTTCGACAGGTCAGCCTTGTAGCGACGGGCCCGGTCGGTCTTCAGCCAATCCCGGTCGATGTACACCCCCGGCCGAGGGATGGCGATGTAGGACAGGAACAGGTCCTTGTCCCACACGCCGCGTTGGAGGTTCCACTCCAGCCAGTTGTACAGCACGTTGGCCTTGAGCGAGTTGTGGACCGGTCCGAGCTTTTTGGTGAAGTCCCACAGGCGGCTGTACCACGCCAGGCGGATTTTGTCATTCTGCTGCCAGTCGACGTCCGGGTTCGGTGCCAGCCGCTGGAGGTAGGCGGTGACAAACTGGGTGTGGTTCAGCAGGGAGGGTTTCTCCTTCAGCAGGGCATCGAGTTGCTTGCGCGTCAGCTTCCGATGGATCGCCAGCGAGCCGAACCCGCCGGTTCGCGGGTAGTCCAGATCCGCTACGATCAGCTTCACCAGCCCCGGATAGTCAGGCCGATCGATGCGCCGCAGCAGGTCGCGACGGCGACTGGCGTTGAGTTTCTCGGGCATGGTGACCAGCCAGTCGAACGCCGAGGTCTCGAAGCCGCCCAGGCTGTTGCTGTGGCTGCGCAGTGCGCGTTGGGTGAGGGTCTCCCGCGAGATGCTCCGAGGGTCCAGCTTCGTCGGAAGCGTGGTCCGGCTGCGGAGCGTTTCCTTCTCGTGAGGGAACCGCAGGTTCAGGTCGTCCACGATCGCCCGGACCGACTCCTTGGGCTGGTTGTTGTAGCGCAGCAGCCACTGGCGCCGCTGGATTTCCTTGACGCGGTCGGTCCGCTTGAACTTGGCGATCCAGTCCTTCAACAGCCCGTCGACCTGGTCGTATCGGCCGATGTGCTGGTAGTGCAGGCAGTGGTAGTAGAAGTAGTCCCGCGTGCCGGGGATCAGCTCCTTGAGGGCCTTGGCGCGATCCTCGGCGAGGGCGAAATCTTCCTCATATCCGATCGAGCCGCCCGCGGCGGGGGCGACGACGGCCAACAGGGCTGCGGTCAGCAGAGCGATGTGCACGGCGCGTTTCATGGGGTGCTCCTTTTCTGGCGTTGTTCTCTGCCCGAGCGGGCGACGATGGGGCATTGCATCATCTTATGGACGTTCATCGGATCGCTGCGTGCAACAGAAAATCGAAAAAGGTCTCCCGTAGCACGGCCTTCCAGTTGAAAATCCTGAGCGAAGTCGAAGGGGCCGGGTATCCATGTGCTGGAAGACCATGCCACGAAGAAGCATCCCTTCGGCCGAGTTCTCACGGTCGCTCCGCCTGCCTGCCCGGCGGGCCCGCAACAAGGTGCCGGCCTGTCCACCTGTGAAACGCCGCGACGTTTTCCTCCAGCCAACACGTCGGCCGGGCCGATACGGATCAATGCGCATCGGATGTGCGCCGCCCTTGCGAGGACCTTTCTTGATTTATCTGACACTGACGCTCTGGCTGCTGTTGATCCTGCTGACCGGACGAGGGGTCTACCGTCTCTGGGCCAACATGCTCAAGCCCTCCGTCGTCGCCTGGGTGCTGATTCCGGGCACGCTGGTGTGCGAGATGGCCTACATTCTCGGCTGCCTCATCACCGGCGGGGAAGTGCGGCGGGCACGGATCATCCCCTCCGGCGACGGGGCCAACCAGGCCGATCCGTCCACCGAGGACACCCCGCGAATCAAGGTGGTCGGTCCGATCGTGGCGTCGCTTCTGTCGCTGGTGGCCGGTATCGCGGGAATTCTGTTGATCCGCTGGCTGCTGGGCTCGCCGGTGCTGGAGGAGTTCATGCTCGCCGGTGGTCTGTGGAACATGCCGGCTGTCCCGCGCGAGCTGCCCGGAAGCTGGGACGGGTTCTGGCAACTGATCGCCTCGCAGGTCGATCTGCTGCGCCATACCACGGAGTTCTGGGGCGAGTTGGAATGGACCGAGTGGCGCGTCCCGCTGTTCGTGTATCTCTCGATCTGTCTGACGGTTCGGCTGGCACCGGCGGGGCGGGATCTGCGATGGACACTCCTCTCGGCGGCGGTGCTGGCGGTGCTGGTGGCGGTCGCGGGGCTCATCAGCAGCGAGTTCGATAACCTCGTGCACGACGTCTGGCCTCTGGTGACGTATCTGTGGGGGACGCTGCTGTTTCTGCTGGCGATCACGGCCGTCATTCGCGGGCTCATCGCCCTGGGGCGCGTCCTGGCCGGCAAACGGTAGTCCCGCGCGCGTCCTGCCTCGACCACCACCTTGGTTTGGCGATTCTCTGCCGGTCTGGTATCATTCGGCTTTCGCCGAGGAGGCCGACGCCGAGAATGACTGAAATCGCCCGACCGTTCAACATCATGGCCAAGCCCGTCTGCGGGGTGTGCAACCTCGACTGCCGGTACTGCTACTACACCATGAAGCCCGAGGAGCTTTACCCGGGCGTTCAACGCGAGGAGTTCGGCATGTCCGATGAGGTGCTCGAGCGGTTCACCCGCGAGTACCTCGAAGCGATGCCCGTGCACGCCGACGTCGGCTGGCAGGGGGGCGAGCCCACGCTGGCGGGGTTGGACTTCTTCCGCAAGGCCGTCGAGTATCAAAAGCAGTACGCCACCGACGGTCAAGAGGTCGCCAACGCCCTGCAGACCAACGGGACGCTGATCGACGAGGAGTGGGCTGAGTTCCTGGCGGAAAACAAGTTCCTCGTGGGCCTCTCGCTCGACGGTCCGCCGCAGTGGCATGACGCTTACCGCGTGGACCGCGCCGGCGGGCCCAGCCACCACCGCGCGTGGCGGGGGTTTGAGCTGCTGCAGAAGCACGGAGCCGAGGTGAACGTGCTGGTCACGCTCAACGCCGTCAACGCCCCGCACGCCGGTGACATCTACCGCTACTTCGTAAACCGCGGCGTGCAGTATGTGCAGTTCATCCCGATTCTCGAACGTCGGCCCGGCACGGACGAACCGACGGATTTCAGCGTCTCCGGCGAGCAATTCGGGCGGTTCATGCTGGAGGTCTTCGAGCTCTGGGCGACCCGCGACGTGGGGCGCGTCTCCGAGCGGTTCATCGACAGCGTCCTGCACACGCTGATCTACGGGACCAGCGCGATGTGCTGCTACGCCGACCGGTGCGCAAACGCCCACGTGCTGGAGTACAACGGCGACCTGTACGCCTGCGACCACTTCGTTTACAGGGAGTGGAAGCTGGGCAACATCCTCGAAACGCCGCTGACCGAGTTGGTGACATCGGCTCGGCTGGAGGAGTTCGCCGCGCTCAAGACCGAGTTGCCGAGTGTCTGCAAGGACTGTGAGTTCCTGCAGTTCTGCAAGGGGGGTTGTCCGAAGCACCATCGGCCCGTCGGCAATGACCCGGCGCGCGTGAACCATTTCTGCGAGGGCTACAAGATGTTCTTCGCCGAGGCCCTGCCGGAACTGCGGCGGATGGCGGAATACTTCAAGAAAAACCAGATGCCTCCGCTCAAGCAGCCCGCCGGTCGGACGCCGCAGGCCGCCCAGGCCCGCAAGCAGCAGGCCGCCGCCTTCGCGGCAGGACCGTCGCCCAACGCCGCCCAGCCCGGCAAGATGCAGACCGCCGGCGGACCCGCTCCCGGCCGAAACGACCCCTGCCCGTGCGGGTCCGGACGAAAGTACAAAAAGTGCTGCGGCAGATAAGCGAGACCACTCGCGATGCTCCACCAGTAAGCCCCTTGCGTCAGCACGGGGATAACGAGCAGGTAAGCTATGTTAATTGCTGATCTTATCCCCCGGATCACGCCGGGGACTCGCTGCCGCACGATTTTTCCGATAAAATTCGTCGCCGTTGTGAACCTTTCGTGAAGACAGGGCGTATTGATAGGTGAACAAGAACGTGACGTATCGCGGCTGACAGGTCCTCCTCCTGCCTGTCGCAGCGATCGCACAACAGACGCGACGCTGGTTTTTCTCCTCCTTTCACCAGCGTCGCGTTTTTTATGCGCGCCGCCGGCCGGGCTTGCTTACTTGCCCTGGTGGAGGGTGTTGCCGTTCATCCGCGTCCGCTCGATCCGCAGCGGCGAGTTGGCCGACTGGAAAGCGGGGTAGGTGTTGGCCCGCACGATCGAGTCGATCAGCTTCACGGCCGAGGAACTGGTGATCTTGAACAGCGGCGAGGAAATGCTGCTGTTGAGCACGTTTTTCTCGATCGTACAGCCTCGGAAGGTGACGGCCTCGCTGTCGTGAACCACCACGCCGTGGAACTCCTTGTTGCCGGCGAATCGGCAGTCGCGGAACGTTATATTCGAGCCCTGCCTGAGCGTGAGGATGCCGTACGTGCAGTCGCGAATGATCGTGTCTCGGAACGTTGCCTCGGCCACGTCCGTCATCTCCAGACCTTCGGTCCCGCAGCCGAACAGGTCGCAGTTGATCACGGTCAGCCCGCGGACCTTCTCGATGCGCACGACCCCGCCGGTGCAATATCCTTCACCGGGCGAATGTCCGACGGTGAGTCCCGCAAGCTCCACGCCCCGGCAGTCACGAAGCGTCAACACGCGCGAGTACCGCTCGGGCGTCACAATTCGAGCTCCTCGCCCGGCCGGCCCGGCGATGGTGAGGTTCGGCACGTTGCGGATGACCAGGTCGCCGACGGATCCGTCGTAGCTGTCTTCGTAGACTACGAACGTCCGCTTCTTCTGGGCCACCTTGGAGACGTCGTACGTGCCGGCTGCCAGTTGGATGATCGTGTTCGGCTCGATGGCGTCGATGAACTGCTCAACGGTGGAGACCTTCACGACCCTCCGCTTGGGCCGATCGGGGGTGGTGTTCGCTGTGCTCCCGGCGTGGTTGGCGCCGTTGCCGGTGTTTTGAGCCACCTTCGGCTGACACCCCGCAAGGGCAGCCCCCACCACAGCACAAACCAGAGAAAATCGCAATCCATCCATGGCTGACTCCTTTCCGACTCATTAGACGACGCAAGCGAGGGTGTGTAAACAGGAAGCTGCTACACGTCGGATTCTTTCAGGCGTGACCAGAGCACCCCGCCTCCCTGTTGGTGGCGTTGAATGTATCGAATGGTCGCCTCGAAGTGTTTCTGGTCCCGGATCGGCTGAAGTTTCCCTCGTTTCGCCCAGAGCGGTCTGCCCTTCTGTTTCAGGCCTCGGCGGGTCAACGCCAGGCTGGCTGCCCGTTTGGCCCTGCCGGCGATGTGACGGGGAATCGGGTTTCGCCCGTCGGTCAGCAGATTGGCGGGCGCGGAGTGCAGATGATCGGGGAACCGGGCCAGCAGATGGGCGTGGCAGGGACAGACAACGAGGTCCACCAGTTCCGCGTGGTACTTCAGCATGGCCACCGCGAAGGCATGACAGACGGCTCGGCATGCCTCGGGCGTCAGTTTTGCCGGCGGGAACCGAAGGCTCTTGGCGGATTCCTGTGCGAGTGCCTCATACAGTCCGGCCGGTGGAGGGTTTCGGTAGTCTCCCTCGACGTGTTCACGATGATGACGCGTTCGGAATCCCCGGCGGTCGCCACGCAACCACGTGCCATACGTGCAGAGCACGCCATGATACCATCCGTTCCATGGAGCGGGCATGAAGCGATCCCCTTTCCTTTGCTGCGCCAGGCGACCTTTTCGGGACGTAACCTACGTGTTAACCAAAGTCCAGGCAATGCGCTGGCCAGGCTTCCCTGCGGTTGTCCTCTGACGTACGTAACCAGGGAAGTCAAGTTTTGCCGCAGCCGCTTTGCCTGGGCTTTGCGCAGATCCTGTTTCTTCTCAGTTCTGTAACATCCGTTAAAACATGAACATATTGTCGAAAAGACACACGCCCATCTCCGCGCGGGCGCGGAGGCTCAACGCCGAACGTCATTCCCCGCGATAGATACACCGGGAGGACTCCGACTCCCAGATCGTGACGGCCGACAGCGCCGGCAGCGCGGGTTTGACGCGCTTCCACAGATACGCGGCGATCAACTCGGACGTGCAGTTCTCCAGCCCGTCAATGTCGTTGAGCACGCGATGGTCCAGCTCATCGATCACGGGTGCCACGACCGACTTCACGTCGCCGAAGTCCATGACCCAACCTTCCCTGGGGTCGACCTCGCCGGTGATGTGGATGTCCACCCGATAGCTGTGGCCGTGCATGTGGCGGCACTTGTGATCTTCGGGAATGTTCGGCAGCCTGTGGGCCGCCTCGAAACGGAATGTCTTGACCAGCTCTGCGATCATGGAAGCTCTCGAAAGGGCACTCAGACACGCCGGGCGGCGTCGGGCCAGATGATTTTATGCAATTGCACGCCCAGGCGGACGGCACAGGGCAGGTTCGCCCCCAGCATCCAGGCGGCCAACTCGCTGGGGCGCAGCTGATTCATCACCGGCGAGAATGTCACCGGGTGCTCGTGGAGCTGCGGATAGTCCCGCAGGACGCGCTGGGCATACTTGAAATCGCCCCGATCGGCGAGCACGAACTTCGACTCGTCCCGATCGCCGAGGTGGTTGAAGTTTTCCCAGCGGTTTTCGCGGTCCATGCGGCTGGAGGGACATTTCACGTCGATAATCTTTGCCACGCGCGGGTCGACCGGAGAGATGTCCTGCGAGCCGTTGGTCTCCAGGAGGGTGGTGAATCCCTCGTCGCAGAAGCGGCGCAGCAGCTCGATGCTGGCCGGCTGAAGCAGCGGCTCGCCGCCGGTGAGCTCCACGCGTCGGCAGCGGAACTCCCCGACGGATTCGAGAATCTGATCGATCTCCAGATCCGTGCCCTCCTGGCGGGCGTAGGTCGTATCGCACCACTCGCATTCGAGGTTGCAGCCGCTCAGGCGGACCATCACGCACGGAAAGCCCGAGTGCGTGCTCTCGCCCTGAATGCTCCGATAGATCTCGATGACGTTCAGTGTCTCGCTCATCGCCGGTATTGTAACGGGCGGAGGAGCGTTCTACGATAGCGATTTATGACCCGAGGCAAATCAAACAGATCTCTGCTGGTGATCCTGGCGATCGCTCTGACGGTTCGGCTGGTGGTGCTGCTGTTGGGGTTGACGGCATTGGACAACGGGCACGCCGGCGGGCTGACCACCCCCGACTCGCAGGACTACATCGCGCTGGCCAAGTCGCTGCGTGAGAACGGACAACTGCCGGCCAATGGCGTAAGCGTGTTCCGCCTGCCGGGGTATCCGGCGTTCCTGGCAGGGGCGTTCGGCATTACCGTCCGCCCGCTGTGGGCGATCCTGCAGGTCGCGATGGACGTGCTGTTGGTCTGGGTGGTCTACCGTGTCGGCTGGGAGCTGATGGGCCCTCGGGTCGCCCTGGTCGGTGCGTTGTTGCAGGCGTTGAGTCCGCTGGCGGCAGCGGCGTCGGTTCGGGTGCTCAGTGACGGCCCGTATGCACTGGTGTTCATGCTGGCGGTGTGGGGGCTGGTGCGGAATGTCCGGACCGGTCGGT
The DNA here is from genome assembly GCA_046541875.1 of Phycisphaerae bacterium. Lineage (GTDB taxonomy): Bacteria > Planctomycetota > Phycisphaerae > SM23-33 > SM23-33 > CAZFPT01. The sequence continues at coordinate 44,792 of JBKHCL010000008.1, read as the reverse complement.
GGCGGTGGCTGGTTCTCTCGTCGGCTGCGATGGCAGCAGCGTGCCTCGTGCGCCCCGTGGGGTTAGTGATGGCCGTGGTGGCGGTGGCGTTTCTGCTGGCCCGGCCGGGACGTCAGCTCAGGCAGGCCGGCGTGTATGTCGTGCTGCTGGCGGTCCTGCTGAGCCCGTGGGTCATCCGGAACGGTGTGCGGACCGGCTACTGGGGACTGACCAACAACTTCTCGGTGACGCTGCTGGGCTACTCGGCGGCGATGACGCTCGAAGAGGCGACCGGCCAATCGCCCCGGCAGGTGCAGGACGAACTGATCAGCCGGATCGAGATGGATCGTGAAGACCCGGACCTCGGCGACCTGTCGGCGGCGTATCGGGAGGTGGCTGTGAGCACCATCGCCGAACACCCGGCGACCTATGCGAAATTGCACCTGTGGGGGTCGTTGGCGTTCTGGTTGCCCGGGGCGACGGACGTCCTGGAGACCATCGGGCTCACCAGCGGGCAACGCGGTACGCTGAGGGTATTCCACGAGAACGGGTTGCTCGCGGCGGGGAGGCACTATTTCGGCGGTTCGCCCGGCGCGGTGGCGGTGGCTGTCCCGCTGGGGCTGGTGTATATTGCTCGGCTGGTGGGGCTGGGGCTGTTTGTGGTGATGGCGGCGGGGAGGTGGCGTAAGCTGCCCGCTGTGGCGTGGTGGCTGATCGCCATCGTGGTAATCTCCTGGCTGATCGGCGGGCCGGTCTCCACGCCGCGATTCCGCGTGCCCGTCGAGCCGCTGCTGTCGCTGGCTGGGGCAGGGGGCTTTGTATGGGCGTGGCGACGACGTGCCCGCCGCACCCGCAGGACTGCGTAATTCGTCTGACAGACAGAGAGGATTGTAATGCCGACCGACCTGAACGCCGGTGTCCGCATCGGCCTGAACTACACCCCCTCCCGCCAATGGTACTACTGCTGGAACGACTGGGACCTGGACTCGATCCGCAAGGACTTCCGCGCGATCGCCTCGCTCGGGGCGGATCACATCCGCGTGCAGTTGATCTGGCCGTACTTTCAGCCCAACCCGACGTTCGTCTCTCCGGGGCATCTCCGGCGGCTGGGCGAACTGATGAGCGCCGCCGAGGACGAAGGGCTGGACGTGCTGCCGGCGGTGCTGACCGGTTGGCTGAGCGGGTACTTCTTCCTGCCGTCGCGCGTGAGCGGGCGGGACGTGTTCACCAGGCCGGCCGTCATCGCCAGCGAGAAGCTGCTGTTCGATCGCGTCCTCGACGCCGTCGCCGATCGACCCAACTTCATGGGTGTGGACCTGGGAAACGAAATCAACTGCCTGGATAACGCCCTGGAGACACCCACCGGCGACGCCTGGGCCGACGAGATTGTCGCCCACCTGCGCTGCCGCGGCGACGCGGGATGCATCGTCAACGGGATCGACCACGGACCCACCGTTGGGGGTGTGACGTTCTCGATGGATCACCTCGCCAACCGGTACGACGCGATCTGCCTGCACACCTGGCCGAAGTTCACCAGTGCCCTGACCCAAGGCGAGCTGGACGACCCGCCGGCGCTGCATTTGACGCCGTTCTTCACGCAACTGGCGAGGTTGTTCGCCCGCGAGGAGACCCCGACGATCTGGATCCAGGAGTTCGGTGCGTGCGATACGTGGGGTACCACCCCGCAGCAGGCGGCATTCATGCGGTCCGGCGTGGATCTGGGCGTCCGTGCCGGGGCGAGCATGTTTACCTGGTGGTGCAGCCACGACAAGACGCGCGACCTGAAGTTCAAGGAAGACGAATACCAGTTCGGCCTGCTCACGCCGGACAACGAACCCAAGCCCCTGGCCGAGAATTTCATGGCCGTCGCGGGGGAATTCCGGGGCAGAGAGGTGGCGCTTGAGCCCAGCGATTTCGACGTGACGCTCGAAGTTCCACGAGACTTCCGCCCGAGCTTTGTCGGGGGCGAGGGCAAGGAACTGCTCGAACGCCAGCTCACCACGACCACGTGGGATCTGTACCGGCGGTATCTCGCGGAGGTCCGCGAAGGGCGACAGCCGCGACTGGTGTGGGAGCAGTAAACCATCGGCCTGGGGATCTCAGCGTTTGGGCCCCTGTCCTGCGCGGCGACGGAGCCAGTCGCTCCATCGCTGACCCATCACGCGGGGTCGCCACAGCGTGTCGATCAGCGGGGAGAAGGTGTTCATCGCCAGCACCGCCAGGTAGGCGGGAATGGGCGTCGCGGTGTAAAGCTGCAGCAGCATCGCGCTGGTCCCGACGCCGATTCCGAACAGCGCCTGCCCGCCGGCGGTGACCGGACGGGTGGTCATCTCGGTGGCCAACAGGAATGCCGCCAGGACGATCTGGCCGCCCAGGATCTGGTAGTTGGCGTAGGTGAACCCCACGTCGGCCCCTTCGTGCAGCAACGGCCACCACACCCATTCGACGGTGTCGTTCGGTCCGGCCAGTTGGATCGGCGCGATCGCGGCGACGATCCACGCCGAGACGACGATCAGGAACGGCAAATGCCATTTCACGTAGTTGCGGTAGATCAGATACAGCCCCGCCACGAGAATCACCAGCGCGCAGGTCTCGCCGATGGCTCCCGGGCGGGCGCCGTAGAGGAAGTCGCTGATCGGAGGCAGTTGCATCAGCAGGGCGGGCTTGGCGCGGGGGATCTTGCTGCGCGTGTAGGCGATGGCGGTAAACTGCGGCTCGTCGGCGAGGGTAATCCGGCGGATCGTCTCGGCCGGGTGTGGCAGGCGGAACCCGTCGGCTTCGGGGGGCGGCTGTTGCTCGCGCCAGCCGTCGTACTGCTCGATGCGACGGGTGTTCTCGATGTCGCCGATGACGATGTGCTCCCGCGCCAGCAGCGGCCAGGTGGGCGGGTTCAGCGTCGAGGCGAACAGGACGGCCACCGCCAATCGACCGACCAGGGCGGGTTGCCACAGGAAGTGTCCCACACCGCCGAAGATCGCCTTGCCCACGAGGATGGCGAACGCTCCGCCGACGACCGGGATGTACCACGGCACGTGGGGTGGGAGGGTGAGCGTGAGCAGCACGCCGGTGAGGAACGCATGCGATCGACCCAGAAGCGCCGGGGCGTGGGTGATTCGGAAGTAGAGTTTCTCGACGATACCGCACGTGGCGATCGCCAAGGCCGCGACGATCAGCACCCGCCAGCCGAACATGACCACCCCGGCCAACAGCGGCGCGCATGCAGCCCCGAGCGTGACGAGGTAAACGGTTCGCGCCTTTTCCGGGGCGCGGAGGAAGGGGGCCTCGATGATGCTGTACCGCATCTGCGAGTCGGGCGCGGGCGGAGCGGTGGCGTCATGGGGTTCGCTCATGAACTCTCCTTGTCGTCACCGGCGTTCCGGGCTTTCCGGGCGTGTTCGGTCGTCGCCTCGGCCCGTCGCATGACGTAGATGGAGCGCTTGAGTTCCTGTACGCGCTGGGCCAGCGGCAGCCTCGCCGGGCAGACATAGGTGCAGATCCCGCAGTGGACGCAGGAGAGCGTTCCCGACCGCCAGGCCGTGTCCACGTCGCCCATCTCGAAATGGTCGTTCAGCGCCGAGACGTTCAGCCTCGCCGGGCAGTGGTCGGTACACCAGCCACAGCGGATGCACGGGCTGGGCGGCAGTGGCGCGGGGGCAGCCAGCGAGAGCACCGCGTCGGTCGTCGGGCCCACCACCACGTTGGATCGCAGACGCAGTCCGGTCATCGGGCCGCCGTGGATGTGCGTCCCCTCCAGCGAGCCTACCAGGTGCTCGCACGGCGTGCCGTAGGGCACCCAGAAATTGCCCGGCTGTTCGGCGTGCTCCCCGCTAAGCGTCACCACCCGACCCAGTGGGGGCGATTCGCACACCACCCAGCGATAGGCAGCGAAACAGGCGGCCGGGTCGATCATCGCCACGCCCAGGTCCATCACCGTTCCGCCCAGTGGGACTTCCCGCTTGGTGAGCACCTTGGCCAGCACGGCGTCCGATCCGGTGGGGTATTTGTGTCCCAGGGCGATCAGGTCCACCCCGAACAGCCTCGCCGGGCCCACCAGCTCGCGGTAGTCGTCCGTGCGCCGCCCGTCGACGGCCAGCAGGATCGTATCCACCTCGATGGCCCGGGCGAGAATCGCAAGCCCGCGGACCACCTCGGTTCCGTACTCGCACAGCAGGCGGTGGTCGCTGGTGACGTACGGCTGGTGTTCCATCGCGTTGGCGATGAGCGTGTGGCAGTGGTTGTCCCTCGCCCGCTGCACCCACCATCCCAGCGGCTGGGGGCGACGCCGACAGGTGCTCAGCCCGCCTTCGGCGATGCGATCGCGCAGCTCGGAGCTTTCGGCGTTGCGGAAGTCATACACCGGCGCGAGTGGTTTGATCCCGCTCGGCGGTGAGCAGTCCACCAGCTCGATGGCGGGCGTTGTGGCGTAGTCGTCGCGGTCGGCGGTCCGGGCGGTGGTGAACCCCGCGACCCGGCCGGCCAGCGGCGAGTAGATGTTCTGGCTGCGGGGCTGGCGAGGCTGGGCGATGTGCTGGGCGAACGAGACATGCTGGCCGATCTCGACGATCGGCTCTGCCGGTGCGCCGCTGGGTGCCAGCGGGACCAGCAGGCGAGACGGCGTGGAGGGCATCGGCGCGATGGGTAAGGCCAGGGTGCGGCGTTTGTCGTCCGGCAGGTCAATGCCACCGGCGAAGCTTCCGAATCGCCCGAAGATCATCCGTGGTCCGTTTCTGCTGTGGCGCCCGCCTGGGGGCGGTTCCCTGGGTAGTCCGCGTCCGCTGCCTCCGCCGCGCGGGCCGACCTCAGCGGGCGGACTCGGCCTCAACGCGCTTCTTGAACTGGGCCTTAAGGACCGGGTTCTCAAAGCGGATGCGTCCGTCCCGGACTGCCTTTTGATACAGTTGCATCAGGTAGGTCTGTTTCTGTTGATTCACGACGCGGCTGTGGACGGTATCGCGCAGCTCATCCTTTTTGTTCTCGAACTTCACGTCTTGCGGTGGAATGACCTTTTCCAGCTTGAGGATGTGGAACGTGGTCTCCACCTTCACCGGATCGCTGAGTTCGCCGACCTTTTCCATGGATACCGCCACCGACCGCATCGCGGGGGGGACACCGACGGTTTTGGAACTGATGGGAGGCAGCAGTCCGCCATCCTTGGCCGAGGAGTTGATGGAGTGATTCCGGGCGACCGTCGCGAAGTCCTTGCCGGCCTGGAGCTCCTTGAGAACCGAGCGGGCGTCGGCCAGCGAAGAGACCTCGATGTGCCGGACCACCACCTGTCGGCCGAACTGGCGATTAAACTCGTCGCGAAGCTGTTGGTCGGAGACTTCTACCGTCCGCGCCAGCAGCTTTCCCAGCAGCGCGTTGCGGTACATCGTCAGGTCCCACTGGGCCCGGGGGATGTCCGTCTGCTTGAGGTACTGCTCCAGCAGGGCGTCCCGCTGCTCGGCGGTAAGCTCCTGTTCGCCAAAGCCCCGGGCGATGGTCTCGTCGGCCTCGCGGCGGACCTCCTTCTTGCTGACGGTGATATCGTGCTTGTCGGCCTCCTGCTCGACCAGTTCATTGACCACCAGTTGCATCGCGAGGGAAAGCCCCTCGGTGCGCACCAGCAACCGGTGCAGCCGAGCCATCGGAATGGGCTTGTCGTTGACGGTGGCCATCACCGCGCCGTTGGGGTCGTCGGGCGTGTTGGCGTCGGAGGACGCGGGCGTCTCGGGCGACTGGGGCGAGGACGTCGCGTCGCCGGCGGGCTCGGGCTGAATCTTGTCCGGATTGTCGCAGCCGAGGGAGGCAAGCAGACCTGCGATGGCGAAAAGCCCCCAGGCGAGGGCATGCGCGATAGGGCGGTGCGATCTCATGACCATGAGCGTATCGGGCCAGGCGGGGCGAGTCAATGCACCACCGGGAGTCTTGAGCGGTCAAGAGGTTTCACAGAGGTTTCGACATGGCAGGTCGGCTGTGGTAGAAGGAATGGTGGCAAGCAGTTCCTTTCATACAGGGAGATGTGCGATGAACGGCAACGTGGAATCAACCCGGCGGGATGGTCTGGGCGGAGTGGTCGCGATGACGGCAGCGGCGGTGGCGATTCCGGTGGTGGGCGTGGCGTTCGCGCTGCGCGGGGCGGTGGTCGGCCTGTCGCGGCTGAGGCGGCGAGGAGGCCGAACCATCGGCGTGCTGCTGGTGACGCTGGCGGGCGTGGCGATGGTGGCGCAGATGGGACATGCGCAGTATTTCGAAGGGCTCATGCGTTCGCGCGAGTTGGCACGACAGGCCCAGTGCGGCACGAGACTCAAGCAGATCGGGACCGCCCTGATGCTGTATCAGAACGCGAACGACGATTACTATCCGAGAATCGCCAATCCCAGCCAGAAGTGGCCCAAGACGTACACCGCCGACCCGAAGCGACACCGAACGGAAGAGGCGTTCTACGCCAACGAGTATGACTGCAATCTCCAGCCGATGTGGCTGCTGGTGGCCGGGGAGTTCGTCACGCCGGATAACTTCCATTGCCCCTCGGACAAGAGTTACAAAGCGCCGCCGAAGGGCGAGGGATGGGGATTCGACTCGTGGAACAATACATCCTACGCCTTTCAGCCGTTCACGCCGCACGAGGACAACGCCGCCTGGCCAAACCAGTCCGGGCAGGACGGTTCGGTGGTTATCGCCGCCGACAAACAGACCCCCGTCGGCGCCCTGAAGGGCAACCTGAACCATAAAGACGGGGGGAACGTGATGCAGCTGAACACCGCAGTGGCCTTCCGCAAAGGCGAGAAGAGCACCGACGGCTGGAAGGACAATAACATCTACGCGAAGGACGTCTCGCCCGACGGGGACGTGCAGGCAATCGACGAGGACACCCTCGCGAAAAAGGCGGGCCAACTGGCGGACCATATCAACGACTCGGTGCTGTTCTGGAAGGAAGAGGGCAGTACCGTCTCGGCGTCGGCCGACGAGCACGACCCTCACGACGGGCACGATCACGCCCAAGATGACCAGCGGGGGGACGGCGACGCGAATCACCAACCCGCCCGAGTGACCGACGCGGTAGGCGCGACCCCGCCGGCGGGCAAATCGCTCTGGCCGATCATCTTGTGGTGCGTGGGCATCGGGGCGGTTATCGGCGTGACGTTGGCGCTGTGGAAGACGGCCCGCGAGAGCAAGGCAAAGAAGCAGGGCGACGGCAGGGAGTAGCGTGACAAATGCATTTGACCGGAAGCGAGGGATTGTGAAGATGGTGTCACAATGGCGGCCGATTCTGCCGAGGGTGAACCGGTCGACCGCGTCGGCCGAAGCAAGGCCGTCCCGTCTGAGCGGTTATCGGGACCGGACGGGGCGGATTCCCCCTGTATTTTGACACCCGGAATGTCGATGTGTGGTTTATGATGAGCGGTCGTTACGGTAGTAGCCAGGTCCCGGCGTCGCTCGCTCGGGTCCATAACAGGAGCAATTTCCATGTGTGGAATCGTTGGATACATCGGGGCCAAGAAGGCCCGGCCCATTCTGTTTGAGGGTCTCAAGCGGCTGGAGTATCGCGGGTACGACTCGGCCGGTGTGTGTTTGCGGGATGACGGCGGATTCGTGATTACCAAAGCCCCCGGCCGCGTTGCGGGGGTGGAGAAGATGGCGATCGACGCCGACGCGGGCGGCCAGAGCACGATCGGCATCGCCCACACCCGCTGGGCGACCCACGGCGAGCCCAACCAGGTCAACGCCCACCCGCACACGGACGATTCGGGCAGGATCGCACTGGTCCACAACGGGATCATCGAGAACTACGCGACGATCAAGCAGTTCCTGATCAACGAAGGGCACGAGTTCACCACCGACACCGACACCGAGGTGCTCGCCCAGTTGATCGGTGAGTTCTACAACGACGGAGCCGAGACGCTCGAAGAGGCTGTTCAACGGGCGCTGAAAGAGGTCACCGGAACGTATGGCATCGTCGTGATGGCGTCCGACGAACCGGACAAGCTCGTGGTCGCCCGCAAGGGAAGCCCGCTGATTATCGGCGTGGGGATGGACGAATACGTCATCGCCTCCGACGCGTCGGCCATCCTGGAACACACCGCCAATGTCATTTACCTCTCGGACAACGAGATGGCCGTCATCACCCGCGATGGGATGCGGAGCACGACCGTCGATAACGTCCCGATCTCCAAAGAGGTCGAGGAAATCGAGTGGACGCTCGAGGAGATCGCCCGCGGCGGGTACGAGCACTTCATGCTCAAGGAAATCATGGAGCAGCCCGAGTCGTTGCGGCAGTGCATGTCCGGGCGGATCGACCTCTCCGAGATGCGCGTGCAGCTTGGCGGGCTGGAAAAGGTCGCCCGCGAGTTTTCGCAGGTGCGGAGACTGGTGATTACCGCCTGCGGGACGGCGTGGCATGCGGGGTTGGTGGGCGAGTATCTCTTCGAGGAGTTCGCAAGGCTGAGCACCGAGGTGGAGTACGCCAGCGAGTTCCGCTACCGCAACCCGATCGTCACGGAGCGCACGGCGAGCCTGGTGATCAGTCAATCCGGCGAGACGGCCGACACGCTGGCGGCGCTGCGCGAGAGTCAGGAGAAGGGCGCCCTGTCGCTGGGCATTGTCAACACGGTCGGCAGCACGATCGCGCGGGAGTCCGACGCGGGAGTGTACCTGCACGTCGGGCCGGAAATCGGCGTTGCCTCCACCAAGGCGTTCACCGGACAGGTGGCCGTCGAGGCGCTGATGGCGCTGATGCTCGGGCGGAAGCGTCACATGTCCCAGTCGACCATGACCGACTACCTCGTGGCGATGAACGAACTGCCCGATCACGTCGAGCACGTGCTCCAACAGGCCGATACCATCAAGGAAATGGTGGATCACTATGTGGACTTCGATAACTGGCTGTTCCTGGGTCGGGGTTACCAGTATCCGGTGGCGATGGAAGGGGCGCTGAAGCTCAAGGAAATCAGCTACATCCACGCCGAGGGTTTGCCCGCCGCCGAGATGAAGCACGGCCCCATCGCCCTGATCCACGACGGGATGCCCGTGGTGTTCATCGCGCCCAAGTGCGAGACCTACGACAAGGTGGTCTCGAATATCGAGGAAGTCCGCGCCCGCAAAGGTCGCGTGATCGCGGTGGCCACCGAGGGCGATACGAACATCGCCAACTACGCCGACCACGTCGTTTACGTCCCCGACGTGCCGGTGCCCCTCCAGCCGATCCTGACGGTGGTTCCGCTGCAACTGCTGGCGTACTACGCCGCCGTCGCTCGCGGCTGCAACGTGGACAAGCCCCGCAACCTTGCCAAGAGCGTCACCGTCGAGTAACCTCATCCAGCGCTGCAAGACACCCTCCGGGCGCCCGGGTCGAATGTCGACTTCGGCGCCCGGCCTGTTTTTCGTCACGGGAGATGCCCCATGTGGATTGCCGGATTTGCCGACGAAGCCGCCGATTCCATCGAAGGCCAGATCGAGGTCCTCCGCGAGTTGGGCTGGTCGCACATCGAGCTGCGCAAGATCGACGGCAAGAAGCTTCACGAGGTGGACGACGCTGCTTTCGAGCACGCCCTCGATGCGCTGCGGGGGGCGGGCATTTCCATACCGGCAGTAGGGTCCCCGTTGGCCGACGGCAGGTCGTCGGTCGAGGACCCCATCGAGACGACGTTGGAGAAGGCCGCCCTGGTGGTTCGGCGAGTGCAGGCGAGCGGCGCGAAGCTGGTCCGCGTGATGAGCTACCCGGTACTGAAAGGTCGGCCGTTGGAGCAGCAGCAGTTCCAGGAACGTGTCCGTCGGCTGAGAGTGTTCCGTGATCTGTTCGCGGAGATCGGCGCAGTCATGGTGCACGAAAACTGCGGCAATTACGGCGGAATCGGCCCGGAAGCGACACGCCGGTTGATCGAGGCAGTGCCCGGTATGAAGCTTGTGCTGGACACCGGAAACGCCCCGGTTGTGCTGGGCGAGTGGAACCCGGATGACCCCTGGCCGACGGACTGGGCGTGGCGGTTCTACTCACAACTGAAGGACCATATCCGTCACGTGCACATCAAGGAATTCCGTTACGACCGCTCGACCCACAAGAGCGAGACCGTGTTCCCGGGCGAGGGGGAAGGTTCGCTTCGGCGGATTCTGGCGGATCTGCGGCAGCGGGGCTACGACGGCGGGTTCACCATCGAGCCGCACATGCGGTTCAAAGGCGACGAATCCCAGCGCGGGCCGGTGTTCATCGAATATGGCCGACGGTTCGAGGCGATCCTTCGCGAGACAGGGTGGGACGTGTGAGCCCCCGGTCGGCACGGATCGCGGGGCCCTTGTGCGACGCTGATCGCCTGACCGGTCGGCGTGGCGGTGGTTTTCGGGTGTGGTTTTTGTGGAAAACCATTTGACAGGTTTTTTCAAGGCTGTATTATGATCGATCTGCCTCGCGGCCACGCTTTCTGTCTACCCTTAAGCGGGCGTGGGACGTGGCTTTGCGGACAGGGCTGATGGCGGGGTAGAACTTCCGCTGCTGTAGCTCAGTGGTAGAGCGCGTCCTTGGTAAGGACGAGGTCATGGGTTCGACCCCCATCAGCAGCTTGGTATGCAAGCAGGGCCCGGTTTCCGGGTTGCAGGTCGTCGGGCCAGGGTGGCTCGCAGCGGCAGCTGAGCTGTGTTTGGTTTAGTAAGCAACTTGCTTCGAGAACGGATCAGAAAGAGGAGCATAGAGAATGGCCAAGGAAGTATTCGAACGAACCAAGCCACACGTCAACGTTGGCACGATTGGTCACGTTGACCACGGCAAGACGACGTTGACTTCGGCGATCATGCACGTGCAGGCCTCCAAGGGCCTCGCCGCCGCCAAGAGCTACGACGAAATCGCCAAGGCGTCCGAGTCGCAGGGACGTCGCGACCCGACAAAGATTCTGACGATTGCCACCGCGCACGTCGAGTACGAGTCGGACAACCGTCACTACGCTCACGTGGACTGCCCCGGTCACGCCGACTACGTCAAGAACATGATTACCGGTGCAGCCCAGATGGACGGGGCGATTCTGGTGGTCTCCGCCGCCGACGGACCGATGCCCCAGACCCGCGAGCACGTCCTGCTCGCCCGTCAGGTCAACGTCCCGAAGCTGGTGGTATTCCTCAATAAGGTCGACCTGGTCGACGACGAGGAACTGCTCGAACTGGTCGACCTGGAAGTCCGCGAACTGCTGAGCAAGTATGACTTCGACGGCGACAACGCCGCAGTCATCAAGGGCTCGGCCACCGGCGCCATCGCCGACCCGCAGGGCGAAGGCGGCCAGTGCATCCAGGAGCTGATGGAGGCCCTGGACGCCGAGATCCCCGAGCCCGAGCGCGAGACGGACAAGCCCTTCCTGATGCCCATCGAGGACGTTTTCTCGATCAAGGGTCGCGGAACGGTGGGAACCGGGCGCATCGAGCGCGGCAAGGTCAACATCGGCGACAAGGTGCAGGTCGTCGGGTTGGGTGAGACGCGCGAGACGACCATTACCGGCGTCGAGATGTTCAACAAGACCATGAACGAGGGACAGGCCGGCGACAACGTCGGTTGCCTCCTGCGTGGCGTCGAGAAGGACGACCTGGAGCGTGGTCAGGTCCTGGCCGCCCCGAACAGCATCACCCCGCACATGAAGTTCAAGGGCGAGGTGTACGTGCTGACGAAGGAAGAGGGCGGGCGACACAGCCCGTTCTTCACCGGCTATCGCCCGCAGTTCTACTTCCGTACCACCGACGTGACCGGCACGATCAAGCTGCTGGGCGGGGCCGAGATGTGCATGCCCGGCGACAACGTCGAAATGGAAGTCGAGCTGCTGAACACCTCGATCGCCATGGAGCAGGGCCTGCGTTTCGCCATCCGCGAGGGTGGACGAACCGTCGGTGCCGGCGTCATCACCGAGATCATCGAGTAGGACGGAGAGACGACCCATGGCCAAATCGAAGGCCAGAGAATACGTGTGGTTGCAGTGCACGGACTGTAAGTCCCTCAATCACCGCACCGAGGTGCGGGTGCAGGGCGGCGTCCCGAAACTGGAGCTCAAGAAGTACTGTCCCAAAGAGCGCTGCCACACGGTTCACAAGATCAAGAGGAAGTAAAACTGGATCAGCCGACGGCGACAGGTGGGCCTGGATGGGCTCTCTGTCGCCGTCGGTTGACGTACACGGCAGTAGCTCAATTGGCAGAGCAGCGGTTTCCAAAACCGCAGGTTGGGGGTTCAAGTCCTCCCTGCCGTGGTTTGGGAAAGCCTCTGACCGGTGCCCCGCGCTGTTGGGCGGGGCGATGCACGCACGAAGGATTCGCGACCTTGAAGATCGAGATCTACAAGAAGAACCAGGGCCGATACACCCGCGGCGTGACGTTGCTGGCGGTGGTGGGAATTGCCCTGGCCGGTGCGTACGTTCTCAGCGAGCAGCTGGCGGCGATGTCGGCGTATCTGCAGTACGGCATTCCCGTGCTGGTGGTCGCCGCGATTGCCGCGGCGACGTTCTGGTTCGTGAATCGGCCGCGGTCGGCGGATTTCCTCATTGCCACCGAGGGCGAAATGAAGAAGGTCTCCTGGAGCAGCAAGAAGGAGATTTTCGGCTCGACGAAGGTGGTGATCGTCACCGCGTTCATCATGGCGGCGATCCTGTTCGGGGCCGACCAGGTCTTCATTAACCTGTTCCGTGCCTTGAACGTGGTAACCTACTGAGTTGAGTCCATCCGCAAGGAGCAGCGCCGACATGGCCAGACAGTGGTACGTACTTCGCGTCGCTTCCAACAAGGAAGAGAAGGTACGGGAAGCGCTCGATCGAAAAGTGAAGATCGAGGGTCTCGAGGAGAAGATCGGTCAGATCCTCGTTCCCACCGAGCGCCGCCCGGCCCCGCGGGGACGCGGGTCCAAGAAGTTCGTCGATCGAAAGATGTATCCGGGCTATGTCTTCGTGGAAATGGACCTCGACGAGGATGGCAAGATCGGCGAGGACGCCTGGTTCCTCATCAAGGAAACCACCGGCGTGGGCGATTTCATCGGGTCCAGCGGAAAGCCCACCCCGATGGCCGAGGAAGATGTCCGCAAGATGCTTCTGCAGGTGGAGAAGGCCGAGGAAGGCGCCCCGCTGTCGGTGGACTTCACCAAGGGCGAGCAGGTCAAGATCAAGGAAGGCGCGTTTGAGAACTTCGAGGGCACCGTCGATGAGGTGATCCCCGAAAAGGGCCTGATCCGCGTGATCGTGACGATTTTCGGCCGACAGACACCGGTCGAACTGGAATACTGGCAGGTGGAGAAATCCTGAGCGTCGGTTGACGCCGGAGTTTTCGCCCTCGTGGCGGCTTGCCGCCCACCCCGAACACCCTCAAGCAGACGAGAAATATCATGGCCAAGGAAGTCGTAGGAATGATCAAGTTGCAGGCCCCCGGCGGGCAGGCAACCCCCGCGCCGCCGATCGGCCCGGCGTTGGGTCAGCACAACGTCAACATCGGGCAGTTCGTCTCGCAGTTCAACGAGGCGACCAAGGATCTGGGCGGCATGCCGGTTCCGGTGGAGATCTCGGTCTACGCCGATCGCTCGTTCAGCTTCATCGTCAAGAGCCCGCCGGCTGCGATCCTGCTGAAAGAGGCCGCCGGAATCGAAAAAGGCTCGGGCGTCCCGAACAAGGACAAGGTCGGTACGGTGACCTGGGAGCAGTGCAAGCAGATCGCCGAGCGGAAGATGAACGACCTGAACGCCTTCGACGCCGAGAACGCCGCAGCCATCATCGCCGGGACCGCCCGCAGCATGGGCATCGTCGTCGAGAAGTAGAGAACCATTCATTCTCCGCGCGTCCTGCCCGGACGCGGCAGAGCCAAGCGGGCGCCACGTGGCGCCGGGCCTGACCACGGGCCTGACCAGCAGTGGGAGCACGGGCGGGCTTTGACCCGCCGCGCGAAAGGATCAAACCATGGGCACACGAAGCAGACGGTACCAAGAGGCCGTCGAGAAAGCTCCGGACCCGCGAGAGAAGGTCTCCCTGGAAGATGGGGTCAAGGCACTCAAATCGCTTCCGGCGCCGAAGTTCGACGCGACGGTCGAGTTGGTGATGCATCTGGGCATCGACCCACGCCAGGCCGACCAGGCCCTGCGCGGCGGGTTCTCCTTCCCCCACGGAATCGGCAAGACCATGCGGGTGATCGCCTTCTGCGAAGGCGACGAAGCCGAGCAGGCCAAGGCCGCCGGTGCCGTAGAAGCCGGCCTCGATGAACTGGTGGAGAAGGTGCAGGGAGGCTGGACGGACTTCGACGTCGCCCTGGCCAAGCCCTCCACGATGAAGAACGTCTCCCGCCTGGGTCGCGTGCTGGGTCCCCAGGGGCTGATGCCCTCGCCCAAAGCGGGTACGGTGACCGACGACATCGTGACGGCTGTGAAGGAATTCTCCGCCGGCAAGGTGGAGTACCGCAACGACGATGGCGGAAACCTTCACGTCCCGGTGGGCAAGCGAAGCTTCGACGAGAAGCAGCTGGTGGAGAACATCCGGTCGTTCATCGACCTGGTCAGGCGTCTTCGCCCGGCCAGCGTGAAGCGGACCTACATCCAGAAGGTCGCGATCTCGAGCACGATGAGCCCGTCGATCCAGCTGGACGTCGTGTCCCAGCCCAAAAAGCAGACATCCTGAGGGGGGGAGTAAACCATGAGCAAACCAGTCAAACAACTGATCCGCAAAGAGCTCGCAAGCCGCTTCGACGGGCTGACCAGCTTGGCGATCTGCGGGCTTACGGGCATCGACGCCATTACCACCAACACCATGCGAGGGCGCCTTCGTGAGAAGGATATCCGCCTGACGATGGTGAAAAACTCCGTCGCCCGCCAGGCGTTCGGCGACATCGGCATGGAAGAGGCCGTCGAACTGCTGGAAGGCCCGTGCGCCGTGGCGTACGGCAGCGACAGCATTGTTTCGGTGGTCCGCGAGTTGCTGGACATCAAGAAGGAAAGCGCCCCCTCGCTGACGGTCAAGGCGGCTGTGCTGGAAGGCGACGTCTTTGGCGACGAGGAAGCGGTGCAGCGTCTGAGCAAGTTCCCCACGCGGGAAGAGGCCATCGCCGATGTGCTTGGCGCGGTTCTCGCCCCGGCGGCGAACATTTCCGGCTGCCTGATCGCGCCTTCGGGCCAGATCGCGGGCATTTTGAAGACGATCGAAGAGAACGCCGGCGGCGGCGAGGAAGAACAGGCCGCCTGAGCGAACCACAACACCGATTGATCGGCTGCGGATTGGGTCCGGATTCGGGCTTAAATGGAGTCAGTGGGACTTCGCCTATCAGGTCGATTTGGTTTTTCAAGCAGAACGAGGTATAACAAAATGACGGAAGAAGCCACCGCGGCCCCCGAGGCCGCCGAAGCGAAGGAATTCACCGCCGAGATCAAGGAGTTGGGCGACAAGCTCGCCGGGCTCACTCTGAAGGATGCGGTCGACCTGAAAGATTATCTCAAAGAGGCCTACGGCATCGAGCCTGCTGCGGGCGGCGCGGTGATGATGGCCGGGCCTGCCGGTGGCGAAGCCGCCGAGGAAGCCGAGGAGCAGACCTCCTTTGACGTGGTTCTCAAGGATGCCGGCGACAAGAAGATCCAGGTCATCAAGGCGGTTCGCGCCCTGACCAGCCTGGGCCTGAAGGAAGCCAAGGAACTGGTGGATGGCGCTCCGAAGCCCGTGAAGGAAGGCGTGTCGAAGGAAGAAGCCGACGAAGCCAAGAGCCAGCTGGAAGAGGCCGGCGCTACCGTCGAGCTCGCCTAGACCGTTGGCGACGCAGAACTCCGTGCCCGGCGTTCGAGAGGGCGACCGGGCGCATTGATGGACGACCACGACATCGAGACATCGGGCGAAGCCCTTCATTCCGCGGCCTGGGCAGGTGGCGGGACGGAGGGTTCTCGTCATGTCCGGACCCCCGGATCCATCGGCTGAACCGATAACGCTCAGACCCTTACGAGGATTGGCCCATGCTGCGACCAGAACGGGTACGGAATTTCTCCAAGGTTGGCGACGCTGCCCCGGTCCCGAACCTTATCGAACTACAGACCGCCAGCTACGATCGCTTTCTGCAGGCGGACGTTGCACCCTCCAAGCGCGAGGAGCAGGGGCTCGAAGCGCTGATGCGGGAGATTTTCCCGATCATCAGCTACGACGAGTCGATGACGCTGGAGTATATGGAATACGAGCTTGGCGAGCCTCGATACACGCCGGAAGAATGCATCGACCTGCGTCTGACGTTCGGCCGGCCTTTGCGTATCCGCTGTCGGCTGATCCGCAAGGACTCCCCGGACGTGCTGGAGGAGAGCATTTACCTCGGCGAAGCGCCCCGGATGATCGGCGGCGGCGAGTTCATCATCAACGGTGCCGAGCGCGTGATCGTCTCGCAGCTGCACCGCTCGCCTGGGGTGGACTTCACCGTCGAGATGCAGGAGTCGGACCGTCCGCTGCACGGGGCCCGGGTGATTCCCGATCGGGGCAGTTGGATTGAGTTGGCCGTCACGAAGAAGGACGCGCTGACGATGCGGATCGACCAGTCCTCGAAGATCGCCGCGACGATGTTCCTCCGCGCGATGGACGAGGAGCTTGGCACGAACGCCCAGATCATCCGCCGTTTCTACCCGACCAAGAAGATCGCTGTCGGCAAGCTCAAGGCCACCCACTACCTGGTGGAAGGCTACATCGAGGAAGAGACCGGCGAAGAGGTGGTCCCCGCCGGCGGGCAGGTGGGCGAGGCGCTGACGAACATCCAGTCCTCCAAGGTCAAGAAGATCGAGGTGGTCGAGAAGGTCGACGACCCGCTGATTCTCAACACGCTCGCCGAGGATGCCGCCGACAGCCACGAAAACGCGCTGCTGCGGATTTACATGCGTCTTCGTCCGGGCAACCCGCCTCAACTGGAGAAGGCCAAGACGCTCTTCGAGGAGAAGTTCTACGACGAGAATCGCTACCGCCTGGGTCGGGTGGGTCGTTTCCGCATCAACCGCAAGTTCAAGCAGGAGATCAGCGAAGACGAGATGACCCTCCGGCCGGAGGATTTCATCAACACGCTGAAGTACATCCTCGGACTGCGAAACGGCGAGGGCGTGGTGGACGACATCGACCACCTCGGCAACCGTCGTCTCCGAACGATCGACGAGCTGGCGATGGACGAGCTTCGCAAGGGCTTCCTCAAGCTCCGCCGCACCGTGCAGGAGCGGATGAGCCTGAAAGACCCCAACGAACTGACCAAGATCGCCGAGCTGGTGAACTCCAAGAGCATCTCGTCGAGCATCGATTATTTCTTCGGCCGCGGCGAGCTCTCGCAGGTGGTCGACCAGCAGAACCCGCTGTCGCAACTGGTGCACGAGCGTCGTCTTTCGGCGTTGGGCCCGGGCGGCCTGAACCGTAAACGAGCCGGTTTTGAGGTGCGGGACGTTCACATCTCCCACTACGGCCGCGTGTGTCCGATCGAGACGCCGGAAGGCAACAACATCGGCCTGATCACATCGATGGGCATTTACGCCGGGGTGGACGATTACGGCTTTTTGACCACGCCGTACCGTCGCTGCAGGAACGGCAAGATGACCGAAGAAATCGTCCATCTCCGTGCCGACGAGGAGATGGAGTCGGTTCTGGCACCGCCCGAATCGCTGGATCCCGAGAGCAAGGGCAAGGAGCTCCAGAAGGGGCAGGTCCTGGCGAGGGTGAAGGGCGAGGTGCGCCTCGTGGACAGCCAGGACGTGGACTTCGTGGACATTTCGCCCAAGCAGACGGTGGGCATCTCGGCAGCCTTGATTCCGTTCCTGGAGCATGACGACGCCAACCGCGCCCTGATGGGTTCAAACATGCAGCGGCAGGCGGTTCCGCTGGTGCGGTCCGAGCCTCCGATCGTGGCGACCGGACTGGAACGCCCGGTGGCGGAGAACTCCTCGATGGTCACCCGCTCCCGCAAGGACGGGCAGGTGACGTACGTGGACTCGGCGAAAATCGTTCTGGACAACGCCGACGAATACCCCTTGGTGAAGTTCGGCCGACTGAACGAACGGGCCTGTCTCAACCAGAAGCCCATCGTCCGGGAAGGTCAGCGGGTCAAGAAGGGACAGGTCATCGCCGACGGGTCCTCGACGTACGACGGCGAGCTTGCACTGGGTCGCAACGTGCTGGTGGCCTTCATGACGTATGACGGCTACAACTTCGAGGACGCGATCGTCATCTCCGAGCGGCTGCTGAAAACCGACGCGTTTACCAGCGTTCACCTGGAAGAGTACGAGGTGGAGATCCGCGAGACCAAGCTGGGTCGCGAGGAGTTCACCCGCGAGATTCCCAACGTCTCGGAGAAGGCTCTTTCGAACCTCGATGCCAACGGCGTGGTGCAGATCGGCACGCATGTGGGTCCCGGGGATATCCTTGTGGGCAAGGTCTCGCCGAAGTCCAAAAGCGAGCTGACCCCCGAAGAGAAGCTCCTGCATGCCATTTTCGGCCGGGCCGGCGAGGACGTCAAGAACGACAGCCTCGAGCTGCCCGCCGGCGAGGAAGGCGTGGTGATCGACACCCGCCGCTTCAGCCGACGGATGCACATGTCCGACGAGCGAAAGAAAGATCTCAACCGGGAGATGAAGGAGTACGAGAAGGCCCAGCAGGATTCGCTGATCCAGGTCTTCCGGAAGATGGTGGCCGACATCAACGACGTGCTCGGGACCGAGATGGTGGACCCGACCACCCGTCAGAAGGTCGGCCAGAGCGATATCAACGAAGTGATCATCGAGCAGATCGAGAACTTCAATGCCCAGTGGATGAAGGGTTCTGCTACCGCCAAGGAGCAGGCCGAGAAGATCTACAGGAACTATTGGCCTCGGATTGAAGAGATCCGCAGCGAAACCGAGCGTAAGCTCGAGCACATGAAGCGCGGCGACGAGCTGCCCTCCGGCGTGCTGGAGATGGTCAAGATCCTCGTCGCCACCAAGCGGAAGCTTGGCGTGGGCGACAAGATGGCAGGGCGGCACGGCAACAAGGGCGTCATCGCCCGAATCGTGCCCGAGGCGGACATGCCCTTCCTGGACGACGGGACGCCGGTGGACATCGTGCTCAACCCGCTGGGTGTGCCCGGACGTATGAACGTCGGGCAGATCCTCGAGACGCACCTGGCATGGGCGGCGGCGGTGCTGGGGTTCCAGGCGGTCACGCCGGTATTCGACGGGGCCACCGAGCAGGAAATCATCGATGTGGTCAAGGAAGCCAACGAGCACGTTCGCAAGCGCCTGGCCGATCCGCAGGTGGTCCAGGCCGCCGGCGACACGCGCGAGCTGCTGGCCGAGATGCCCGAAGACCTCAAGATCCAGCTCTACGACGGCAGGACCGGCGACCCGTTCGACCAGAAGACCACCGTCGGGTACATCTACATGAACAAGCTCCACCACTTGGTGGACGAGAAGATCCACGCCCGTGCGACGGGCCCGTACTCGCTGATTACCCAGCAGCCCCTGGGCGGAAAAGCCCGCACGGGCGGCCAGCGGTTCGGCGAGATGGAAGTGTGGGGCCTGGAGGCGTACGGCGCGAGCTACACGCTGCAGGAACTGCTCACCGTCAAGAGCGACGACGTGGAGGGCAGGACCAAGATTTACGAATCGATGGTCAAGGGCGCCAATACCCTCGAAGCCGGCACGCCGGTGAGCTTCGATGTGCTCTGCAACGAGCTGCGAGGACTGGGCCTGAACATTCAGCTGGAGAAGAAGAAGCTGATCTGAGACAACCGGGGCGAAATCCGTGTTCCGCCACGGGGGTCGAATGGTCAGAAAGCGTGATATCAAGATGATCGATGAGGTGGTTCACCGGCTGGGGTTGTCGCGCCAGCAACGACGGCTGCTTCATCGGCAGATTACCGGGCGTAAGCTGACATACCGGGAGATCGTAGAGGAAGCCAGGGACGTTCTTCGGGACTTCCCCAAGAAGTGAGCAAACCGTGCCACAGAACACTGCAGACATTCTGGCCGCTGCTGAGATTCGAGCTTCCCTGGAGGCGAAGCGGTGCTGGTATGCCTACGTGAGCGTGGGTTGCACGTTTGCGATGGATCTGGGGCGTAAGATTCGGCGGGACGCGGAAGAGGTCGCGGCGATTGCCGATCTGCGCAGGCGTCGCGAGGCCAAGGGAATTCCTGTGACCCCACATCCTGCCGAGTATGACACGCTCAAAGGCGAGAATCAGCTTGTCGTGTGGTGTTCGTGGAGAATGGCTGATTCAAACGGACCGATGGCGAGTTCGGACAGTGACCGGGATACCTGCGAAGCCGCGATCGGTCAGGTGATCGGCAAGACGGTCCGTCACGTCGAGATCACCGAAGGCTGGGATTTTCGGCTGGAATTTACCACAGGTCTGGTGCTGAGCATGTTTCCCGATCATGTCGGTTCGGACGCGAGTATGGATACAAACTGGGAGTTGTGGCGACCGGACCGGGCCTATTTCGTGGAGACCAATCTGACGTGTCGGGTTACCGATACGCAGGACCGGACGCTGTGTCCTCAACCGGGCACCCGGCGGTGGCAGTTGGCCAAGCCCCATACCGAAGCACGCGGCGCATAGGCGCAGACAGGAGCAATAGATCATGGCTGACAGTGTATACGACAGGATCAACGATTATGGCTCGGTGAAGATTCTTCTCGCCTCGCCCAACGACATCCGCAGCTGGTCGTTCGGTGAAGTCAAGAAACCCGAGACCATCAACTACCGGACCTACCGCCCCGAGAAGGATGGACTCTTCTGCGAGCGGATCTTCGGGCCCGAGCGCGACTGGGAGTGCGCGTGCGGCAAGTACAAGGGCACCAAGCATAAGGGCATCATCTGCGACCGCTGCGGCGTGAAGGTGACCCACTCGCGCGTGCGTCGCAAGCGGATGGGGCACATCAACCTCGCCGCTCCCGTGGTGCACATCTGGTATTTCAAGGCGCTGCCCAGCCGCCTGGCGACGCTGCTGGCGATGAAGACGGCCGACCTGGAAAAGGTCATCCTCTTCCAGGAGTACGTCGTCACCGACCCCGGCGAGACGCCGCTGAAGGACAAGCAACTTCTCAACGAGGAAGAGTACCGCTCGGCGTTGGAGAAGTATCACAACGCGTTCAAGGCCGGCATGGGCGCCGAGGCGATCGAAATACTGCTCGGCAAGCTTGACCTGGAACAACTGGTCAAGGACCTTCGCCAGGGCCTGCGTGACACGAACTCCAAGCAGAAGACCAAGGACCTCACCAAGCGTCTGAAGCTGGTCGAGAGCATCCGCCTTTCGGGCAACAATCCCGAATGGATGGTTATGGGGGTAATCCCGGTGATTCCGCCGGACCTTCGGCCGTTGGTGCTGCTGGAGAGCGGCAACTTCGCCACCTCCGACCTCAACGATCTGTACCGGCGGATCATCAATCGCAACAACCGCCTCAAGAAGCTGATGGACCTCAACGCCCCCGAGGTCATCATCCGCAACGAAAAACGCATGCTGCAGCAGGCCGTCGACGCTCTGTTCGACAACAACCGCTGCCGCCGCCCGGTTCAGGGAACGGCCAATCGCCCCCTGAAATCGCTCACCGATATGATCAAGGGCAAGCAGGGACGTTTCCGCGAGAACCTGCTGGGCAAGCGCGTGGACTACTCGGGTCGATCGGTGATTGTCGTCGGTCCGGACCTCAAGCTCAACCAGTGCGGGCTGCCCAAGAAAATCGCCCTGGAGCTGTTCCAGCCGTTCATCATCCGCAAGCTCAAAGACCGCGGGTTGGCCGATACGATCAAATCCGCCAAGAAGATGCTCGAACGGCGTGACCGGGAGATCTGGGACGTGCTGGAAGAGGTCATCTACCAGCATCCGGTGATGCTCAACCGCGCACCGACGCTGCACCGGATGGGGATTCAGGCGTTCGAGCCGGTACTGGTGGAAGGCAACGCCATTCGCCTCCATCCCCTGGCGTGCAAGGGCTTCAACGCGGACTTCGACGGCGACCAGATGGCCGTCCACCTTCCGCTGTCGATCGAGGCACAGGCCGAGACGCATGTACTGATGCTCTCGACGAACAATATTTTCTCGCCTGCCGACGGGTCGCCCATCATGCGTCCGACGCAGGACATCGTTCTGGGCATCTATTACCTCACGTGCGAAGGCGGCGATGAGCACGTCGACGAGAATCTGCATCTCGTCAAGCACTCCGACGGCAATGAATATCCTGTCTTCAAGGATCGCCACGCGGTGATCCAGGCGTACTCCTTCGGGCTCATCGGGATGCACTCGAAGGTGCTCCTCCGCGTGCCCAAGGACCTGCAGGTGATTGATTCGGAAGGGATGACCGTCGCCGAGAGTGGCCGAATCGTTACGACGGTCGGTCGCTGCTTCTTCAACGACATCCTGCCCGAGGGGCTGGCGTTCTACAACTATCCGCTCTCCCAGCGAGGCAGCGGCCGGGTTATTTCCGACTGCTACGCCGCCCTGGGCAAGAAGGCGACGCTGAATCTGCTGGACGACATCAAGAACCTCGGCTTCCGTCAGTCGACCCTCGCGGGGCTGTCCTTCGGCGTGACGGACCTGACGGTCCCTGCCAACAAGGAAGACCTCCTCGCCCAGGCGCAGAAGCGCGTCGACCGGATCGAGAAGGACTACCGCGACGACGCGATTACCGACGGTGAGCGTCACAACCAGATCATCGACGTGTGGATCCACGCTCGCGAAGCGGTCACCAACAGCCTGCGAGCGGCGTTGGAAGGCGATGTCCGAAAGGAGCTGCCCAGCTACCTCAACCCGGTGTGGTTGATGATCGACTCGGCCGCGCGAGGCAACATCGACCAGATCCGCCAGCTTGCGGGGATGCGTGGTCTGATGTCCAAGCCTTCCGGCGAGATCATCGAGACACCGATCAAGTCCAACTTCCGTGAAGGCCTCAGCGTGCTGGAGTACTTCTCCTCGACGCACGGTGCCCGTAAGGGCTTGGCCGACACGGCGTTGAAGACGGCCGACTCGGGGTATCTCACCCGTAAGCTCGCCGACGTCGCGCAGAACGTGATCGTCACCAAGCTGGACTGCGGGACGGAGCGTGGCATCCAGAAATCGGCGATTTACAAGGGCGAGCAGGTCGACGTGCCTCTGCGAGAGGTCGTTCTGGGTCGAATCGCGCGCGACTCGATCATCGATCCGAAGACCGACGAAACCATCGTCAAGGAGAACCAGGTCATCACCGACGAGATGGCCCGGCGTATCGAGGATCTCAACGTGGACTCGATCCGCGTTCGAAGCCCGCTGACCTGCGAAAGCCCGCTGGGGATCTGTGCCCGCTGCTACGGCCAGGACCTCTCCACGGGGCGACTGGTGGAAGAGGGGTTGGCCGTGGGCATCATCGGCGCCCAGTCGATCGGCGAGCCGGGCACGCAGCTGACGATGCGTACATTCCACACCGGTGGTGTGGCGACCAAGGCGGTGCTGGACAACGAGATTCTCTCTGCCGCTGCGGGCAAGGTCGAATATCGCCAGCTCAACGTGGTCGAAGCGGAAGTGCCCTCCGGCGAGCACATGCTCGTGGCGCTGAAGCGAAACGGCGAGGTCGCCGTGCTGGACGATAAGGACCGCGAGTTGGAGAAGTACAAGATCCCCTACGGTGCGGTGATCCTCGTCGCCGAGGGCGAGAAGGTCAAGCCCGGCCAGCGATTGGTCACGTGGGACCCGCACCGGGTTCCGATTCTCGCCGAAGCCGACGGAATCGTTCGCTTCCAGGACATCGAGGAAGGGGAGACGGTCCGCCTCGAAGCCGAGCGCGGCGCCGGGCGGTACGTCGTCGTCGAGCACAAGGGCGAGATGCACCCGCGAATTCTCATCGAGGACAAGGACGGGAAGGTGCTGGACTTCCACTACCTGCCCGCCAAGGCGCGCATCGAGGTCGAAGAGGGGCAGACCCTCAAGGCCGGTGCGTTGCTGGCCCGTCAGCCCCGGGAGATGTCCGGAACGCAGGATATCACCGGCGGCCTGCCGCGTGTGACGGAGATTTTCGAAGCCCGCAAACCGAAAGAGCCCGCCGCCATGGCCGAGATTTCCGGCCGGGTGGAACTGCGAACCGACAAACGTCGCGGAAAGATGACCATCATCGTACGGTCCGAGTCGGGCATGGAACGCGAGCACCACGTCCCGCACGACCGTCACCTGCTGGTTCATACGGGCGACTATGTCGAGTCGGGCGATCCGCTCACCGAAGGCCCGCTGGTTCCGCACGATATTCTCGCCATTCGCGGTGAGGAAGCGCTGCAGCGGTACCTGCTGGAAGAGGTCCAGAGCGTCTACCGCAGCCAGGGCGTGACGATCAACGACAAGCACATCGAAGTGATTCTCTCGCAGATGCTCCGGAAGGTCCGCGTGGACAGCGTGGGCGATTCGGAACTTTTGCCCGGAGATGTTATTGACAAGTTCCGGTTCCGTGAAGAGAATGAACGGCTCGCCAAATCGATGAGGATCATTGATCCGGGCGACACGGACTTCGTGGAAGACGAGATCGTCGAGAAGGACCGCATCGAGCAGGCGAACCTGGACGTGGAAGCCGACGGCGGTCAGCCGGCCAAGACGCGCCGGCCGAAACCGGCCACGGCCACCACGTTGCTGCTGGGCATCACGAAGGCATCGTTGCAGTCGGAGAGTTTCCTCTCGGCAGCGAGCTTCCAGGAGAGCACGAAGGTGTTCACCGAGGCGTCGCTGGCCGGCAAGGTCGACGAGTTGCGGGGCCTGAAGGAAAACGTGATTCTCGGTCACCTGATCCCGGCCGGTACGAGCTTCAAGCCGTACCTGGAGATGCGGATCAAGCGGGCGGTGGAACTGGTGGACATGATCAGTGCCCCCAGCGAAGACGAAGAACTGACCGAAGCCCAGATTACCCAGGCGGTGCAGCAGGCCCTTTCGGGGCAGAGCTGAGCGGGCACGGAAACCGACACACTGACGGAACCCATACAGAGGTAGAAGAATGCCGACGATTAACCAACTGGTCCGCAAGTCGCGGCGCAAGGTCAAGGCGAAAAAGAAGAACGTTTCGCTGGATCAGTGCCCCCAGAAGCGGGGCGTGTGCCTTCTGGTCAAGACGGTCACGCCGAAAAAGCCCAACTCCGCGCTGCGTAAGGTGGCCCGTGTCCGCCTGAGCAACGGCAAAGAGGTGACCGCCTACATCGGCGGGATCGACCACAACCTCCAGGAGCACTCGATCGTGCTCGTCCGTGGCGGGCGTGTTCGCGACCTGCCGGGCGTGCGATATCATATCGTCCGCGGGGCGCTGGACTGTGCGGGCGTCGACGATCGCAAGCAGGGCCGAAGCAAGTACGGCCAGAAGAAGCCCAAGTAGCTCCACAACGGTGACAGATTTTTCCCGGCCAAGCGGCGGGGAGCACAACAGCTGGACTCACACTCGCTCGATGGTGGGCGAGAGTACTGGCGAGCACTAAACCCGGGCCAATCGCGGCCCCCAGGAAGGATGAGGTCGACGGCGTTGACCCCGCCGACGACAACAGGAAGACCATGGCATACAAACGATTTACCGCTTCGACGGATCAGCTCCGTCCCGACCCGCGCTACAAGAGCAAGCTCCTGGCGAAGTTCATCAACGTCATGATGTACGACGGCAAGAAGAGCACCACCCAGCGAATGATGTACAGGGCGCTGGACATTGTCGAGAAACGCGTGGAAGACGCCACGGCCATCGAGGTCTTCGAGAAGGCCATCGAGAACGTCAAGCCCCGCCTGGAAGTCCGCTCGAAGCGCGTCGGCGGTGCGAATTACCAGGTTCCCATGCCCGTCAGCGGCAAGCGTCAGCTCTCGCTGGCGATGCGATGGATGCGGGACGCAATGCGTTCGGGCAGCGGCCGACCGACCCACGAGCGGGCGGCGGCGGAGATCGTCGCTGCCTACAATGGCGAAGGAGCGGCCGTCAGCACGCGAGAAAACGTGCACCGGATGGCCGACGCGAACAAGGCGTTTGCCCACTTCGCGTGGGGTCGATAGCCTTACAGCACAATGAGATACCCGCCGTCGACGATGGGTCGATGGCGACAAGCAGCATGCAGCAGAATCATTCCGTGACGATCGGCTCAGTCTCAGCCGAGGAAGCGGTGTTGATTGAATCGCCTGTATCTGCCCGGATGGATCGCCCCAGTGGTTGGGACGATCCGGGCAAAGTGCGGGTGACCCCGGTGGGGCAAGCTTCCGCCGGGGCTCGACGAGGCCCGCAAGGGCCGATGGGATAAGACAACCGGGTCGACCTGCCCGGCGTCCTTTCGGGGCGACGGATCGAAGGTCGGCTGTCGACGGGACCCGAACCCGTCGGCGATGCGTTTGTTTACCCCCAGACACGGCCGATCCGTGCGCGCCGGGATGTCCGGCCCGCTCCGCGGCTGCGCTGTCGGTGCAAC
The DNA here is from genome assembly GCA_046541875.1 of Phycisphaerae bacterium. GTDB lineage: Bacteria > Planctomycetota > Phycisphaerae > SM23-33 > SM23-33 > CAZFPT01. Next base: position 18,496 of record JBKHCL010000008.1, on the reverse strand, counting down.
TGAACGGAACTATGCCCGTAGACCTCAAAACAGTCCGGAACATCGGCATCATGGCCCACATCGATGCCGGGAAGACCACCGTCACCGAACGCGTGCTCTACTTCGCAGGCCGAACGCACAAGATCGGCGAGGTGCACGACGGGACTGCGGTCATGGACTACCTCACCGAGGAGCAGGAACGCGGGATCACCATCACCTCCGCCGCCACCTCGCTGGTATGGGCCAAGCACCCGATCAACCTGATCGACACACCCGGGCACGTGGATTTCACCATCGAGGTCGAGCGATCGCTTCGCGTTCTGGACGGTGCGGTCGCGGTGTTCTGCGCGGTTGGCGGCGTCGAGGCGCAGACCGAAACGGTGTGGCATCAGGCGGACCGTTACAAGGTCCCCCGGCTGTGCTTCGTGAACAAGATGGACCGCCTCGGAGCGGACTTCGAGAACGTCGTCGAGGAAATCCGCGCCCGCCTGCAAGGCAACCCGGTGGTGCTGCAGATGCCCATCGGTGCCGGCGATGAGTTCGCCGGGCAGGTCGATCTGCTCACCCGGAAGGCGTATTACTACGATCCCGAGGACGTCGCAACGACTCTCCGCGAGGAGGAGATTCCCGAGGATCTCAAAGAGTTGGCCGAGGTCATGCGGAGCGAGCTGATCGAAGCCGTTGCTGAGTACGACGACGAATTGATGGAGAAGTACCTCCACGAACAGCCTCTCGATTTGGACGAGATCCACCGGGCCATCCGCAAAGGGACGCTGATCGGCGAGATTCACCCGGTGTTGTGCGGCTCGGCGTTGAAACATATGGGCGTTCGGCCGCTGCTGAACGCGGTCGTCCGCTACCTTCCCAGCCCGCTGGACGTCCCGCCGGTAGAAGGGTTGGCCGACACGAAAGAAAAGGAGACGCTCTACCGTCATCCGGACCCGGCCGAGCCTCTGGCGGCGCTGGTGTTCAAGATCGTTTCGGACAAGCACGGCGATCTGCACTTTGCCCGGGTCTACAGCGGAACGCTCAAGACGGGCACTCGCGTGCTCAACAGCACGCAGGGCAAGAAGGAGAACGTCTCTCGCATCTGGCGGATGCACGCCTCGCAGCGCACCGGGGCCGACGCGATCCAGGCCGGCGAGATTGCCGCGCTGGTGGGTCTGCGGAATTCGCTGACGGGCGACACGCTGTGCGACCCGAAACACCCGATCATCCTGGAGAAGCTCGAATACCCCGAGCCGGTGATCACACTGAGCATCGAGCCGCGAACCAACGCGGACAAAGACGGGATGATCGACGCGCTGAACACGTTGAAGCGCGAGGACCCCAGCTTCCGCTACAGCTTCCAGGAAGAAACCGGGCAGACGACCATCTCGGGCATGGGCGAGTTGCACCTGGAGGTCGTGGTGCACAAGCTCACCCGCGAGCAGGGCCTGGATGTCCGCGTGGGTCGCCCGAAGGTCTCCTACAAGGAAGCGATCATGGGCTCGGCCACCAGCGAGGGGCGTTTCGAACGCCAGCTGGGCGGGCGGGGGCAGTTCGCCGTGGTCCGCCTGAAGGTCGAAGCCATCCAGCCAGGCCCGGACGAGGACGCGATCCAGTTCATCAACCAGGCCGACGTTGAGGACGTCCCCAAGGAGTTTGTGTCGGCCGTCGAGGAAGGCGTGCGAGACAGCGCAACCTCCGGCCCGCAGGCGGGCTATCCGATGCTCAACGTCCGTGCGACGCTTCTGGGCGGCGAGAACCATCCGGTGGACAGCACGGAGGTGGCGTTCCGTCAGGCGGCTTCGCTGGCGTTCGACCAGGCGGTTGCCAACGCCAAGCCGGTCTTCCTGGAACCATTGATGAAACTGCAGGTGTCCACACCGGATGAGTATCTCGGAGCCGTCACAGGCGATCTGAACTCGCGTCGTGGTGAGATCCGCGAGATCGAACAGCGAGGGCAGTTCCGCATCCTGTACGCCCTGGCGCCGCTGGCGGAGATGTTTGGCTATACTACCGCCCTTCGCTCGCTGACGCAGGGCAGGGCGACCAGCACGATGGAACCGCACACATACGCCCCGGCCCCGACGCAGGTGGCCGAGGAGATCATGAAGTACTACTAGCATTTCGCTCCGGCGACCGGTCGGAATCGGGCTGTATTAAGATTGTTCCGGAAAAGACCGGGAAAAAGTTAAGAGCGGAGTTGACAACTAAAGTTTGCTGAGTATCTTGGACAAGCTCTGCACCTTACGCCGCAGAGAGCACCAAGGACCAAGGCTTCGGAGAGTTTCCCCATGCTTCAGGACAGAATTCGCATACGGATGGAGGCGTACGATCACCGTGCGTTGGACGCGTCGTCGAAGGACATCGTCGACCACGCCGAACGGACCGGTGCCCGTGCCCGTGGACCGATCCCCCTCCCCACGCGGATCGAGCGATACACGGTGCTCCGCAGCCCGCACGTCAACAAGAAGTCGCGGGAGCAGTTCGAGATGCGGACGCACAAGCGGATCATTGACATTTACGAGCCGACCGTACGGACGATCGAGGCGTTGAATCGCCTGGTAGTCCCGGCCGGCGTGTTCATTAAGATCAAGGCCTAGAGGATTCCATGATGCTTGCCGCGATTCTGGGCAAAAAGATTGGCATGACGCAGGTGTATGACGAGACGGGAGTGCTTCACCCGGTGACCGTCATTCAGGCCGGCCCGTGCAGCGTGCTGCAGGTCAAGACCGTCGAGAGTGACGGGTACAGTGCCATGCAGCTTGGTTTTGAGGACGTCAAGGCCCAGCGGGCCCGGAAGCCCGCCATCGGCCACGCCAAACAGGCGGACGCCAAGCCCAAGAAGTACGTCCGCGAGTTTCGCCTCGGCGAGGACCAACTGGACGTCGAACAGGGACAGACCATCACGGTCGAGGCGTTTGAGGACGTCGACGTCGTGGACGTGGTGGGCACGACCAAAGGTCGGGGCTTCTCCGGCGGCATGCGTCGTTACGGGTTCAAGGGTCAACTGGCCACGCACGGTGTGGAACGAAAGCACCGCAGCCCGGGCTCGATTGCCAGCCACTCTTCGAACGCCGGTACCGGCCCGAAGATCAAGAAGGGCAAGCGGATGGCCGGGCAGTACGGCAACGTCCGCCGCACGATGCGGAATCAGCGTCTGGTGAGCATCGACAAGGAAAACAACCTGCTGCTGGTTCGGGGCGCGGTTCCCGGCCCCAACGGCGGGTACGTGATGGTTCGCACGAGCAAGACAGCGAAGGGTTCGCAGTAGCACAGAGACCCGTCAGGGTCGGTAGGAAACCAGCCATGTTGGAAGTGCCAGTATACAACACAAGCGGCGAACAGGTCGACACGATGCAGGTCGACGAAGCCGTCTTTGGCGGCGAGGTGAACGCCTCGGTCCTCAAGCAGGCGGTGGTCGCGTACCACCTCAACAAGCGCCAAGGCTCTGCCGCCAATCGCAGCCGCGGAATGGTCGCCGGTTCGGGCAAGAAGCTCTTCCGCCAGAAGGGCACCGGCAACGCCCGGCGCGGTGCGTTGCGTACTCATAAGGTACGCGGCGGTGGGGTCGCCTTCGCCAAGAGGCCTTACGCCGCCCGCAAGAAGCTTCCCAAGGGTATGCGGAAAGCAGCGCTGAACTCGGCGATCCTCGCCAAGCTTCAAGGCGAAGACTTCAAGATCGTCGACGGGCTGTCGATGGACGCCCCGAAGACCAAAGAGATGGCCGCCGTTCTGCAGAACCTCGAAATCAACCGCCGCTGCCTGCTGGCGTTGGCGGATCGCGACAGCAACGTCTACCTCTCCTCGCGGAACATCCCGGACCTGACGGTCCGCATCACCGAAGAGCTCAACGCCTTCGACGTGGTGATGAGGCCGAAGATGCTCGTGACCGTCGAGGCGATGAAGGCCCTGATCGGACAGGAGGACCAGGCGTGAAGACCGAAATCTACAACATTATCGTCCGCCCGCTGGTGACCGAGAAGGGCACCCACCAGGCCGATGCAAACAACGCGTATAGCTTCGAGGTCAACCCCAAGGCCAATAAGATTCAGATCAAGCAGGCCGTCCAGAAGCTCTACGGGGTCCGCGTGATCTCGGTTCGGACGGCCAACCGCAAGGGCAAGCCCCGCCGCGTGGGACGATGGATGTCCAACACGAAACACTGGAAGAAAGCCATGGTCGAGCTGCACCCGGACGACCATATCGACCTGTTCTAGAGAAACGAACAAGGCCTGAACCATGCCAATCAAGAAATACAAACGAACCTCTGCCGGGCGTCGGAACTCGAACGTTCTGATCCGCGCGGACGTGACGACGGACAAGCCCGAGAAGTCGCTGCTTCGTCCGCTGAAGAAGACCGGTGGGCGCAACCACCAGGGTCGGATCACGTCGCGGCATCGCGGCGGCGGGCATAAGCGTCGCTACCGCGTGATCGACTTCAAGCGGAACAAGGACGACGCCCCCGCCACGGTCAAGACCATCGAGTACGATCCGAACCGCTCGGTAAACATTGCCCTGGTCGAGTACGCCGACGGGGAGAAGCGCTACGTGCTGGCCCCGCAGGGGCTGAAGGTGGGCCAGGAGATCATCTCCGGTGAGAAGGTCGAACCCCGCCTGGGCAACTGCATGCCGCTGTATTCGATTCCGGTGGGCATGGAAGTACACAACATCGAGTTGACTCCCGGCAGGGGCGGACAGATGGTTCGCACCGCCGGTGGGGTGGCCCGTCTGGGTGCCCGTGACGGCAAGATGGCCCACCTGATCCTGCCGTCGGGCGAGATGCGGATGGTCAACGCCGCCTGTCGTGCGACGCTGGGACAGTTGGGCAATGTCGAGTGGCAGTCGCGTCGGATGGGCAAAGCCGGCCGAATGCGTCACCTCGGCCGACGTCCCCGCGTTCGTGGCTCGGCGATGAACCCGGTGGACCACCCGATGGGCGGCGGCGAAGGTCGCCGTGCCGGCGGACGCCAGCCTTGCTCGCCGGCGGGGAAACTGTCCAAGGGCGGCAAGACGCGCCGTAAGCGCAAACCCAGCAATAACTTGATTATTCGTCGTCGCCGGAGTCGGCGCGGCGGCCAGCTGACGCTGTAAGGATGAGGAAACGTCATGACGCGAAGTGCTAAAAAAGGCCCGTTTGTCGACGAGAAGCTGTTCCGCAAGGTCATGAAGGCCGAGCAGACCGGTGATCGGTCGCCGATTCGGACCTGGGCGCGGTCCTGCACGATCGTTCCGGAGTTTGTCGGATACGCCTTCGAGGTGCATAACGGGAAGGTGTTCAACAAGGTACAGGTAACCGAGGACATGGTCGGCCATAAGCTGGGAGAATTCAGTATGACCCGGCTGTTCCGTGGTCACATGGCAGGCGGCCGATAAGGTCCTCACAGCAGCGAGTTTCGCCATCAGGAGCCGACAGGTATGGCTTGGCATAGCACACACAAGTTCGCCCGCATCAGTGCCCGGAAGGTTCGTCCGCTGGGCGACCTGATTCGTGGCAGGGACGTTCAGCACGCTCTGGACATCCTGAAGTTTTCGCCCCACCGTGGGGCGCCGATGGTCTCGAAGGTTCTTTCGACCGCGGCAGCGAACGCCAATGAAGCCCAGGCCGACATGGACCTGCTGTTCGTCAAGGAGATCCGGATTGACGAGGGTCCCACGATGAAGCGGTTCCGGCCGAAAGACCGTGGACGGGCACACATTATCCGCAAGCGAACCAGCCACATCACCGTGGTTGTCGAGCAGGATCAACAGTAGCAGAGGCGCGAGAATGGGACAGAAAGTATCTCCAATCGGATTCCGCACAGGCATCACCCTCGGGTGGAAAAGCCGCTGGTTCGCCCCGAAGAGCAACTTCGGAGAGTTCCTGGTTGAAGACCAGCGGATGCGGAAGTTCATCGACGACCGATTGAATCGTCAACCTCCGTATGCGGCGATCGCGGCGATCGAGATCGAGCGGACCCGCGAAGAGGTGAAGGTTTCGCTGAAGACCGCCCGGCCGGGCCTGGTGATCGGCCCGAAGGGAGCGGAGGTCGACCGTCTCAAGAACGCACTGGAAGACCTGACCGACCGTCGCGTGAACATTAATATTGTCGAGATCCGCAACCCGGACCTGGACGCGATGCTGGTAGCCGAGGGCATCAGCGAACAGCTCAAGCGGCGTTCGAGCTTCCGTCGGACACTCAAGCAGCGTGCCGAGGGAACGATGCTCGCCGGTGCCAAAGGCGTCCGCGTGCAGGTTTCCGGGCGCCTGGGCGGTGCGGAGATGTGCCGCACCGAGACGACAAACTTCGGTTCGGTCCCGCTGCAGACGCTGGAGGCGGATGTAGATTACGGATTCGTCCCTTGTCACACCACCTACGGTACGATCGGCGTGAAGGTTTGGATCTACCGCGGGATGTTCGGCGAGGAACGCCCCGAAGAGCAGGCCCCTGCCGGCGGACCCGGTGGTGGACGCGGTGGACGGCGTCCCCCGCGACGTGGCGGCGGTGGCGGTGGTGGCGCCGGGGGAGCCCGTCGTGGCGGACGACGCGGCCGACGTGACGAGAAGTCTACCCCGGCGAGCCCGCGTCCCGGAGGTTCGAGGTTGGGTGCCCGCCGGGCAGCCGAGGCGAGCAAGACCGAGCAGAAAGAGGGCGGCGAGCAGGCCAAGACCGAGGAAGCCCCGAAGGCCGAGCAAGCCCCCGCCAAGCCCGAAGGCGAGAAGCCCGGCGGCGAGAGCACCGAAAGCTCCGAGAGCTAGTCGAGAAACCCCCACGTCCTGCGGGACGAGCAGATAGCAACAAGGCCAGTGGAAGGGCAAAACCATGCCGTTGATGCCAAAACGAGTCAAACACCGCAAGCAGATGCGGGGCAAGATGAAGGGCAACGCGACCCGGGGTCACACTGTGGCGTTTGGGGACTTCGGCCTGCAGGCGACCGAGTCGGGTTGGATATCCGCCCGTCAGCTCGAAGCCGGCCGAGTGGCGGCGACGCACTTCCTGCACCGCGAAGGCAGGGTGTACATCCGGGTCTTCCCGGACAAGCCCATCAGCGCCAAGCCCCTTGAAACCCGCATGGGGAAGGGCAAAGGCGAGACGAAGGAATGGGTCGCCGTGGTCAAGCCGGGCACGATTCTCTTCGAGATCGCCGGTGTGGACGAGGCGACCGCGCGTGACGCGATGCGTCGTATGGCCAACAAGATGCCCATCCGCTGCCGGATGGCGCACCGAAGCGGCACCATTTAGGACATCGAGGCAAGTGATGAAGATTGACGAGATTCGCGAACTGAACGACGAGGAGTTGGTCAACGAGCTCAACCGGGTGCATCGCCACCTGTTTGACATTCGGGCCCAGGCGGTTACGGAAAAGCTCGAGAACCCCTCGATGCTCAAGAAGGCCAAGCGGGACATTGCCCGCATCATGACGGTGGCCCGTCAGCGCGAGTTGGACAACGAGAAAAAGGCGTAACCCAGGCTTGGTGAGAACGAAACGATATGAGTGAATCACAGGAAAACAAGACGGCCGGGCTGACGCGGATCAGGCGTGGCACGGTGTCCTCCACCGGAGGTCAGAAGACCATCCGGGTGGACATCGAGCACCTCCAGAAGCATCCGCAGTACGGCAAGTACATTCGTCGCCGCACACGGCTGGCGGTTCACGACCCCCATGAGGTCGCCAAGCTGGGCGACATTGTGGAGATCGTTCCCTGCCGTCGGATCAGCAAGAACAAATCGTGGCGGCTGGTACGCGTGGTCCGTGCCGGGGCGACCGTGACCGGCGTCGCCGGGAAGGAATAGGCTCGTGATTCAGCAAGAAACACGCTTGGAAGTCGCGGACAACAGTGGTGCCCGGATTGTGGGCGTCATCCGCGTGCTGGGCGGATCCACCCGGACGGGCGGATACACGCGTCGGACGGCTTCGCTGGGCGACCTGGTGATCTGCTCGGTGAAGAAGTCCCAGCCCGGAGGAGCCGTCAAGGACGGCGAGATCGTGCGGTGCGTGGTGGTGCGGACAGCCCACCCGGTTCGCCGGCAGGACGGAAGCTACGTGAAGTTCGATCGTCCGGCGGCCGTCGTCGTCGACGGTGACGGCAACCCCCGAGGCACGCGAATCTTCGGTGCGGTGGCCCGCGAACTCCGCGAGAAGAACTACATGAAGATTGTTTCGCTGGCCTCAGAGGTGGTCTGACGATGGCACGGCATGTGAAAAAAGGTGATATGGTCAAGGTGATCGCGGGCGAGGACATCAACAAGGTTGGTGAAGTCCTGCGGGTCTACCCCAAGCGGGAGAAGGTCCTGGTTCAGGGCATCAACCGGGTCTACCGCCATCTGCGTCCGTCGCGTCAGAATCCCCAGGGCGGCCGGATTCAGAAGGAGATGCCGATTCATATCTCCAATGTGCTTCCGGTGGACCCGAAGACCGACCAGGCCACGCGGGTACGGTTCAGGATCAACGAGGATGGTTCCAAGGAGCGGATCGCCGTGAAGAGTGGCGAGTCGCTTGGGCAGGTCAAGCCCGGCAAGCAGGGATAAATCATGGTCGCACGCGTAAGAGAACAATACAGGAGCGAGGTGATTCCCGCCCTCAAGGAGCGATTCGGGTATACCAACCCGATGGAAGTTCCGGTACTGGAGAAGATTGTCATCTCCATGGGAATCGGCGACGCACAGAACGACAAAGCCCGCCTCGAAGCCGCCGAGAAGCATCTGGCGACGATCGCAGGCCAGAAGCCCGTTGTGACCAAGGCCCGCAAGTCGGTGAGCAACTTCCACCTGCGTGAAGGCAGCAAGGTCGGGTTGAAGGTAACGCTGCGGGGCACGCGGATGTGGGAGTTTTTCGATCGCCTGGTGTCTCTGGCGATCCCCCGTGTTCGAGACTTCCGCGGGCTGAACCCTTCGGGGTTCGACGGGCGGGGCAACTACAACATGGGTCTCACGGAGCAGACGGTGTTCCCGGAGATCGACCCTGCCTCGGTGAACTTCACGCAGGGAATGAACATTGCCTTCCAGACCAGTGCCGACTCGGACGAGGAAGCGCGGGAGCTGCTGAGTCTCCTGGGCATGCCCTTCCGGCGAGAGAATGAGCAAGGATAATAATGGCCAGTAAATCAAGAATCGCCAAAGCCAAGAGACCACCGAAGTTTTCCACCCGGAAAGTTCGCCGGTGCGAGTTGTGTGGCCGGGCGAGAAGCGTGTATCGGAAGTTCCGGATCTGCCGAATCTGTCTGCGAAACCTTGCCAACGAAGGCAAGATCCCGGGCATGAGAAAAGCCAGTTGGTAAGAAGGAAGTGACCAGATGAGTCTGTCTGACCCAATTGCCGACATGCTGACGCGCGTACGTAACGCTCTTCGAGCCCGGCACGAAGTGGTAAATGTTCGAGCCTCGAAGATCTGTGAAGGCGTCTGCCGCGTTCTGCAGGAAGAAGGCTACATCAAGGAATACAAGCGTGTGGAAGACAACAAGCAGGGCCTTCTCCGCGTGTATCTCAAGTACGGACCGATGGGCGAGGACGTGGTGACAGAGGTGCATCGCGTCAGCAAGCCCGGCCTGCGGGTGTACCGCGGCAAGGCCGACCTTCCCAGTCCGCTGGATGGGATGGGAATCGCGATCGTCTCGACGTCGCACGGGGTTCTTTCCGACCGCCAGTGTCGCGAGAAGAACGTCGGCGGCGAGGTCCTGTGCACCGTCTGCTAGGTGAGAGAGAACTATGTCCCGGATAGGCAAAGCACCCATACCGATTGTCAGCGGCGTGACCGTTTCCTACAGCGGCCGAACCATCTCCGTGGAAGGTCCCCAGGGGAAGCTCTCCTGGGAGCATCGCCCGGAGGTGTCGGTCACGGTGGACACGGACGCCAAGGAAATTCGCGTCGAGCGTAGCGGCGACGACCGCTTCTCCCGAAGTCTGCACGGCCTGACGCGCAGCCTCATCGCCAACATGGTGGAAGGGTGCTCGAAGGGCTACCAGAAGGACATGGAAGTGTACGGCGTGGGGTATGGCGTTCAGTTGCAGGGTCAGACCCTGACGGTGAATTGCGGCAAGTCGCACCCCGAGGTCTTCGCGGTTCCCATGGGCGTGACGGTGGATGTTCAGACCCCGGCGGCCCGTGGTGACAATGACCCGGCGAAGTTCAGCATCAAGGGCGCCGACAAGCAGGTCGTCGGTGAGTTCGCCGCCCAGATCCGCAAGAAGCGTCCGCCCGAGCCGTACAAGGGCAAAGGCGTTCGGTACGCCGGAGAGTACGTCCGTCGGAAGGTCGGCAAGGCCTTCGCCGGAACGGGCGGTTAATCGCAACCTCCCGCAAGGGATCCGCACAACGCAGAGCAGAGACCATGAAGGCGATAGAGAAGAAATTCGCAAGACGCAGGCGGCGTAAGCTTCGTGTTCGCAAGAAGATCACCGGGACGGCCGAGCGGCCACGCCTGACGATCTTCCGAAGCAACAAGAACATTTACGCCCAGATTATCAACGACAAGGCCGGTCAGACCCTGGTGGCGGCAAGCTCCCAGGAAGGCCCGCTCCGCGAGCAGCTGGACCACGGCGGCAACAAGGCCGCTGCCGGCGCGGTGGGCGAGGCACTGGCGGGCAAGGCCGTTGAGGCCGGCATTAAGCGGGTCGTCTTTGACCGGAACGGATACGCCTACCATGGGCGCATCCGGGAGTTCGCCGAGGCGGCACGCAAGTGCGGGCTGGAATTCTAGAACCACAGGAGCAGCGATCGTGGCGATGCAACGAAAAAGATTATCCGACGGGTTCGACGGCGACGGCGAGATCCAGGACAATGTGATCCAGATCTACCGGACCTCCAAGGTCGTCAAAGGCGGACGCCGGTTCTCCTTCGCCGCCCTGGTGGTTTGTGGCGACCAGAAAGGCCGCGTCGGTATCGGATACGGAAAGGCCAATGAGGTTCCCCAGGCCGTTGAGAAGGGAATCGCCGAGGCCAAGAAGATGATGGTTCCCATCCAACTGAAGGGTGGAACGATCCCGCACAAGGTCATCGGTCGATCGGGCGCCAGCAAGATTGTGCTCGTCCCGGCCAGTGAAGGTACCGGCGTGATCGCCGGGAAGAAGGTGGCCCCGCTGTTTGAACTGGCGGGCATCCACAACCTGCTGACCAAGGCGTATGGCTCGACCTGCCCGAAGAACCTTATCAAGGCGGGCATGGACGCGCTGTTGAGGCTCCGGTCGGCCGAGCAGATCAGCGAACTGCGTGGAGTGAAAGTCTGATGAAACTCGAAGAGATCCTCTCGGCGGCAGGAAAGAACAAGAAGCGCAAGCGAGTCGGGCGTGGCGACGGATCCGGCAAGGGCAAGACCTCCGGCCGAGGCCACAAGGGCTACAAGTCGCGTGCGGGCGCCAAGCAGCGTCTGGGCTACGAGGGTGGACAGAACCCCATGCTCGCCCGGATTCCGCAGCGGGGCTTCAATAACAAGAATTTCCGCACAGAGTACCAGGTGGTGAATATCGCCTCGCTGGAAGAGGCGTTCGAGTCCGGCGCGGAGGTGGATATCGACGCGCTGGTCACCGCCCGCCTTGTCCGGGATGCCGAGAAGCCCGTGAAGATCCTCGGCGACGGCGAGCTGACCAAGAAGCTGACCGTCAAGGCGGGGAAGTTCAGCAAGTCGGCCGTCACGAAGATTACCGACGCCGGCGGGTCGGCGTTGACTCCGGACGGCCAGGCCGTCGAGAGCCCCAAGGCCGAGAAGGCCCCCGCGACGGACGAACAGGCCGAGACCGACGATGAGAAATCGTCTGCCTCGGAAGGCGAGAAGGAATAACAGGCCCTCTGGGGCGATGAACCCTGGGAAGGTATGTAACGGATGAGATTCCGGCTATTCCAGATTGTTGTTGGCATCGTCATGCTTGGCGGCGCTCTGTACCTTGCAGCCGAGGGCGTGATTGGTGTCACGCAGGTCGGCTTCGGGACGGGCGCTGCGGTCCAGGGCATGGACGTGGTCGCGCCCCTGCTGAAGGTGGCGGTCGGGCTGCTGCTGGCGGGAGGCTATTACTGGGCCATCCTGTCGCAGTCCAGCATGAAGCGATCGCTGGAGAATATCTTCTCCATCCCCGAACTGCTCAACAAGCTGGGATTCACGCTGGGGTTGTTGTGCATCTATCGCGTGGGTTTCTGGGTTCCGCTTCCCGGGCTTGACCAGGCAAAAGTGGCCGAGCTGTTGTCCCGTGCCGGCGGGCAGGGGGGAGTCTTCGGTGAGGCGTTGACGTACCTGAGCATGTTCACCGGTGGTAACCTGGGCAAGTCCACCCTGTTCGGGTTGGGCATCATGCCCTACATTTCCGCCTCGATTATCATGCAGCTGCTGACGACGGTCTGGCCGAAGCTGGAGAAGCTCCAGAAGGAAGGCCCCGCCGGTCAGCGGAAGATCCAGGAATACACCCGTTATGGAACCGTCCTGCTGTGCCTGGTTCAGGGCATTGGCTGGATGTACTACCTGATCAACAGCAGGATGCTCTACCCGGAAGTGAATCCGACGATGGTGTTCTTCGTCGGCGTGCTGGGCATGACGGCCGGCACGGTGTTCATGATGTGGCTGGGCGAGCAGATCGACGAATACGGAATCGGCAACGGGATCAGTCTGCTGATCATGGCGGGCATCGTGGCCCGCATGCCCGGAGCGGTGGTCGATCTGTCCCGCCGTTTCACCCTGGACATGGGCGCCGGTGCCGACAAGATCGGCCCGCTGGCACTGGTGGTGCTCGCGACGATGTTCGTGCTGGTCATCGCCGGGGCGATCCTCATCACGCAGGGTCAGCGACGGATCCCCATCCAGCAGGCCAAGCACACCCGAGGCCGACGCGTGTATGGCGGCCAGCGTCATTACATGCCCCTCCGCGTGAACCACGGCGGCGTGATGCCGATCATCTTCGCCTCGTCGCTGATGATTTTTCCGGGCATGATCTTCCGCTACCTGCGATCGGCGTGGGGCGCGAGCGGTGGATGGTTCGCGGCGACGCTGCGGACATTGGCGGACGCTTTTGAGATGGGGAGCTACACATACAATGTGATTTACATTATCATGATCTTCTTCTTCGCGTATTTCTGGACGACCGTCCAGTTCCGCCCGAAGGAGATGGCCAACCAGTTGCGGGACCAGGGACACTTCATCCCCGGACTTCGCCCCGGCAAGCGGACCGCGGAGTACCTGGAGCGCGTGATGGAGCGGATCACCTACTGCGGAGCTGCCTTCCTGGCGGCGATCGCCGTGTTTCCCACGGTGGTCAACCGCGTGATGCAGATTCCGTTCAGCATCTCGGCGTTCCTCGGCGGAACGGGTCTGCTGATTATGGTCTCGGTCGGACTGGACGTGGTACAGCGAATTGAAGCGAACCTGGTGATGCGAAACTACGGGGGCTTCCTGGGCGGAAGTTCCCGGATCAAGGGACCCCGCGGATGAGAATCGTACTGATGGGACCGCCCGGAGCCGGCAAAGGCACCCAGGCGAAGAAACTGGTCGACGAGTTCGGCATGACGCACCTCTCCAGCGGCGACATTTTCCGCGCGGAGAAGGCCAGCGGTTCGGATCTGGGCGAGAAGCTCGCTGAGTACATGAACGCCGGCAAGCTCGTGCCCGACGAGATCGTTGTGGAGATGATGGCCAAAGCGATCCGGAATGCCGACAGCGACGCGGGGCTGATGCTGGACGGGTTCCCCCGAACCGTCGCCCAGGCCGAGGCGCTGGATAAGCAGTTGGCCGAGGCGGGCACGCCGCTGGATGCGGTGGTGGTCATCACGGCCCGGGACGAAGAGATCGTCGAGCGCATCACCGGACGGCGCAGCTGTCCGGAGTGTGGCAAGGCGTTCCACGTTAAATATATTCCGTCGGCCAAGGGTGAGCAGTGCGACAACTGCGGCGCGACGCTGACGCAGCGCAGCGACGATCAGGAAGCCACCGTCCGCGAGCGTCTGGCGACGTACTACGCCCAGACCCAGCCGGTCATCGCCTACTATCGCCAGGCCGGTTCGGCCAAGGTGATCGAGGTGGACGGTTCGCGGACCCCGGAGAAGGTCGCCGAGGCGATGATTGCCGCGGTGCGGTCGTTACAGTAGACGAAGGACGCAGGCACGTGGCGGTCAAGCTGAAAACACCCGAACAGATCGAGCGGATGCGCAAGAGCGGACGGGTGGTTCGGCGCGTGCTGAACCGTCTGGGCGAGATAATCGCTCCGGGCGTGACAACCAAAGAACTGGACGACGAAGCCGAGCGGATCTGCACCGAGGCCGGGGCGCGATGCCTGTTCAAGGGCGTACCCAGCCCCTCCGGCGGGGAACCGTTTCCGGGCAATATCTGCTCATCGATCAACGAGCAGATCGTGCACGGGATTCCGTCCGACGATATCGTGGTCGAGGACGGCGACATCGTGAGTGTGGATTTCGGCGTGGAGTTGGATGGCTGGTGCGGCGACGCGGCTGAGACGTTCGCGGTCGGTGCGGTGGATGAGGAAACCCGCCGGCTTGTGAGCGTCACGCGGAACGCCTTGGGCATTGCCGTGACGATGTCCCGCCCGGGCGAAGTATGGAGCAACGTGGCCCGTGCGATGCAGGAATACGTCGAGGGCGAAGGCTTCTCGGTGGTCCGCGAGTTCGTTGGACATGGCATCGGCCGGGAGATGCACGAGGACCCGAAGGTTCCCAACTATGTATCGCGGGACCTGCGGATGCGGGATATCCCGTTGAGGCCGGGTCTGGTGATTGCGGTGGAACCGATGGTCAATGCGGGCACGTACCGCACGGAATATGGCCCGGACGGGTGGACCATCCTGACGCAGGACGGTAAGCCCAGTGCTCACTTTGAGCACACCCTGGCGATCGTGGAAGACGGCGTTGCGGTTCTGACCGGCGACGACGAGGAATAGACAGGACGACGAGATCGGCCCCGGTGGGGCTGCGAGGTGCATCATGAAAGTTCGAGCATCGGTCAAACGAATCTGTGAGAATTGCCGCGTAATCCGCCGCAAAGGCGTGGTGCGGGTGATCTGCACGAATCCGAAGCATAAGCAGCGTCAAGGTTAGCTGCAGGAGACAGTTGAATGCCGCGTATTGCAGGTGTTGACATTCCGGATAACAAGCCGATCCGTATCGCGTTGCGGTACATTTACGGGATCGGACCGAAGTTCGCAGAGGATATCTGCGGAAAGGCCGACCTGGACCCGCAGGTCCGGGCGAAGGAACTGACCGAAGATCAGCTGTCCCGGATCGCGGGAATCCTCGACGAGGATTACATGATCGAGGGCACGTTGCGTCGTCAGTTGTCCCAGAACATCCAGCGACTTCGGCAGATCAGCTGCTACCGCGGGATGCGCCATCGTCGCGGGCTTCCCGCCAATGGTCAGCGGACCAAGACCAACGCCCGAACCCGCAAGGGCCCCCGCAAGACCGTCGCGGGCAAGAAGTCGGTCAAGGAGATGCGTTAAACGATGGCCCAGCAACGCAAGCCCAAAGGCAAGAGCAAGAGCAAGAAGGTCCGACGCAACATCTCCCGCGCGGTGGTGTACGTCAAGGCCTCGTTCAACAACACGCTGGTGGCGATTACCGACATGAACGGCGACACGCTCGCGGTCGAGTCGGCCGGCACGAACGGCTTTAAGGGGTCGCGCAAGAGCACCCCGTTTGCCGCACAGCGTGCCGCCCAGTCGGCGGCGAACAGAGTGAAGAAGATGGGAGTCAACGAGGTGGAAGTAAAGGTCAACGGACCGGGCGGCGGACGCGAAGGCGCCGTCACCGCCATGCAGGCGGCCGGGCTGAAGATCCTCTCCATCGAGGACATCACGCCCATTCCCCACAACGGATGTCGGCCTCGCAAGAAGCGCCGCGTCTAACCGAGAGAACACAGACTCCCCGACCCGAGATCCAGAGGAGCGCAGGATACATGGGACGCTATACCGGACCCAAAGACAGGCTCAGCCGGCGTGAGGGCATCAACCTGATGCTCAAAGGTGCACGCTCGGAGAGCGGCAAGCTTGAGCGGCGAATGCAGCCGCCGGGCATGCACCACTGGCGCCGAGGGCGACGCAGCGATTACGGTGCCCGCCTTCGCGAGAAGCAGAAACTGAAACGATACTACGGGATCCGTGACCGTCAGTTCATGAACCTGTATCGCAAGGCCAGTCGCATGAAAGGCGACACGGGCGCCGCGTTGCTGCAACTGCTGGAACGCCGCCTGGATAACGTGATCTACAAGCTCGGTTTCGGGCAGTCGCGGGCGGCCTCCAGGCAGACGGTGGTCCACGGGCACATCTACGTCAACGGACGTCGACTGAACGTGCCCAGCTACCTCGTCGAAGTCGGCGACAAGATCACCGTCAAGGACTCCGACCGGTCGCGGGCGCTTATCCGCTCCCGTCTGGAGGAACTTGGCGACCCACACGTGCAGAACTGGCTGAATCTCGACCTGCCCAAGATGGAAGGCGAGATACTCGCGCTGCCGACGAGAGAGGACATCCTCATTCCCGTCGAGATGCAGTTGATTATCGAGTTCTGCAGCCGCTGACGATTTTCGCCCACGGGCTCAACGAACAGAACAGTCCTGACCAGGACGGAGGCAAAATCAATGCGAATCAGGTGGCGTGGCCTGGAATTGCCCACACGGGTGATTAACGAGCAGGAAATATCGACCCCGACGTACGGCCGGTTCATGGTGGAACCGTTCGAACGCGGATTTGGAACCACGGTGGGGAATGCACTGCGGCGCATTCTCCTCAGCAGTCTGGAAGGTGCCGCCGTCACCAGCGTGCGGATCTCCGGGGCGGATCATGAATTCATGTCCCTCCCGGGCGTTCTGGAAGATGTCACCGACATCATTCTGAACATCAAGACGCTGGTGGTGAAATCCCACACCGACGAGCCTCAGACCCTTCGCTTGCACAGTGAGGTCAAGGGGCCCGTGACGGCCGACATGATCGAATGCGACCCGAGCGTCGAGATCATCAACGGCGATCTGGTGCTGGCGACGCTGACCGACAACGTCCCGTTCGACATCGAGATGACCGTCGAAACCGGCCGCGGGTACGTCCCGGCCGAGGAACTGGTCGATCCGGACGAGGACCACGAGCACGGCGTGATCCATGTGGACGCGACGTTCTCGCCGGTATCCCGCGTGCGGTACAACACGCAGGACACCCGCGTCGGGCAGAAGACCAACTACGATCGGCTGGTGCTGGAGGTCTGGACCAACGGAACCATCACGCCCGAGATGGCGATGGTGGAGGCCGCCAAGATTCTCCGCAAGCACCTCAACCCGTTCGTGCAGTATTTCGAACTGGGCGAGCAGATCGTCGAGTCGACCACCGAAGATGTCGGCAGCGACGTGGACAGCGAACTGCAGGAGAAGCTGGACATGTCCGTGCAGGAGCTGGAGCTCAGCGTGCGTGCGAACAACTGCCTGGAATCGGCGAAGATCGAGACCGTCGGGCAGTTGGTGAACTTTGCCGAGGCGGACCTGCTGAAGATTCGTTCGTTCGGCAAGACGTCGCTTCGCGAGGTGAAGCGTAAGTTGCAGGACATTGGCCTCTCGCTGGGGATGAACGTCCCGCTGCCGGAAGGTCAGATGGTCGAAATCGAAGAGTAGTATTTTTGTCGCCCGCCGGGGCCGTTGTGGAATCGGCGGGCATTTGTTTCCGACACCGATGCATTCACACTGTGACACGAAGGTAGAACCATGCGTCACCGCATAATGGGAAAACAGCTGAGCCGATCGACGAGCCACCGCATCGCGATGCGGCGCAACATGGCCGGTTCGCTGTTCGAGCACGGCGCGATCCGCACCACCGAGGCCAAGGCCAAGGAACTCCGCCGGTTCGTCGAGAAGCTGATCACGATCGCCAAGAAGGGCGACCTGGCGGCGCGGCGACGCGTCGTCCAGAAGCTCCAGTCGCGCAAGATCGGCGAGAAGGACAAGGCCGAGAGCGACTACCGCTGGTACAAGGACGGGCGGGGCACGGTCGTTCAGAAGCTCTTTGACGAGATCGCCCCTAGGTACACCGATCGCGACGGCGGCTACACCCGCATCATCAGGCTGGCGGACCGCCGCATCGGCGACGCCGGCAAGCAGGTGATCCTCCAGTTGGTCGAGGAAAGCGGCGCCGAAGGCAGCGACGAACCCCGCAAGACCTCCCGCCGCCGCAAGCGAGCCGCCAAGCGACTTGAAGCGGCCGGTGGCGTCGAAACAGCGACGGCCGTCGAAGAAGCCCCCGCACAGACCGAGGCCGAGGCGCCCGAGGAACCCGCCGAAGAGACGCCCGCCGAGGGAACCGAGGCTGAAGAAACAGAAGCCCCAGCCGGCGAACAAACCAGCGAAGAAGAAGCGTCCGACGAAGAGGACAAGAAGGAAGAGTAAGCGCTCTTCGAGCTTGGCGCAGAATTTCCGAAGGCCTGCATGCTCCCGCGTGCGGGCCTTCGTCATTCTCCGCGGAGTGGGTTCTCGCCGGCGCCCGTCGGGTTCTCGCCGGCCCTGCGATTTCGCGTAGCCCGGCCTTCCAGGTTGTGGCTGCATGGTTGGAAGCCCATGCTACGAAAAAGCCCCACCGTCAGGTGGGGGATG
>JBKHCL010000164.1:0-4890 GCA_046541875.1 Phycisphaerae bacterium | reverse complement strand
CGGGTGTCATTTCAGCCCGGCCGGTTGTTCCGCCCGCAAGCAAGTTGCGGGCCCTGCGGGTGGGGGTGATTTGGGAATGCGGTCGCAGTCGGCTGTGAGGTATTGAGGGTGGTCAGGGGGTTGTTGTGGCTGGTGCGGGGATCGCGTCGAGTTGTCGTTCGATGGCGGCGGCGAGGTTGCGGGTGTTGATGGGCTTGGAGACGTAATCGTCCATGCCGCAGGCGAGGCATTCGTCGCGGTCTCCGGTCATGGCGTTGGCTGTCATGGCGATGATCCGCACGCCGGGGCGCAGCACGCCGGACTCACCGGAGCGGATCCGGCGGGTGGCTTCCATCCCGTCCATCTGGGGCATCTGCACGTCCATGAGGACGACGTCGTATTCTTCGTTGCGCAGGGCGTGGAGTGCTTCGGCCCCGTTGGAGACGACATCGGCGTTGTAGCCCATCTTGCCGAGGATGCGTTTGGCGAGCACCTGGTTGACGCGGTTGTCCTCGGCGACCAGCAGGCGAACTGTTCCGGGGTCGCGTCGCGGGGGTGCGTCGTTGGTATCGTCGCTGGTGGGCAGGGCGTTGTGCGGTTCGGCCAGCTTCTGGAGGGAGGCGGCCAGCAGGCTGGTCTTGAGGGGTTTGAGCAGGACCTCGTCGAGGGCGGCCAATTCGTCGGCCGATCGTTCTGCGCGTTTCCAGCGATCGGTCAGCCAGATGATGTGTGGGGCTTCGGCGCCGAGTTCGGGTTTGATCTGCGCGGCGAAGCGGGCGGCGGCGGTGCCGTCGTCGTCGATATCCAGCAGGATGGCCCGCACGGGGTCGCCCTCGGTGGCGGCGTGCACCACCAGGTCGTGGGCGGTCGAGAGTGAGACCACGCGCTGTGCCCGTCCCATCCAGCGGGGGAGGTATTCGTCGTAGATTCGCCGGTGGGTGTGGTTGTCTTCCACCAGCAGGACGTGCATGCCGCCCAGGTCGGCCAGCTTCGGCGGCTGACAGCTTGGCGAGACGCCCACGGGCACGGTGAACCAGAACGTCGAGCCGACGCCCTCGGTGCTCTCGACGCCAATGGACCCACCCATCAGTTCGACCAGTTCGCGGGAGATCGCCAGGCCCAGCCCCGTTCCGCCGTATTTGCGTGTAGTGGACGCGTCGACCTGTGAGAACAGTTGGAAGAGGCGGTCCATGCGCTCGGCGGGAATGCCGATGCCCGTATCCCGCACGGCGAACCGGAGAATCGCCATGGTTTCGGTGCGGTCTTCGAGTTCGACGGTGATGGCGACCTGGCCGGCTTCGGTGAACTTGATGGCGTTGTTGGCCAGGTTCAACAGTACCTGTCGCACGCGGGCCATGTCGCCGCTGACCACCGCGGGCAGGTCGGGGCTGACGAAGCAGCCGAACTCGAGTTGTCTCTCGTTGAGCTTACCGGCGAGGATGTCGATGGTCTCCTCGACGGCCTGGTGGGGCTGGAAGTCGAAGATCTCCAGGTCCAGCTTGCCGGCTTCGATTTTCGAGAAGTCCAGGATGTCGTTGACCAGCGTCAGGAGCGAATCGCCGCAGGTGCGCACGGTTTCCACGTAGGCCCGTTGTTCCTCATCGAGCTGGGTATCCCGCAGCAGCCCGGTCGTGCCGATGACGCCGTTGAGCGGTGTGCGGATCTCGTGGGACATGTTCGCCAGGAACAGGCTCTTGGCGCGGTTGGCGGCTTCGGCGGCGTCCTTGGCCTGGGCGAGTTCGGCGGTTCGTTTGCGGACATCGTTCTCGAGGGTCTGGCGGTAGCGTTCCATCTGCTGTTCGTCGCGGCTTCGTTCGGTGATATCCTCGGCCATCTCGATGACGTGGCTGACCTGTCCGTCCCGGTCGAGGACGGGGCTGGCGACGATTCGGAAGGTGTACTCCTCGCCGTCGAGCTCTTTGCGGGCGATGGTCTCGTGGACTTTCCCGTCTTCCAGGGCCTTGATCACCGGGCACCACGGGCAGGGGCCGTCCTGGTGTTCCTCGGCGAGGACGTCGTGGCAGATCGGCCTCGATTTGACGTCCAGGTCCGGGTACCAGCTTCGCATGCAGCTGTTGACCGTCAGGATGCGCATGTTGCGGTCCAGCAGCGTCACGCCGATGGGGATATTCTCCACGAGGTTGCGGAACCGCTGTTCGCTGGCGCGGAGTTGCTGTTCGTACTCGTGCTGCTGTTCGGTGCGGATCTGCAGCGTGGTGGCCAGCGAATTGACGCTCCGCTGGAGCTTTCCGAGTTCGTCGGTCCTGTCGACTCCGTCGACGCGTACCGACAGGTCGCCCTGTTCGACAGCCCGGACGCATTCGAGGGTCTGGTGGATGCGTCGGGTAACCCGCGTCGTGACGAAGTACGCCAGGCCTACCGCGCCGCAGACCAGGATGATGCCGGCAGCCGAGACGTATCCGAAGAACTTCTGCCGACGCTGCATCATTTCATCTCGCGTGACGGACACGGCGATGATCCAGCCCCAGGGCCCGAAGGAGCGATACACGCTGAACCGTTCTTTTCCGGCGATGGTGTGTCGCAGGGCGCCGCGTTGCTCGCGGAGGAGCTCTTTGGGGTTGTCCAGCACGACCCGCCCGCCCAGCGAGCCCTTGGGCCCGGCGAGCAGTCGCCCGTCCCGGTCGAAAATCAGCGCACGCCCACTGCGACCAAGACGGAATGCGCGCATGGTCCGGAGGACGTTCGCTTGAGACTCGTGCACGTAGCCGGGCACGTCGTCGAGCTGGTGTTCGTGCAACTCCTTCTGTGCGACGACGGCCTGCTCGTGCAATGCGTCGGTCTGCAGTGCGAGCATACGGTGATAGAGATCGTAGACGATGTCGTCGATGACGACCGTCCCCAGCGCTACCATCAGCAGCGCGACGGTAACCAGCGTAAGTACCGACAGCAGATTGAGTTTGAAGATGAGTCTCATGTGCGATCGCGCAGACGGGAACTCCCGGCCGACGACTTCCTCCTTATTCGGTGCAGGCCTGTCGGTTTCACGGACAGGTCGCTGTCTGGCCCGACAGCCTGCCGAAAGCGAGGGTGAGCGAGCGGGTCGGCAGACCGTTCTTCCACTTCTCCTGACGCCTGGGAGCTCTCCCTGGCCCCGTCGGCCCGCAGCCGGGGGTTCTCGCAGGCGAACTCGGGCCGATCGTACATGCATTACCCGAGCTTCACATGGGCCCTATCGACGCGAATTCCCGTAGGGTTGAGTAGTCGTTTCCCCACCCGGAACGGAGAATCTGCGCAAGAATTTTGTCAACACGGCCTTAGGGAAATGCGCTGAAACGGGTCCGGCTGATGTTTTCCGGGGTGTCCGCCGATGAATAGCGCAATTACCACTGCCGGGAATGGATTTCCCGCAATCGCAGGAATTTGTCGGTGTCACCACGGCCATGGGGGCTTGCGGGGTGTCCGCCGACGCGCCGAGCGCACATACATACACTGGCATGGGGTTCGGCTGGGGACTATACTACCCGTTTCACGACCCGAGGAGACCTGAGATGGCCGAGATGCGAACCGAAATGGATTCCATGGGCGAGATGCAGGTGCCCGCCGACGCGCTGTACGGGGCCCAGACGGCACGGGCCGTGGAGAACTTCCCCATTTCCGGCTGGACCATGCCCCGCGAGTTCATCGGCGCCCTGGGGCTGGTCAAGCAGGCCGCCGCCATGGTCAACAAGGACCTCGGCCGACTCGACGCCCGAATTGCCGACGCCATCGTCCAGGCCTCCGAGGAGGTCATTGACGGCCGACACGACGGTCAGTTCGTGGTGGACACCTTCCAGACCGGCAGCGGGACCTCGACCAACATGAACGCCAACGAGGTGATCGCCAACCGGGCGATCCAGATCCTCGGAGGAACGCCCGGCGATAAGTCGCTGGTGCACCCCAACGACCACGTCAACATGTCCCAGTCGTCCAACGACGTGATTCCCACCGCGCTGCACATTGCCGCTGCCACCGAGATCCATCACGGGCTGGTCCCCGAGCTCCGCTCCCTGCGCGATGCCCTCGAAGCCAAGGCCGGCGAGTTCAACGACGTGGTGAAAATCGGCAGAACCCACCTGATGGACGCCGTGCCGGTCCGTCTCGGCCAGGAGTTCAACGGCTACATGGTGGGCGTGGAGAACACCCTTTCCACGCTCGGGGCGGCGGTGGGTTGGCTGTGCGAGCTGCCGCTGGGGGCGACGGCCGTCGGAACAGGCCTCAACGCACCCAAGGGATACCCCCAAGCCGCCTGCCGGATTATCGCCAACCAGACGAACCTGCCCTTCCACACCGCCCGAAGCATGTTTCAGTGCATCGCCACCAAGGACGCGGCGCTGTTCGCCTCCAGCGGGCTTCGCAGCGTCGCGATCGTGTTGGGCAAGATCGCCTCGGACATCCGCCTGCTGGGCTCGGGCCCGCGTTGCGGCCTGGGCGAACTGAAGCTTCCCGCCGTCCAGCCGGGCAGTTCGATCATGCCCGGGAAGGTCAATCCGGTCATCTGCGAGTCGGTCATTCAAGTCGCCTGCCAGGTCGTCGGGTGCGACGCAGCCGTCACCGCCGGCGCCACCGGCGGCGTGGGAAGCATGCTGAACCTCAATCTCGCGGCCCCGATGATCGCCTCCAACCTCATCACCTCCGCCCGACTGTTGGCCAACGTCACCGAAGTGTTCGAGGAGAAGTGCATCGCAGGCCTGCAGGCCGACACCGAACACTGCCGAGAACTGGTCGAGCAGTCCCTGGCGATGATCACCGCATTGGCCCCGGAAATCGGCTACGACCGGGCCGCCGAAATCGCGCACCGGGCAGCCGACAGCGGCAAGACCGTCCGCGAGATCTGCCTGGAAGAAAACATCCTGCCCGAGGACAGACTCAACGAACTGCTCGACGCCCGACGACAGACCGGGGAATAACCGC
>JBKHCL010000163.1:0-4924 GCA_046541875.1 Phycisphaerae bacterium | reverse complement strand
ACTCAAAATCCTCCTCGGACCACCCAGAACAAAATAAGATGCGTAAGCCCTGAGCCCTGTGTCGATCGCGGGTTCGCGGCCCGAAGCGCACAACAACGCCCGACAGGTCGGCTGCCGGGCGCTGGAGGGTTGCGTCGGATTTGCGGCGACTACTCGATGACGGGGACCGGACCGGCGAGGGCTTCGAATTCCTCGACAGCCAACAGGTCGCCGCTTTGGATCTGCTTGTTGTTCATCTCGACTTCGGGCAGGCGCCAGTGCAGCCAGTATTTCAGCAGGTTGGTCCGACTTTCGTCGGTGGCGGCGTGGTCGGCCAACAGCGCCCCGACCAGCAGGTAGATCGCGTTGTCCACCAGCTTGCGGGCGTAGAGATCGCGGGTGGCGTTTCCGCTCTGGGACTTGACGAACGCCACAGCCTCGTCGGTCTCGGCCAGGGCGGCGCGGATCTGCTCGATCGGGCCGGTCAGCGACGACGGCCAGGTGTTGGCGTTGGATGGCGATTCGAGCACGTCCTCGATGATCGTCTTGTACGTCCCTGCCGTCACGCCGGCGATCGCGGCGACCACCTGCAGCTGACTCGTACCTTCGTAAATCGTCGTGATTCGGCTGTCTCGCAGATGCCGCTCGACCGGGTAGTCCTTCATGTACCCGCTTCCGCCGAGCACGGCGATCGCGTCGTTGCTGACCCGCATGGACATCTCCGAGGCGTAGTACTTGGCCATGGGCGTCAGCAGCTTGTTCCATCGGCCGAACTTGCGGGCGGTCTGCTTGAGCGTCTTCCGTTCGTCCTTGTCCGTGATGTTGCCGAATTCGAGTTTCTTGGCCGGGCCCATTTCCAGGTCCACGCAGTAGCTGGCGAAATACGTCAGCGACCTCGCCGCCAGCAGGTCCATGCGGGACTTGACCAGCAGTTCCCGCACGGAGGCGAAGTTGTCGATGGAGACCTCGAACTGTTTGCGCGAGTGGCCGTACTCGCGGGCCACCCGGTAGGCGGCTTCGCCGATGCCCAGCGACTGGGAGGCGATCCCGATGCGGGCACCGTTCATGAGGCTCATGACGTAGGTGATCAGCCCGCGCTGGCGCTCGCCGATGAGTTTGGCGGGCGTGTCGTCGAAGAAGATCTCGCACGTCGGCGAGCCGTGAATGCCCAGCTTGTTCTCCAGGCGACGGATCTTCACCCGCGGGCCCCGCTCGCACAGCAGCAGCGAGAGGCCTCGCCCGTCGGCGATTTCGGGTTCGGTGCGGGCCAGGACCAGCAGCACCTCTCCGCAGCCGTTGGTGATGAACCGCTTGACGCCGTGGACGAACCAGTTTCCGTCGGCATCCTGGTAGGCCCGCGTCTTGACCGCCTGCAGGTCGGACCCGGCGTCCGGCTCGGTGAGCACCATCGCCCCGGTCCACTCGCCCGAGGCCATTGGCGGGAGGTACTCCTGCTTGATCTCCTCGGAGGCGAAGGCGTTGATCGTCTCGGCGATGCCCTGGAGGCCATAGATGTTCATCAGGGCGGCGTCCGCACGCGAGAGGATGTCGTTGCTCATCGTGTAGACGAGGTTGGGGCAGTTGATCCCGCCGTAGCGGTAGGGCAGGGTGAAGCCCATCAGGTCGGCCTGTCCGAGGCGATTGAGGGCCTCTTCGATGCCCGGTGCGCGGGTGACCGATCCGTCGGGCTCCAGCGTGTTGCCCACCTGGTCGGTTTCCTCGGCCGTCGGTGCAATCACCTCGGCGCAGATCTCCCCGACCGATTCGAGGATGCGGCGGTAGTTGTCCACCGCGTCGGGGGCGTTTTCCGGGGCGTAGTCGTACTCCTCGGCGTAGCGGAAGCCTTCCTCCACGATCTCGGCGGTCTCGGCGACCTTGAGGTGCTCGAAGAGGAACTGGATATCGGCGTTGTCTTTATAGAAGTTTCCCATGGGGTCGGTCCTTGTTGGTCAGGCGTTGGCGGTCTCACCGGCGCCGGAGCGGATGGCCTTGATCATCTTGGGCAGCACATCGGTGTAGTCGCCCACGATACCGTAATTGGCGACCTGGAAGATCGGGGCGTCCGGGTCGTTGTTGATCGCGAGGATCTTGGCGGACTCTTCCATGCCCGCACGGTGCTGAATCGCCCCGCTGATGCCCACCGCCACGTACAGCGCCGGGCGAACGGTCGTGCCGGTCTGCCCGATCTGGTGATCGTGATCGACAAAGCCCAGGTCCACCGCGGCCCGCGAGCCACCCACCGCGGCGCCCAGCGCGTGGGCCAGGTCCCAGACCAGCTTGAACCCGTCCTTGCTGCCGATGCCCGCCCCGCCGGCGACGATGACGCGGGCGGCTTTGAGGTTCACCTTCTTCTCGCGACGGTGCGATTCGACGATCCCCAACGGCAGGTCGTCGTCGGTGAGTTCGACGGAGACCTCCACCACCTCGCCCGAGCGGGTCGCGTCGGGCTCGGGCATGGCCATCACGCCCTCGCGAACCGTCGCCATCTGAGGCCAGCGCTCGGGGTTCACGATCGTGGCGATGATGTTGCCCCCGAAGGCCGGGCGGATCTGCAGCAGGAGATTTTCGTAGTCGGTCTTGGTGCGCGGGTCGGTGTGGGTTCCGATCTGCAGGTCGGTGCAGTCGGCGGTGAGCCCGCACTTCATCTGCGAGGCGACGGTGGGCGCCAGGTCGCGTCCCATCGGCGTTGCCCCGTACAGGCAGATCTGCGGTTTGTACTGCTCGATCAGCGAGCAGATCACCTTGCGGTAGCCGGCGTTCTGGTAGTGGGCGAGTTTTTCGTCGTCCACCACGTAAACCACGTCGGCCCCGTGGGCGATCAGCTCGTCGGCGAGGGGTTTGACGTCGCTGCCCAGCAGCGTGGCAGCGACGGGCACCGAAAGCGTCCCGGCGAGCTCGCGTGCCTTGCCCAGCAACTCCAGCGGTACGTCCGAGAGCTTGCCGTCTTCCTGCTCGGCGAAGACCCAGACCTGGCCATCCTTGTTCGGTTCAATCATGGTTGTGTTTCCCGGTTGGTCTCGGCGATCAGCCGATGGTGTGCTCTTCGATGAGTCCGCCGATCAGACGGGCGACGCCTTCCTCGGAGTTCTCGAATTCCTTGTACTCCCCGCCGGCCAATACGATCGACTGGATGCGGTTGACCTTCGTGGGGCTGCCCTTCAGGCCGCACCATTCCAGGTCGGCCTCCAGGTCGGCCAGCGACCACTGTTCGATCAGCAGGCCCTTCTCCTCGAGCGTCCGGCAGAACTTCTCCACCTCGGTGGCCTGCAACTCGGCGGTGTAGTTCTCGAAGTCGCCTTCCAGCAGGTGCTCGGCCTTCTTCTCGACCTCCGCACGCGAGTAGGCCTTCTTGTACTTCATCATGCGCTTGGCCGCCCGAGGCCTGGGCGTGTTGGCGGTTTCCATGACCGTCAGAAGCGCCGGCAGCGGGCCGGTGACGATCTCCCAGCCGTTGCCCACGTTCCGCTGGACGGTGATGGTGTTGTCCCGGAGATCCTGGAGCTCTTCGAGGTACGTAATCAGCGTCATCCCGAGCTTCTCAGCCATCTGTGGGCCCACCTGGGCGGTGTCGCCGTCGATGGCCTGTCGGCCACACAGAACGATGTCCGCCTGGAGCTTGCGGACCGCACAGGACAGGATGTAGCTGGTCGCCAGCGTGTCGGACCCGGCCGCCCCGCGGTCGGTCACGAGCACCGCCCGGTCGGCCCCGCGGAACAGCGAGTCCCGCAGGACGTCGCACGCGCTGGGCAGGCCCATCGCCAAGGCGGTCACCGTCCCGCCGAAGCGGTCGCGGATCTCCAGCGCCGTTTCCAGGGCGTGCAGGTCCTCGGGGTTGAAGATCGCCGGCAATGCCTGGCGATTCACGGTTCCTTCGGGCGTCATCGCCTCGCCGGTGACGTTTTTGGTGTCCGGCACCTGCTTGACGCACACTACGCAGTTGTATGCCACTCTCTGTTACTCCCGTATCGAATGCCGATGCGTTTCCCCCATATAGCAACGGCCCGCCGCAAGCGGACCGTGTTCCGAATCGAGGATGGTACGAAGCCGCCTCAACCGGGTCAAGTAAGAATGAATCCGCCCGCCGGTATCCGGCCTCCGGACCTCTCAGCCATCTCAGCCAAGCCGCTTGAGCAGCTTCCAGCCGGTGGGCAACAGACCGACCGCCAGGGCGATTTTCACCACCGCTCCGGGCACGAACGGCAGGACTCCTGCCTGCCACGCCAGCGACGGCGAGCCGGTCAACGTCGCCAGCCACGCCCATCCGCACGCGAGAATCACCAGCGTTCCGAGGGACATTGCCGCCAGCATGCGGAGGTAATCGCGGTCCCAGCCGGCCCGGGCGAGCGAGCCCACCACCGCCGCAGCCAGAACGAACCCGACGAGATAGCCGCCCGTCGGACCGGCCATGTACGCCGGACCGGCACCGGGATTGGCGAAGACCGGCAGACCGGCCAGGCCTTGGGCAAGATACGCCAGGACCGCCGCGGTCCCGCGCGTCGGGCCCAGCAGCATGGCGATCACCAGCACGCCGAAGGTCTGCATGCTCACCGGAACAGCCGGTGCGAACGGCAGATGGAAGCTCAACTTCGCACACGCCGTCATCAACAGCGAACCGCCCAGCACAGCGGCGAGGTCAAAGGCGATCGCCCTGCCGGTGCGGGCAGGTCGGGCGAGGTCGGCTACGGTTGCATAGGCCATGGTGCTCTCCATTGGCAGGATGATCGGTTCAGCGGGGCAGCCACCGGCCGCCTCCAGCTCGGCCACAGGGTAGAAAGCCAGCCCCACAAGTTCAAGCAGATTTGCCCAAACGTGGGTTCGGCGGTGCGCGGCATGAATTGGTGGCAGGGCGGTCCGTGGTGTGTTTCGCCCTGCTTGCCCCCCGTTCAATTATCTCGCCCGCAACAAGTTGCGGGCCCTACGGCTGCCTGAAAAATGCTCAATTCGG
>JBKHCL010000162.1:0-4931 GCA_046541875.1 Phycisphaerae bacterium | reverse complement strand
CGTGTTGAAGTCGGGCTCGCCGGTGTACCCCTCGAAGTCCAGATCGCCCGGGTCCTCGACGCCGTTGGTCGTCCAGGGGATGTCGCTCACGACGCAATCCCCGTTGTTCGAACGCGTGATGCTGTTTTCACCGGAGGTAGGAAAATCGCTCCCCAGAATAACGTCCGCGCCGGCCGGGGCGGTCACCAACAGCAGAGCGGCCAGTGCCAGTACCGTCGTGATACTCATTGTCATGTTCTTCATGTCACGTCCTCCTCGAATGGGGACCAAAAGAAATGTCTGTCGTTGCGGTTCAATTTGTTCTCGATTTGCCCTCGACCCCAAGCCGAAGGCTCCGCAACGTTTTCTACTATACCACGGATTTAAGATTGCAGATCGGCAGCTTTGCGGTTATTTTTTGCGTTTATGCGACATCACTTTTCCTGTTCGACGAGGGGCCCGGTCGTCTGGGTCATCGCCTCGACCAGCATCGGATATGCGCGTGAATTGATCCGCGGGGCAGCCAAACGCCTCCGCAAGGCGGCCGGCGCTGTCCGGGTGGCCGACGCGTGGCAGATCCCCAAGAAGCTCGATCCACGCTGGGACGGTGCGATCTGCCTGGCGGGCAACCCGGAAGATCACGCTCGCCTGCGGCGAAACGGCTGGCCGATTGTGAATGTATCGTCTCGGCATGATCCGACTCGGCTGGACGTTCCTTCGGTCGTGTCGGATAGCATTGCGGCGGGTCGCCTGGCGGCAGAGCACCTGCTCTCTCGTGGATACCGACGGCTGGCGGCCTTGCCTTGGCCTGGCGTGCCGATGCACTATGCGAAGCTCCGCCGGCAAGGTTTCTTCGAGGCGGCGACCGAGGCCAGTACAGAGCTTGTCCAAGCCTGGGACATGCCCATAGGAGACCTGGCCCGGACCAATTCGGAGCGAGTCCTGCGCAATACCGAATGGCTGGAGTCGCTGCCTGTCCCTACAGGCGTACTGATTCCTGACGATCTTTACGCTCGCGGCATCATGCCTCTCTGCCGCGAGTTGGGGATCCGGATTCCCGAGGATCTTGGCTTGGTCGGCGTCAACAACGACGACGTGGTGTGCGAAACGCTCGACCCGCCGTTGACCAGTGTGGACCTAAACGCCCAGCGTGTCGGCTACTTGGCGGCCGAGCTGCTGCTGGACCTGCTGGACGGCGGGCCTGAACCGGATGAGCCGATCATCGTTCCGGCAAGCGGAATTGTTACCAGGCAGTCGACGGGTCTGATGGCCGTGGACGACCCGGTAGTTTCTGAGGCGGTTCGGCTTATATACGAGCGGATTGACCGGCCGCCGACGGTGGCGGGCCTCGCGGAGATGCTCCACGTCGACAAACGAAAGCTGGAGCGAGCTTTTAAGCGAAAGCTCGGCAACCCCCCAGCCACCGTGGGTCGGAAGATCCGCCTGGAACGCGCGGCCCAGTTGTTGACCGAAACCGACAACACCATCCAGGAGATCGCAGAGGATGTCGGCTTCGGTTCGGTCCACCAGTTTACCAAGCAGTTCAGGGCAGTGTACCAGACCCCGCCTGGAGCCTACCGCCGCGAGAGACGGCTGCGATAGCTTCGGCGTCGACAGCATGGAAATTGCTGTCCATTCAGATAACAAGAACAGAGAAATCAGGAGAAACAAGCATGAAATCTCTTCTCAACCGCAGAGAATTCCTTGGCTTAGCGGGCATGGTCGGAGCCGGCGCAGCCTTGGGCCCGACAGCAATGCGGCTGCTGGCGGAGACTCAACAGTCCGGAAAGGACCGCCCCAACATCGTGATGGACGCCTTGAAACGTGACCTCAGGGTCACGTCAGAGACCGTTTTTTGTTACAAGGACTACAACCCCGCTTACGCTTCCCGAAGCAAGACGTATCACGCGTCCGATGGTCCGGCGACACCCCGGTGGGGTGGCGTGGGGGCCTTCAGGAGTGAAATATGCTGCGTGTAGAGAGAATCCAGCGATACTGCCTTGACGACGGACCGGGCATTCGCACCACCGTCTTCTGCCAGGGATGCCCGTTGCGTTGCTGGTGGTGCCACAACCCTGAAACCCAGCCATTCGATGCCGACGTCACCCCATGGCCGCCCGAGATACTGGTCGACACGCTTCTCCGCGACCGCCGTTACTGGCAGGCCTCCGGCGGGGGAGTGACGTTTTCCGGCGGAGAGCCGCTCGCGCAGGCCGATTCCGTTTCCGATGCCGTCGACGAACTGAAATCGCAGAACGTCAACGTGGCCATCTGCACCTCTGCCCAAGCGACGGCCGACGCCATTGATCAACTGGCTGATGGGGTGGACCACTGGCTGGTTGACCTGAAGTGTGTCGACGCCGACCGATACCACGAGGCGACCGGCGGGACTGCAGAGACCGCACTGGAAAACCTCGCCAACCTGATCGATCGCCGAGGTCCTGCGGTTACCGTCCGCGTCCCGTTGATCGCGGGGTTCAATGACGACCGCGACGAACTGGCAAAGATGGCCGGGTGGCTGGCCAGCCAGTCCGTCGCGGTTCCGGTGGAGATTCTTCCCGGCCACGATCTGTGCCGCCGGCCGGGCCGGCGCTCGGCCAAGCCCAGCGATTTAGCGGTCAACCGGGCGTGCGAGATCTTCACCTCGGCGGGACTGGCGAGTACAATGCTCTCGGGGGCATTATGAGCGACAACCTCCGCGACATCCTCTGGACGATCCGTGAGCAGATCATCGACGCGCCGGACACCATCTGCCTGCAGCGCGCCCGGTTGATCACAGAAGGCTACCAGCAGCACGAAGGCGAGCCGGTTCCCATCCAGCGGGCCCACGCCCTCGCTCATGTGATGGACCACCTTTCGCTGGATCTGGAGAGCAACCCCTTCCTGGCGGGCAACGCGTCGAACCAGCCCCACGCGTGGATGCTGCTGCCGGAATTCGGCGTCGGCATCGATGTCCAGGTACTCATTGAGAATGACGAACTCGAAGGCTTCCTCGGCAACGCTCTCCCCGCAGACATCGCCGAGTACTGGAAGGGTCGCGCCCATGGCGGCACACAAACCGACGGCCATCTTGCCGTCGACCTGGGGCGTGTCGTGCACAAAGGGCTCGCGGACGTGTTGACCGAACTGGACGCCCACCGCAACGAAGGCGACAGCACCGCTCAGGCCATGCGTGAGGCGATGCGAATCAGTATTCTGGGGCTCATCCGGTGGGCAGGCCGATACGCCGATCATGCGTCCGAACTGGCCGATTGCCGGCGCGAGCCTTGGCGGCGTGCGGCGCTTCAGCGCGTGGCGAAGGCTTGCCGACACGTGCCGCAGCACCCGGCCCGGAACTGCTTCGAGGCGATCCAGGCTATTACGCTGGTGCACTTCGGCGTTATGCTGGAGGGCCACTGCACGTCGCTGTCGGTCGGTGGGTTGGACCGTGTTCTTGCTCCGTTTGCCGATGAGCTTGACGACGACGAGGCTGTTCCCCTGCTGGCGGCGTTCTGCCTGAAGCTCAACACCAATCCACTGTTCGGGAGAGGCTCGAAGACTCAGGCCATCACCATCGGGGGGCTGGATGCCCAAGGCCGCGACTGCTGCAACGCCGTCACCCGCCAGGTGCTGGCCGCTGCAGATTTCATCCGCTTGGCCGACCCCCATGTGTTCCTCCGGTGGCACAAAAGGTGCGACTCGGCCATCCGCGCCCAAGCTGTCGACATGCTCTCTGGCGGCGTGTCCATGCCTCTGCTGGTCTCTGACGAACCGACCGTGGCAGGCTTCACGCGCCACGGCGTTCGCCCGGCTGATGCTTGGGAGTATGCCGTCATCGGCTGCAATGAACTCGGCATCCCGGGCAAGCTGAGCACTTCGGCCGTGGCGGTCGGGACGATCAACTACCTGGAATGCGTCACCACCGCGATGAGCGCCGGCAACCCACCGTCGGACCTCGAGGAACTGCTGGCCCGCGCCCAAGAGTGCATGGAGCACGACCTCCAGGAATCTGCACGGTGGAAACTGCACCGCATGGAAGAGACCGCCATCCAGCGGCCCTCACCCCTGACCAGCGCATTGATGGTCGGGCATGCCGCCGCCGGCTGTGACGTGATGCAACAACAGGCCTACCGCCTGTTCGGCCAGTACGAGCGAGGCCTGTCCGACGCCGCCAACGCCCTGGCCGCCCTGGAAGATATCTGCGGCGGCGGCAAACTGGACTTCGCGGACGTGGCCCAAGCGATGCAGATGAACTTCGCCGGTCCGGGCGAATCCATCCGCGATCGGCTATGCTCCGGTCCGAAATGGGGCAACGACGACGAACGGGCAGACGTCTGGGCCCTGCGGCTGATCCAATTGCGCCGGCAGGCCATGCGTGCCGTCGGCCAGCGGCTGGGCACCGGCGAACACCTCGCCTGCCACGTGGTCCGCAGCCTTCATCATGTCGATGGTCGACGGATTCCCGCCAGCCCCGACGGACGGCTCGCCGGTCAGCCTGTGTGCGACAGCATCGGCGCGGTGGCCGGGACCGCCGACGAGGGCCCGACCGCGCTGCTCAACAGCGTGCTGAAAATCGACGCCCCCCACGCTTACCCTGGCGGCACCAATCTGAACCTCACGCTGACTCCCGCCACCGCCAGACCGGCAGCACTGGGCGCACTGATCGAGGCCTTCTTCTCCGACGGTGGCCAGGAACTGCAGGTCAACACTCTTTCCGCCGATGAACTCCGCGAAGCACAGCGACACCCCGAGAAGCATCGCGACCTGGTCGTCCGCGTGGCCGGACTCAATGCCATCTTCGTGAAACTTGCCCGCGCCGAGCAAGACGAGATTATTGCCCGCGCCGAAGCCTCCAGATCTTCGGCTGCCCCCCTTCGCCGGGCGTAATGGGAGACGGTTTCGTTTCAAGGAGTACAACCTCCAGTCTTCGTTCGCCGCGAGCTCTTCTCGCGGCGGGCGAGGGCTGTCACGTC
>JBKHCL010000061.1:0-19571 GCA_046541875.1 Phycisphaerae bacterium | reverse complement strand
CTCCGCGCCGCGCGGGCGCATGTCGATCCTCTGCATTGTACCGATCAGGGCGACGCGACAAAACCTTTCCATCGACCCGCCGAGCATAAGAAAACCGGGGCGGATCCGAAGATCCGCCCCGGTGGGGTCTTGCGTTCAGTCTGTCGGCCTGGGGTCAGTCGCCGCCGTTCCAGATCAGGACCGAGTCGTTGATGTGGTCGGGAAGCTCAACCGATCCGCTGAGATCTCCCACCTCATCGATATCCTCGGGATCGTTGCTCACCGTGCCTTCAGAACTGACGTCCTGGAGGAACACGTTGTTCTTGTTCCAGCCGACGAGGTTGAACTCGTCCTTGCGGAACGCCACCGACTGGTTGATCGACAGGAAGTTCCCGCCGTACTCGTTGTGGTTGATCGTCCAGGCCTCTTTGCCGTCCTGCTTGTCACCGGCAATCACGACCGCACCGTCCTGGCCGGTCTGCCCCGGATAGGCCTTGTTGTCCGAGTGATGCGTGAACGGCTGGAACGCGTAGGAGATTTCATACCAGCTGTTGAAACCTACCTCCGTGCCGTCGTTGTCGGGGGTCTGGTACTGGCTGTCCGAGGGGCACTCAAACTGGTCGGCCCCGCAGAACCCATGGGCGATCAGCAGGTAGACGTGCTGGGCGTTGCAGTCGCTCTCGTTAGCCCAGAGATCTTCCAGCGCCTCTTTCTTCGTACTGCCGCTCTGTTTGCGGGGGTCGGCCCCGAACGAGCTTGAATACTCGATTTTGTCATCGGTATCCCGGGTTGCCAGAACAGGGAAGTTGTCGGAGTACTGGTTCTGGTACAACGCCAAGGCACTGCCGATGCCCTTGAGGCGTGTCCCGCAGATGGCCTGCTTGGCCAGTTCACGGGCACGCGTGAGGCTGGGCAGAAGAATCGAAACCAGGAGGGCAATGATGGCGATGACCACCAACAGTTCAATGAGTGTAAAACCTTTGCGTCGCATAATGCGAGCTCCTTCCTTTTCGCATGTCCGCGTCGCGTTCCCAGCCGGCATCAGCACGATCGTACCGGATAAGGTCAGGTCCTGCACCGACGGGTCCGCCAGGGGCGAACATTGCGAAAAACCTTGCTGTAACTACCTATTTACACCAGTTGTGGGATAGGATCCCGCCCCGCAACGTCCGCGGAGGGGACAGTCCACAGCCATACACGTCTATGACTTGGCCGGTTGCGCCGGCACCTGCCACCGTGCTCGACCCAATCGATCGGCCCGGTCTGACCTGCCGGAGGTACGCGGATGTCGCCTCCAAAGGGTCCCACCTCATGGCGGGAGACAACTCGTTTGGAGGTTCCGCCTCAGGAAAACCTCAAGCAAGCCGGCAGTGGAGGGAGCGTCAGGAGGGCGCTGATGCGAAGGATACTCATGATGGCATACACGGTTCCTGCGATCCATTCCACCATATTCATCGTAGCCGGTTGTGTGGTGCGATGTCAATAGACCGCGCAGCAAAAAAAACCGCGCTGCCGGGAGGCGGTCCACGACGGGTAACCCCTTGTCCACACCTATAAACGAGCGCCGCGGCCGTTTGTTCTGCGAATCGCGAGAAAAAATTTTGCCCGCCGCCGCCACCTGCCGCGGTCGGCCGCCGGGAGGTTCGCCGGGTCGGCTGCATTGCGGTTGACTCATCGCGGGCTTGCGTCTACTCTTTGGTCTGAACGCCAACGCCGGCCCGGGAGACGACCACATGGACATTGACATCGACGCGATTCGCGCCACGCTCCGTGACCACGATCAATTGCACCTGCTGCGGTTTGTCGACGAGCTTTCCGAACCCCAGCGCGATGCGCTGCTCAGCCAGATCGCCCTGATCGACTTCGAGGAACTTTCCGAGCTGATCGAGTCCCACGTGCTCAACGAGCCGGACGCCACCATCCCCGAGGATCTCACCCCGCCGGAGATCGTCCCGTGCAACCCCTCCGACGACGCCACCGCCGAGACGCTCAACCGGGCTCGCCGACGGGGGCAGCAACTGCTGGAGGAAGGCAAGGTCGCCGCGTTCGTGGTCGCCGGCGGGCAGGGAACACGCCTCGGCTACGAGGGGCCCAAGGGGTGCTTCCCGGCGACGCCGGTCACAAAGAAGTCGCTCTTCCAGGTGTTCGCCGAGCAGATCCGCGCCGCCAGTCAGCGGGCCCGCAAGCCGATTCCCTGGTACATCATGACCAGCCCGGTCAACGACGTAGCCACCCGGGCGTTCTTCCGCCAGAATGACTATTTCGGGCTCAACGCCCAGGACGTGATGTTCCTGGTGCAGGGGACCATGCCCGCGATCGACATGAGCGGCAAGATCCTCCTGCGCGACAAGGACAGCCTCGCGCTGAGCCCCGACGGGCACGGCGGCAGCCTGCTGGCGCTGCGCAAGAGCGGCGCCCTGGACGACATGGCTGAGCGGGGTATTACGCAGATCAGCTACTTCCAGGTGGACAATCCGCTGGTGCACTGCATCGACCCGACGTTCATCGGCCTGCACGATTTGGCCGGGGCGGGAATGAGCGCCAAGGCGCTGCCCAAGCGGGACCCCATGGAGAAGCTGGGCAATTTCTGCGTCTCCGGCGGCAGGGTCCACGTGATCGAATATTCGGACATGCCCGAGCAGCTCGCCCGCCGGACCACCGACGATGGCAGGCTGAAATTCTCGGCCGGCTCGATCGCGATCCACATGCTGAATCGCGAATTCGTCGAGACACTCACCGCCACAGGCCGATGCGACCTTCCGTTCCACCGCGCCGAGAAGAAGGTTCCCCACGTCGACCAGCAGGGCAGGAAGATCGAACCCAGCGAGCCGAACGCGGTGAAGCTGGAGATGTTCGTGTTCGACGCGATGCCCCTCTCGGACGAAACGGTCATCTTCGAGACGCTGCGGGACGAGGAGTTCAGCCCCATCAAGAACGCCGAAGGGCCCGACTCGCCGGCAACGAGCCTGCACGACCAGGTCCGCCGGTCGGCTGCGTGGCTGGAAGAGGCCGGCGTCACCGTTCCGCGCGACGCCGAGGGGCAGGTGGCCGCCGCGATCGAGATTTCGCCGCTGTACGCCGACTCGTCCGATGAGTTGGCCCGCAAGGTGGACAAGGCGTTGGAGATCGTCCCCGGCGAGAACGTCTACCTCGGCAGCCGAGGGCAGACCGGCGGCATGAAAAAGTAGCACCGAACCCCGCGGCTTTGGGGCTCTGCGAGAGGAAACCGACGCATGGGCAGGACGTCCACGCCACGGAAAGCAAGCCCCCAGCGTTAGCTGGGGGATAAGAAAACGCCTTCCCGCACAGCCGAATGCAGAACAGACAACCGACGCATGGGCAGGATGCCCATGCCACTGCACCGCACGAGGTGCCGATGGCCCCCAACGCCAACACATCGCAGCCGAAGATTCTTGTCATCGGCAACATGGACAAGCCCGGCGTCCCCGGGCAGATCGACGAACTTCGCCCCTGGCTGGAAAGCCACGGTGAGATTCTCGCGGTCGTCGCCCACGATGAGCCCATGCCCGGCCTTGCCCGCGAGGCCTCGTTGTGCATCGTCTTCGGGGGCGACGGCACGCTGCTCTCCGCGGCCCGGTCGCTGGCGCCGTTGGGCGTTCCGCTGCTGGGGGTGAACATGGGCAAGCTCGGCTTCCTGGCCGACTATGACGTGCCCCATCTCCGCAAGCACCTGCCGGAGATCCTCGCGGGAAGCGTCGAGCCGATCGACCGGATCATGATGGACGTGGTCGTGCTCCGCGGGCAGGACGTGCGGTTCGAGTCGTCGGCAGCCAATGACGTTGCGGTCTCTGCCGGCAGCCCCTTCCGCATGATCGACCTGTGCGTCAGGCAGAACGACGTGCAGATCGCCCAGTACCTTGGCGACGGACTGGTGATTTCTACGCCCTCCGGCTCGACGGGCTATAACATGTCGGCCGGTGGACCGATTATCGCGCCCGGCCTGGACGCGTTGGCGATCACGCCGATTGCGCCGCATTCGCTGGCGATCCGCCCGATCGTGGTGCGCACCACCGCGCCGATCGTCATCACCGCCACCGAGGTCAACGAGGGCACGACCGTCAGCATCGACGGGCAGGTCAACGTCCCCATGGGCAACGAGGACACCGTCCAGGTGCGCCGCTCAGCCGACCCCGCGCGCATCGTGCCCCACCCGGGGCGAAACTTCTTCTCGACGCTGGCCCGAAAGCTCCAGTGGGGACAAAGCCCCCATCACCGAGGGTAACTTCCCCGGCGGGGGGCTATTTCAGCACGTACACGTTCATCGACCGCGGCGGGACGGTCAATACCGGGTCGGCCGGGTCGAATTTCACGGCCTCGCCCTCGGTGATTTTCTTCACGTTGCGCACGATGGGCGTTTTCTCACTCGGGGTTGCTTGCCAGCCCAGCCGGCGGCAGGAGGTGATTGACCTGTCGAACCCGCTGAGTTGCACGCGCAGCGGCAGGTCGCGATCCCACGAGCGATTGATCACGTGCAGATACACCGTTCCGTCGGCGTCGCCGGTGGCCAACACGTCCAGAAAGGCGACGGTCCCGGGCGGATCGGACCAGCCCAGCTTTCGTGGCTGGGCGTAGGTCTCGATGTTCCGCGTCTCGCTGAGAAGCAGCGATTGGCCGTGATTGCGGGCATGCAGGAGCATCGCCAGGCCCTGGGGCAGGTAGCCGGGCGGAGTATCACCGTCCGGGTCGGCGCGGATGGCGGTAATTCCCCAGCGATGGCCCAGCAGGAGCGACTGGTTGGCCAGCGTGACATGCTCGGCGTTGCGCAGCATGCCGTGGACGAAGCCTGCCGCCCCCAGCCCTGCCGCCCAGAGCGGATCGAACCCGGGTTTGGGGGTGAGTCGTCGCTCGCCCCAGCCGTTCCAGTTCCACTCGGTCACGCCGGCGGGTTTGCCGCGTTGTGCAAAGGCGTGGTATCGGCTGCGACGGGCTACGTTCTGTCCGTCGGCGCTGTATTCACCGGGCATGGCGGTCCAGATGTTCCAGTAGTCCTCGTCGCCCCAGCCGTTGGCGTCCGGGCCGGGGGACTGGTCTCGCTGCATCTCGCCCGGGGCGTAGGCATGGTCGGTGTAGATGTCCACCCGCCGGCGGATGGCCGGCTCGGAGGCGACGATGCTCAGCGGCGAGTTGGGGCGGTTGGGCCCGTCGGTGAGAATCGTGATACTCGGGTCGACGGCCTT
Organism: Phycisphaerae bacterium; assembly: GCA_046541875.1. Lineage (GTDB taxonomy): Bacteria > Planctomycetota > Phycisphaerae > SM23-33 > SM23-33 > CAZFPT01. The sequence continues at coordinate 14,394 of JBKHCL010000061.1, read as the reverse complement.
CATGGCGTCGATGATGGTGGTGAGCACTTCGATGTACCGCGCCGCGACCGTCTCGTCGCTGGTCAGCCCGAGTGCCTCGTTCTTCTGGATGGTCGCCTGGATCATCCACAACTCGTTGCCCACCTGCCAGAGCTTGACGTTGTGGGGTGCCCGTCGGCCGTTCTTCGCCCGGGCGGCGGGGTAGTCGGCCAGGTTGGCCGGCAGATTGGCGTCCAGCGGGGCGTTGCAGTAGGCCACCATTGCCGCAGCCTGGTGGGCGACGTCATCGAGCGATTCCTGCTCGGTGACGGCGGCGAGCATCTTGACCACCAGAAGCGGCTCGGCGTCGAGCTGGTTGCAGAGGGTGAAGAACTCCTCGAGGCCGAACCGGTTGGTAATTTTCCCGCCGGTATGCCCGACCGTAACGGGGCGGTCCGCCTGCTTGCGGGACGGGGCGTGGGAAATCAGATCGCGCCAGTCGAGGTAGTCCACGTCCGAGCCGCCCGGAAACCGCAACAAGGGGATGCGCATGGGCTTCATCATCGCGACGAGTTCGTCGGGCAGTCGGCCGGTTTCGTCGTCCACGAAGGCTTCGGGCCCGCTCTCGCCCCAGCTGGCGCGTTCCAGGAACTGCCCGAAGATGCGATGATCCACCGCTGCCAGGGCACGATTGGTCACGGTCACGGCAGGCAGGTCCGCTCGTTTGGCGCAGCCGACGAGCAACGTCGCCATCGTCACCAGCAGCAGAATGCACTTCCAGGACATCATCACACAGGGCATGGTTACCACTCCCGAGGAATTCGGATCATTTTGAGCCACACAGGATACCCGACATCCACCGCCCCTGGCCAGCATTGGACGGGCGAAACCGAAATCGCCTCACTGCCTCGGAAGGCAGAATCGGCTTTGGAGAGCGAGGTCAAATACGTAGAATGACCGGAATGAAAGTCGACCCAAGATTTCTCAACACGGACGGGCCGGAGATCTTCACAGGCAACGAGCTGCTGCTGAAGGGCGCTCTGGAGGTCGAAGGCGGGGTTCACCTGCTGGCGGGCTATCCGGGCAGTCCGGTGGCCGGGTTCTTCGATTCGATGTCGCTGATCAAGGACCTGCTCAACGACGCGGGCATCCGGGCGGCCATCAACAACAACGAAGCGCTCGCCGCCGCTTCGCTGAACGGATCGCAGGTGGCGGGATGTCGCGGGATGATCGTGATGAAATCCGTCGGCGTCCACGTCGCTGCCGACGCGCTGGCGCTGGGCTCGCTGGCCGGGGCCCACCCGGACGGCGGGGCGGTGGTCGTCTACGGGGACGACCCGTGGTCGGACTCGACCCAGGCGCCTTCCGACAGCCGATACATCTCCAAGCACCTGTTCATCCCCGTGATCGAACCGTCCGACCCCCAGGAACTCAAAGACTGGGTGGACCTGGCGTTCAAAATCTCCCGCCGCAGCGAGCTGTACTGCGGATACATCTGCCCGACGAACCTTGCCGACGGCGGGGGGACCGTGCACTGCCGGGAGAACCAGTACCCCCAGCGGAACACCAAGCAACCCTTCGAGATGATCACCCGCGAGATCGACCAGGACAAGTTCGTCCTGCTGCCGCCGCGGACCTGGTGGCAGGAAGAGGCCTACGCCACACGAATGCACCACGCCTGTGAAATCGCCCGCGAGCTGGGCGTCAACCGCATCGAATACCCCAATACCGGCTCGGGCCGAAAGCCCATCGGGCTGGCGACCAGCGGGATGGCCTATGGCTACCTCAAGCAGGCGCTGTGGGAGATGGGCCTGTTGGGCGAGCTGCCGATCCTCAAGTTCGGGATGAGCTACCCGATGGACCCCGAGATGATCCGCCGCCTCGGCGAACAGTGCGAGCGGGTGGTGGTGGTCGAAGAACGCCGCGGCTTCCTGGAAGAGCAGATCGCCGAGGTGGTCATGCACTACCGCCAGAAAGACCAAGCCTTCGACCTGGAGGTGTGGGGCAAAACCTTCCCGGACGACCTGCCGGCGATTCCCGACATCCGCGGGCTGCACCCGTCGACCATCATGGCTTCGCTGGGTCCGCTGGTGCGGAAGTACTACGGACCCGGCGCGCTGGTGAACGTCCCGGCGATGGAGACCATCGAGAAGGAAATCGAGACCATCGACACGACCGGGCAGACGGACGTCGGGCAGCTTCCGGCGCGAGTGGCGTCGTTCTGCGCGGGCTGTCCGCATCGCGACTCGGCCTCGGTCTGCCTGGAGATCAAACGCCGCTTCGCGAACCCGGAGTACATGAGCAAGAAGTACAATCGCGGACCGATCGACCTGCTGTTCCACGGCGATATCGGGTGTTACACGATGCTCATGTTCCCGCCCAACGATCAGCTCATGCACAACCTCTCGGGGATGGGGTTGGGCGGCGGGACCGGGTCCGGGATGGATCCGTTCGTGACCAACAAGCAGGCGGTGTTCATGGGCGACTCGACGTTCTTCCACTCGGGAATGCTGGCGATCTCCCAGGCGATCAAGCTCGGGCAGGATATCACGTTCATCATCCTGGACAACTCCACCACAGCCATGACCGGCCATCAGACCACGCCGGAGCTGGCGTACGACGTGCTGAACAACGAGACCGACACGCAGGACATCGAAAGCGTCGTCCGCGGACTGGGCACCGAGAACGAACTCGAGATCGCCCGGATGGACCCCTCCGACCGCGACCACTACGAGCCGCTGCTGGAGGAGATGTTCCTCGCCGACGGGGTGAAGGTGGTCATCGCGGACAAGGAATGCGCCATCACGGAGAATCGTCGCATCCGCCGGGCCGAGCGACTGATCCGCAAGAAGCTCGGCTACCTGCCGGTCAAGGAGCACATGAACATCAACGTCGACGCGTGCAAGTTCTGCCTGCGCTGCTCGGAGATGACCGGCTGCCCGGCGCTGAAACACGTCGAGACCGACTACGGGCTCAAGATGGACACCGACCTGACCACCTGCGTCGCCGACGGCGCCTGCGAGAAGATCGGCCAATGCTCGTCGTTCGAGCGGGTCATCGTCAAACGCAAACGCAAGCCCCGCACCCGTATTCCGGAACTGGGCCTGGACGACATCCCCGAACCGCCCAAGACGGACATCGACGACGTCTGGCGCGCGGTGGTCGTCGGCGTGGGCGGAATGGGCATCGGCCTGGCCACGCAGATCATTCTCCGCGCCGGTCACAAGGAAGGCTACAAGGTCCACTTCCTGGACAAGAAGGGCCTGGCCGTCCGCAACGGCGGAGTCGTCTCGCAGATCGTCTACAACGTCACCGACGAGCCGATCACCGCGGTGGTTCCGTACGGAAAGGCCGACCTGCTGCTGGGTGTGGACGTCCTGGAAGCCGCCCGTGCCCTGGACCCCCGAGGGCGGGGGCGCGTCGCCAGCAAAGAGAGAACCGCCGCGGTCATCAACACCTACAAGGCCCAGACCATCGGCGGCGTGATGGGACGCGAGGACTTCGACCCGGCCGAGCTGGAAGAACTCATCCGTCGTCACACCCGCGACGACGACTTCCTCGCCCGGGACATCTCCACGATCTGCGAGAAGTACCTCGGCTCGAAGCTCTACGCGAACATCATGATGATCGGGTTCGCCTTCCAGAAAGGCCTGCTTCCGGTCTCGATGCACTCGATCGCCTGGGCGATCAAGGACACCATCCGGGCGGACTTCCGCAAGAACATCTTCGCGTTCAATATGGGACGCAAGCTCTGCCAGCGAATGGACATCTTCCAGGGCGCCCCGAGGCGCACCGGCTGGAAGCAGACCCTCGACGAGAAGTCTCGCCACATCCATCGTCGGCGCGGCGCCAAGGCCGCCCAACAGCTGCGCACATTGGTCAGCGGTGCGTGCGTCTCCGCGGCCAATCTCGATGAGTCGCTCAAGCGGGATCTGGTCATTCGCGCCTACGACTGCATGCGGTGGGGCGGGGCGAGCTACGCCCAGACATACATCGACAAGATCCTCGCACTCTACGCCAAGGACCGCACCGAGTTCGGCTACGCCGCCACCAAGGCAGCGATCCACCAACTCGCCTCGTCGATGCTCATCCGCGACGGGATCTTCCTGGCCGAGCTGATCACCAGCCCCGAGAAGTACGCCCGTGATCGCGAGAAGTACAACGTCAACCCCGCCAATGGCGACAAACTCCGTTACCGCCACCAGTGGAGCTGGGAGCTGAAGCTTTTCGGCTGGCGGAAGCGCATCACCCACACGATGGTTCCGTGGATGCTTCGCCTCATCAAGCGCATGCGCTGGGCGCGGAAACTTCTGCCGGCGTGGCATCGGCGGGAGAAACAGTACCGCGACCGCTACATGCAGGCGCTGGATACGTTCGAGTACGGCTCGTACGACGAGTACGTCCGCAAGGCCAATCGGCTCTCTTCCTCGCGCTGTCTTTCGTGCACCGAGCCGATCTGTGCCGAGGCGGGCTGCCCGCTGGAAAGCCGCGTTCCGGAATGGGTGGACCTCGCCGACCAGCACAAATGGCGCGAGGCGTGTGAAGTGCTCCACTCGCGGAACAACTTCCCCGAGTTCACCGCCCAGATCTGCCCGGCCCCCTGCCAGGACGCCTGCAAGCGATCGCTGCAGGGCTACTCGGTGCAGATCCGCGACATCGAACAGCAGATCATCGACCGGGCGTTCGATGAGGGGTGGATTTCACCCCAGCCGCCGGTGACCGAAACGGGCAAACGCATCGCGATTGTCGGGTCCGGGCCGGCCGGGTTGGCCGCCGCCCAGCAGCTCGCCCGCAACGGCCACGAGGTCCACGTCTACGAGCGCGAGGACCGCATCGGAGGTCTGCTGCGATACGGCATTCCCGAACCGCGCCTCGCCAAGAAGCTCATCGATCGCCGCATCGAGCAGCTCAAAGCCGAGGGCGTGAATTTCCACACCGGTGTGGAAGTGGGGCGAAATCTCTCCGCACAAAGCCTGCGGGACGACCATGACGCGATTCTGCTTGCCGTCGGCGCCCCCCAGCCGCGGGATCTGGACGTGCCGGGGCGATCGCGGAACGGCGTGCACTTCGCGATGGATTTCCTTCGTCAGCAGAACGCCCCCTCGCAGAGCGACTACCTCGAGGAACAGATCGCCGTGGACGGCAAGACCGTGACCGTCATCGGCGGCGGGCTCACCGGGGAAGACTGCGTGGAAGCCGCCCTCCGCCAGGGCGCCCGGGAAGTGCATCAGCTGGAGATTCTTCCCAAACGGTCGGCCGGCGGCGGAACGCCCACCGACGAGGAGCTCGCCGAAGACCTCGACGGGGTGAACCGCCAGTGGTGCGTGGCCACCAAGGGCTTCGACGGTTCGGGCGACCAGCTCGCCGGCGTCCAGGCCGTCCGCGTGCAGTGGGTGCCCAGCCCGAAAGGTCCGGTCATGAAGGAAGTCAACGGCAGCGAGTTCCAGATGGACACGGACCTCGCCGTCCTCGCGCTGGGCTTCGAGGCTGTCCCCGATGAGTCGCTCGTGACCCAGCTCGGGCTCGAAACCAACGCCGCGGGCAAGCTCATCGTACGATCGCATCGCACCAGCGATCCGGCGGTGTTCGCCGCCGGCGACGTCGTGACCGGAGCCGCCTACGTGGTCACCGCGATCGACTCGGGACGAAAGGCCGCCGACCGCATCGAGGAAGCCCTCGCCGTCACGCCGTCCGAGCCGGCCGCCGCCCGTGCAGCCCAGCCCGAGCCCCTGCCGGCCGAGTAGGAAGGACCCGCTCCACCGCATGCCCCGTGAATCGAAGGCGAACAAGCGCAAACGGGCGGTCGAAATCAATGACCGCCTCGCCAAGGAATACCCAGGCGCCGAATGCTCGCTGGACTACGAGAACCCGTTTCAACTGCTGGTGGCGACCATCCTCGCCGCCCAGTGTACCGACGCGCGGGTGAACATGGTCACGCCCGATCTGTTCGAGGCGTTCGACTCGCCCCGGGCATTCGCAGCCGCCGACCGGGAAGACATCGAGCAGGCGGTCCGCTCCTGCGGGTTCTATCGCAACAAGGCCAGGAGCATCCAGGGCGCCGCCAGCCGCATCGTGGAAGAGCATGACGGCGAGGTGCCCGATACGATGGACGAACTGCTCGATCTGCCCGGCGTCGCCCGCAAGACGGCCAACGTCATCCTCGGAACCGCCTTCGGAAAGAACGAGGGCATCGTGGTGGACACGCACGTCACCAGGCTGGCGGGACGATTGAAACTCACCACCCGCAAGAACAACCAGGGCGACAAGATCGAGAAAGACCTCCAGGACCTCCTGCCACGCGAGGAATGGACGATGTTCGCCCACCGCCTGGTCTTCCATGGCCGACAGTGCTGCACCGCCCGTACACCGGACTGCGACAACTGCTGCCTCAACGACCTGTGCCCCTCGGTGGGCAAGGTGTAACCCCGGGCCACGAGCTTTCACATGGGTCCCGGCCGGGCGGCTGATCGTGGCGACCATCGTGGCTCCTGCCGCTTGCCCCAGGTTGAGAAGCACAGCCGCGGTATCCCGCATTCCGACCGGCCCCTTTACCCCACAACTGAGGCGTGTATCCTGTATCGCTCAGAAGGAGAATGCGATGTCCTACGATCCGTACCTGCAGGAAGTGAAGCTTCGCGAGGCGAAGGCCTCCGACGAGCCCGTGCGCGTCGAACCCACGCCGGCCCAGCAGAAGTGGCTGGACCTGAAGTTCGGAATGTTCGTGCATTTCGGAATCAACACGTTCAACGACGCCGAGTGGTCCGACGGCACGCTGGACCCTGCCACCTTCAACCCCACCGAGTTCGACCCCGACCAGTGGTGCGCCGCCGCCCGGTCCGCCGGGGCCGGTTACGTCATGCTCACCAGCAAACATCACGACGGGTTCTGCCTCTGGCCGAGCCGATGGACGGACTATTCGGTGGCCTCCTCACCGTTCGACGGCGACGTGGTCGGCCGGTTGGCCGACGCCTGCCGGAAGTCCGGGCTGAAGCTCGCGCTGTACTACTCCCTGTGGGACCGCAACGCCCCCTGCTACGAGCACGACCACGCCTACGCGATCTACATGAAGCGTCAGCTCGCCGAGTTGCTGACCAACTACGGCCCCATCTGCGAGATCTGGTTCGACGGCGGCTGGAAGAAGGGCGGGGTGGACTACCAGGACCCCGACCGCTGGTACTGGCGCGAGATCTACGAGCACATCAAGGCCATCCAGCCCGACTGCCTCGTGGGTAACAACGGTACGAGCAAGCGCAAGGGCGAGATCATCACCTGGCCGAGCGATCTGCGATTTTTCGAGAAGGGCGTCCCGCCGGAAGACGACAGGAAGATCTACTACTGCGGCGGAATCGGCGACTACCTGCCGGCTGAGTGCGAATTCACGCTGAGCAAGGGCGGCACGGGGCAGGGCATGTTCGCGGGCGGCAAGTGGTTCTGGCACGCGGACGACGAAACGGTTCAGGACCCCCACTGGGTGGTCGAGACGATGACAACCTGCAACCAGCGCGGGGCGAATTTCGTCATCAACGCCGGGCCCGACATGCGCGGCAAGCTCCGCGAGATCGACGTGGAATGTCTCAACGAGGTCGGGCGGCTCCGCGGAATGGCAAGCCGGTAGCGTTCCAGAGCTTCACGTGCCCGATCAGGTCGTTTCGGCTGCGAGCTTCTTCGCTTCGTCGATGACGGCCTGGGCGGCCTGGGCGGCGGGAATCGTGCCGGCCAACTCGCCCCGGACGTAGAGCGCCGCCTTGTCGGCCCCGGCGCAGAGGGCGATGTCGGCCCCGTCGGCTTCGCCGGGCCCGTTGACCACGCAGCCCATGATCGCCACCGTCAGGGGCGCGTCGATGCTCGCCAGTTCGGGGGTGATCTCCGCGATGACCTCCGAGAGGTCCATCTGCAGGCGACCGCAGGTGGGGCAGGCGATCAGCTCCACGCCTTTCCGTTCGCGCAGCCGAAGCGACTGGAGCAGTTCCATCGCAGCCGTCACTTCGTGAACCGGGTCGCCGGCGAAGCTGATGCGGATGGTATCGCCGATGCCCTCGCTGAGCAGCGCCCCCAAGGCCGCCGCCGAGCGGATGGTTCCCGTCTCGCGCGTTCCGGCGTGGGTCACGCCCAGGTGCAGCGGATAGTCCCATCGATCGGCCAACAGACGATTGACCGCGACGGTCGTCATCGCGTCGTGACTCTTGGCCGAAAGCACGAGTTGGTCGAACTGCTCGGCTTCGAAGATCTCCAGGTACTCAGCCATCCTCTCGACCATCAGCTCCGGCAGCGGTCGGCTCAGGTCGGCAGCCTTGGCGGCCTTGGTGCCCCGGGTCACGATGGACCCCTCGTTGACGCCCACGCGGATGGCGACGCCCGCGTCTTTGGCCGCCCGGATAACGTCGGTGACCTGCCGGCGGTCGCGGATGTTGCCCGGGTTCAGGCGGATCTTGGCGACGCCGGCATCGATCGCCTCCAGCGCGCGGTCGAAGTGGAAGTGCACGTCGGCGATCACCGGAACGGGCAGCTCAGCCACCAGCGTCTCGAGCGCGGCGGTGTCGTTCTCGGTGGGGACGGCTACGCGGATCAGCTCGGCCCCGGCTCCGACGAGTTCCTGGGCCTGGGCAAGGGTCGCCGGCGTGTCGGCCGTCGGCGTGTTGGTCATGCTCTGGACGCGCACCGGTGCGTCGCCGCCGAGGGTGATCTCCCCGACGCGGACTTCGCGCGTGGTTCGGCGTTCAATGGATGGATAGTTCATGGATGGCATTCTAGCGGTCCGGCCGCCGGGACGAAAGCAGCCGTCAGACCTTCGCCCGGAAGCACTCGTCGACCGCTTTGTTCTCGGCCGGCGTGGTCAGCAGCGAGATGACGATCAGCGTCAGCGTCGACGCCGGAAGGGCTACGAGAATCGGGTCCACCACAGGCCAATTGGGCCAGTCGGCCAGCAGGCTGTGCTTTCCACCGGTGACGTGCTGCACGAGCCCGATCGCCTCGGCCTCCTTGGCCTTGACCAGCGCCAGCCAGAAGAGCGTCACCGCGAACCCGACAACCATCGAGCCTGCTGCCGCCGGGCGGGTCACACGCCGGAAGAACAGCCCGCCGATCAGCGCCGGGAGGAACGCCGAGGCGCATACGCCGAAGAAGATGGCCGTCGCCCGGGCGATGAAGTATCCGCCCCGGGCGTAATAGCTGATGAGCACCGCCAGCAGGATGCCGATGATGATCCCGATGCGCGTCACCCCGATGCTGCGCGTGCGCGGGCCCAGCACCTGCTCGAACACGTCCCGCCCGATGGCGGTTCCCAGAGTGTGGAACTGGCTGGAGAGCGTGCTCATTGCCGCAGCAAGCAGCGTCAGCAGGAAGAGCATCCCGAACCAGCCGGGCATGGCGGTGGTGATGTAGAAGGGGATGATACTGTCGGTGTCGAACATGTACTCGCCATGCTTCCGGACCACCGCCCGGGTGAAGGAGGTCGCGCGCGGGCGAACCTTCGCCCTGCCGTCGGGCAGTTCGGTGACCTCGGCGGTGGGCATGATCTTCGAGAACGGAATGGTCTTGCCGTCCGGAGTGGTCACGTCGAACCCGCGCGCCACGATGGTCACATTGCGCCCATCGTCCTGCTCGATGTGCATCAGCTCGCACGGGATCCGCTTGATCACGTCGCGAGAGCGTTTGGCGATGACGCCGGCCTTCTCTGTGTGCGTGATGCGCCCGGTGATGACTTCCTTTTCATGGAAGTGCAGGTTGCTCAGCGATCCGACAACGTACGCGCTGCCGGGAATCAGCAGAATGAACAGCCCGCCGAGAATGACCGCGCGGTTCAGCTCGCGCTGCGATTTGACCGTCATGAACCGCACGCTCAGCTGCGGCTGGGCGAGAACGCCGATGCCCACCCCCATCGTGATGGTGCTCACCACGATCCACCAGAGGTCGTACTTCGGCGACCCCCAGCCATACTCGGGAAAGCTCGTCCACCCGGTGAACCCGATCCCCTTGAACAGCGAGGGGGCCTCGGTGCTCAACTGCCCGAGACTCTCGTGGGCCTGGCTGACCCCGCCGAGGTTCACGTACGTCACCACGATCAGGGCGATCATCGCCACCAGCATGATCGTCCCCTGCAGGGCGTCGGTGTACATCACGCCCTTGAGCCCGCCGTAGACCACGTACCCGGCGATGAGAATGCTGAAGACGATCAGGGCGTAGGGGTAGTCCACCTGGAACTGCGCGGCGATGAACGTACAGCCTCCGATGAGCACTGCCGCTGCATACAGCGGGATGCCCACGAAAATAATCAGCCCGGCGAAGATCTGGATGAACTTGCTGTTGAACCGTCGACCGAGAAGCTCGGGGAACGTGTGGGCATCGAGATGATGCCCCACCCGCCGGGTTCGGCCGCCGAGGAACACAAACGCGATGAAGATACCCACCAGAATATTGAGCATCACCAGCCAAAGCAGGGACATTCCGAACATACCCGCGACCCCGCCGAACCCCACGATCGCGCTGGTGGAGATGAAGGTGGCGGCGTAGCTCATCGCCATGATGAACGGGTGGGTCTTACGCCCGGCCAGCAGATAATCGCGATCGGTCCTGGTGCGGCGGTATCCCAGCCATCCCAGGTAGCCCACCACCAGCAAGTAGGCGACGGTCAGGAGAATCTCGATGGGTCCTACGGCGGACTGTGCTGCCAGCATGTGTTGTCCCTTTCCCGCATGGGTCACTGTCGGTGGCGGACGGCCGTTCGCCCCGGCGTTCACGGAAGACTTGCTTTCTCCCACCATCCGACGCGCCTGCGACCGGCGATGGGATGAGGTAGTGATACCCGATTTTCCAGCCCCTGAAAAGAGACGATGCAGCCTATCGACGCGCGATCGAATCAGGATCTTGACGGGGGCGATTTGTCGCCCCTTTGGCGCGTTTCCACGGTCCCGGCCGGGATCGCCAAGGTCGACCGTCTCAGCGCAGCCGCCCGTGACGCCCGATGCACGCCGTCCCACGTGAAGATGGCCAATGCGGCCCAGATCAGCCCGAACGACATGGCGTGGACGCCGGTGAACGGCTCGCCGTAGATGGCTGTGCCCACGATCAGCGCCCCGCTGGGGGCGAGGTACTGGAGGAACCCCAGCGTCGTCAGCTCAATGCGTCGGGCACCGGCTGCGAAGAGCACCAGCGGTGTGAGCGTGATGACTCCCGCCCCGATCAGCAGGGCGTCGGTGGTGAGGTCGATCCGCCCGAGGGCGCCGCTGCCGTCGATGGCCTTGACCGTTACGAAGGCCGCCGCGATGAGCCCCAGGATGCCGCTTTCCACGGCGAACCCGTCCAGCGAGCCGGCCCGGGAGCGCTTGCGGAACAGGCCATAGCAGCCGAATGTCAACGCCAGCGTCAGCGCCACCCACGGCACGCGGCCGTAATGGATCATCATGTTCGCCACCGCCGCGATCGCCAGCCCAAGGGCGACCAGCTTGAAGGTGTTGAGGCGTTCCTTCAGCACAGCCGCCCCGAGCGCGACGTTCACCAGCGGTGCGATGTAGTATCCCAGGCTGCACTCGAGGATCAGCGCGTGGTTCACGCCGTAGACGAAGGCGTACCCGTTCACGCCCAGCAGGGCGGCACTGAGCGCGAGCGAGGCCAGAGTCCGTCGGTCGCGCAGGTGCCTGGCCACCTCACCCCAGCGACCCGCCGCTGCCAGGGCGAGGTTCATCGCCGCCCCGGCCCAGAGAAAGCGATGCAGCAGGATCTCGAAGGCGCCGACGTGGCCCAGCTGCTTCCAGTAGATCGGCAGCACGCCCCAGAGGGCGAAGGCGATGCCCGCGAGAATCACTCCCGCACGGGCCGATGGATGCTCGTCGTTGCGCATGGCCGATCATTATGACAGTCGACCGGTTCGGCTTCCAGCCTCGCGACCGTTGCTACTCCAGGGCGCCGAGTTGGCGGAGGTGGGTTTCCATCGCTTCGACCGTCTGGGTGACGGTGAGATTCGAGGTGTCCAGCACCCAGTCGTAGGCGCCGGTCTCCTGCATGCGGCGGAACCCGTCGAACGTGTTGCCCAGTCGGCGGGACATGAAGTGTTCGTCGGAGTATTTGTTCCGTGCGGTCAGCACCAGCTCGCGGCGGCACATCAGCAGGATCGAGCTGGCCGGGGCGATCTCGTTGTAGTCAGCCATCCGCATGGTGTGGTACTCCGGGTCGGCGGAGATGTCGTCCACCAGCACGTGCATCCCGCGGGCGGTGTAGTTGCCCAGCAGGGCGCAGATGTTCGCATGCGTCAGGTCGCGCTGAAACTCTTCGGCCCGGCGAAGTTCATCATCCACGATGAAATGGCGCAGCTGGTCCACCACCAGATGCACGGCGTTCCATCGGCGGGCGAGCTGCTCGCTGACGGTGCTCTTGCCGACGTTCGACGGGCCTGTGAGAAGTACAATCATTCTGCTCTCCGTGGAAACACGAATGGCGGGCACCCGAACACACGCGTCTGCTGGAATCTCGGATGCTCGCCACTCGGACTTGCGATGTCCGTCAGACGTCTCGGGCGCCGCCGGCTCAGCCGCCCGCCTCGTCGAGGTGCTCCGGGACGTCGGCAGCGGTGTCCAGCTCGGCTGCGATGGCCTTTCCCTCGGCTGCCCACAGCGACCCACGCACCGCGATGGTGCGGGCTTCGGGTACGTCCAGGTCGTCGGCGACGTGCCCCAGCGACGAGTAGAACACCCGACCGGTGCCCCACATCCGCTTCCACACCACGGGCATGGTGCAGCCGTTGAACTCGAACGTCGTGCTGGCCAGCACGTGGTTGGACGGATCGACGTGCAGGTAATACTGCTCCGAGCGCATGTCGAAATGGTCCAGATCCGCAGTGATCGGGTCGGCGTGGTCCACGATATGCACGCGGTAGTCGATGATATTGCCCGGATGGGCCACCCACTGCCCGCCACACATGAACTGGTAAGCGGTGTTCTGGCGGAAGCTGTCGCACAGCCCGCCATGCACACCCGCAATGCCCACGCCCGAGCGGACCGCTTCGTCCAGCCCGGCCCATTGCTCCTTGGAAATCTCGCCCTTGGTCCAGCCCTGGAAGATCAGGTCCAGCTCCTTGAGCTTCTCGACGTCGAGGTAGGAGTCCAGCGTATCGGAGACCTCCACGTCCATGCCCGCATCGGCGAGCTCTTTGGCGATGATGTCCGCGACCTGCTTGGGTTCGTGTCCCTGCCAGCCGCCCTGTACGATCAGTGCTTTCATGGTTCGTCCTTCCCGGATGATGTCCGGTTTGTCCTCAGGTTGTATGTGGAGCATGTGGGCTTTGTGTGAGCCCTCGGGTGCATGCTACCTGTGCTTGGCCTTGAGCGCCTTGCCCTGTTTGGCCGACCGCCCCGCCAGGTCGAGGATGTGAATCGGGCGGCGCGACCAGTCTGCCGAGATGACGAGCTCCTCTTTGCCGGTCAGGTAGGCGGCGATGTTGTTGTAGTAGTTCTGCCAGGCGTTGGGCGGGTTCGAGCCCTCTTCCACGACGGTCTTGTTCTTCTTGGGCAGGACGATCTTCCAGCCCTTCCCGTCGAAGAAGTAGGTTCCCTTGGTCCCGGTGATCTCGAACCACTTGCGGTCGGGGCATCGGCTGGCGGCGTCGATCTGTGACATCGTCAGCGTCATCCATGCGCCGCTGGTGAACCGAATGATTGCCGAGGCTTCATCCTCGTTCGTGTCGTCCTTCCAGGCGACCTTCGGCGCCCAGAAGCCCGTATGCGCAAAGCCGCTCACCTCGACGATGGAGCTGTCCACCAGTTGCAGGGCGTACTCCAGGAAGTGCACGCCCCAGTCGTAGAGAATCCCGCCCGAGATGCTCTTGCTGGAGCGCCACCAGTCGCGAGGTTGGCCGTACCCGGTCATGTGGGCGTCGATGCGGACGATCTCGCCGATGCGTCCGCGGTCGCGAATCTGCTTGAGCGCTTCGACCACGCAGCCGTCCCAGTGACGGTTGTGATACGTGCTGAGCATGCGGTTTCGTTTGCCGGCTTCGCGGATCATGCGATCGCACTCGGCGGTGGTAATCGCCAGGGGCTTCTCGCACACCACGTGTCGGCCGGCCTTGAGGCACTTCAGGGCGAGCTTCGCGTGGGTGTTGTGCGGTGTGATCAGCACCACCAGGTCCACGTCCGAGTTGCCCAGCATTCGCCCGACGGAGTTGAACGTCGCGATGCCGGGAAACTCTTCCTTCGCCACCGCCAGCCGCGATTCGTCGGTGTCCGCCACCGCCGCCGGGGTCATGCCGGCCGCGTTCATCTGCGTGAGATGGGCCTTGCCCATGTTGTACGCGCCGCCGTATCCGACAACGCCGACCCTGATGTCCTTGGCCTTCTTGTAGGTCTTCATTGCTTGCCTCACCTTTCCGGTTGGTGAAATGGGTTGCGTCGTTGTATTGGCATCCTGCCCATGTACACACGGCCTGGAAGGCCGTGCTACGCGAAC
>JBKHCL010000060.1:0-19742 GCA_046541875.1 Phycisphaerae bacterium | reverse complement strand
CGGCAGCGGCAACGGCAGCGGCAGGACAAACCCCGACGGGGACAACGCCAAGACGCCCTCACCGCACCCCCAGGGGCTGCATTTCATCCCCTACGACGCCAACACGCCGACCCCCGCCCAGGCGCGGGCCGGGATGAGCAAGGCCTTCTCGATGCTGGCCGAGAAACCGCTCGAAGCCCGCGACCTGCTCAAGAACGCCCTGAATTACGGGGACTTGAGCGCCAACGACGCCGGCCGGGTGCGCGAAGCGCTGGAGAATCTCGCCAAGCGCACGCTGTTCAACAACTCGGCCTACGTGAACCCCAAGGACCCCTACACCATCAAGCATACCTTCGAACCGAGCGAGCTGCTGGTGAACTCGGGCGGTAAGCGAGGGATCATCTCGCAGCGCGAGCTGTGGGTGCCCGCCGAGGGCATCGTGATGGCCAACGGCCTGTCGGACGCCGGGGAGTTTCGCGCCCTGGAGACCTACAAGATGCTCAAGGGTCCCTGCCACGCGGTGGTCTACAAGGACCAGAAGGCGATGGACATCTACCTTCGCGACCTGTTCGTCAAGCGGATGCGGGTGGCCATCGGCAAGCCCGAAACGCCCACGCCGGAGGGCACGTTCGTGGTGTCACAGAAAATCCCCGGCGCGACGTATTACCCGCCGGTCGGACGGGGCGGGGAAATTTCCCGCCCGGGCGATCCGGACTATCCGCTGGATCCGCGCGGCCTGTTCATGAAACTTCATGGCATCCGCGGCACGGAAGTCAGCGCCTCGGACGGCTACGCGATCCACGGAACCAACCAGCCCGAGTCGATCGGGACGGCCGACAGCCTTGGATGCATCCGCTTGGGCGAAAAAGACATCCAGTGGGCCTGGAGCATGCTTTACGAGACCAAGGCCACCGTGACCATCCTGCCGTGAGGACAACCAGCAACCAGCCACTGGCCACCGGCAGTTAGCCGCGAACAGCCAGCGCCTCGCGGCGTATGCCCGAGGTTGTGCCCTGCGAAGCCTCAACAACCGTAGAAGGGCCCGCAACTTGTTGCGGGCGGAATTTCTCGCAGCCGTAGAATTTCGTTGCGGGGTTCACGGACTTCCCGAGAAAAACAGGAGCCCCGGATCTGCTGATCCCGGGGCTCCTTTTTTTACGCTTTTTCTGCCGCGCGGGCCAGGCGGATACCGCGGTTCAGCGCCGGCGGGTCAGCATCAACTCAAGGTCTTCCTGGAGCGACTGGAGGTCTTCCTCGTGCTCCACTTCCTGTTCGAGGATGGTCAGGGCGAGATTGTAGGTCACCGGATCGGCTTCGCGCGTCTTGGCGATCATGTCCTGGTACACGTTGATCGCGCACTGCTCGCCCTTGATGTTCTGCTCCAGCAACGTCTCGACATATTCGTCTTCCGGCGCATCGTATCCGCAGTTGGTATGGTCGTACCACGCCTTGGGGCTGGTCACCGGCGAGCCGCCCAGTTGGATGATCCGCTCGGCCACCATGTCCGCGTGCATCAGTTCCTCGTTGGCATGCTGGATCAGTTCGGCGGCCACCGCGTCCTTCATGGGCCCCTTGATGACTTTCGCCCCCAGCCAGTACTGGTAATACGCCAGCCATTCGTCGGCAAAGGCCTTGTTCAACATCGTCAGGAGTTCATCGACATCCATGCCCAGAATTTCACGTGCTCTTGTTCCCATGTGTTCCTCGTCTTTCGTTCTTGTCTCGGGGCAGAAACTGTATTGCTACATCTTATCCCCCAGCGATGGCGTCCGGGCCGAAATCTCGTCACGGCTGGGCTCAGTTGTCCGTCGACGAGTCGATCAGGTCAAGTCGACCGGTGCGGATTCGCACTTCGTCGATGCCTTCCGGCCAGAGGGTGACAGCCACGCCGAAATGCTCACCGTCGTCCACGGTACCGTAAACGAGCGACACCGAGCTATACCAGCGGGGCCACTTGCGAGTGACGGAGAACACGGTTCGCAGGTTGCGCTTGCCGCGGAAGTCCCAGTCGTACTGCTCGAACAGTGAGAGAGTGTACTTGGGGTTGACCTTGTACTTCACGCCGGCCGTCCCGACCGATGCGTCCAGGTCGGCCATGTACCGCCAGCCGAAGTACAGCCGCGTGCGGGGGTCACGCTCCAGGGCGAGCCCGACGTTGGCGAGCTTCACCTTTCCGCTGCGGGTGTCGTAGTTCATGTCCGCCAGCAAGGCCGTGGCGTCCGAGATGTTCCAGACGTACTCGCCGTTGATGAAGTTACGTCCGATGGAATACTCCGGCCGCGAGAAGAAAAACCGCCCGTTGGCGGGGGTCGTGTCCGGTCCGTTATCGAAGAAGCCGGCGGTGATGTTCAGCTTCATCCAGTCGACGGTTCGGCGGTCGCCCTTGGGGCCGCGTTTGGTCTGCCACCGCTGCCTCACGCCAAAGGCCACCCCCGACTCGTTCTCCAGCAGGTGCTGCTCGATGTCCGGATCGACGGGATACAGCTCGTCGGGCGCCACGTTGGATGCTCCGGCAAAGACCGTCATCGTCGGCGTCACGATGTGCCGCAACCCATGCACGTCGAACAGGCGGGACTCGATCCCATGATAGATCTTCCAGAAGTTCATGTTCGCCTTGAGGCCGACCTGCCCCCACGCCCTGCCGTCCTGGCCGTCGTCGAGCGTATCGCCCCAGTAGGTCAGTCGACCGGTGGCGTAGGCGGTGGCGTTCACCTTGCCATCGAACAGGGAGAACGGCAAGTTTACCTCGTTGCGCGTGTCGGCCCGGGCGAAGAATCGGCTGTCGGAGGGCACGGTCGCTCCGGGCAGCGGCTGGCCGTACCGGTAGCGGCGCAGCCCCAGGTGCGACTCGTGGAAGACGTTCACCCGGTTCTCCCAGAACGGTTCGCCCAGCAGATAGAATCCCACGCTGGGGGCCGCCTCGGCGGTGGGCTCGAAGCGGTTCAGCTGCGCCGAGAGCAGGCCGGTGATCGCCCAGTTGTCCTTCTGCTTGCGGGCGTACAGCAGGTTCTCCTGGGGCTTGCCTGCATACCACTCGTCGCGGAAGAAACTCTCGATGTAGTTGCGGTCGCAGTAGTAGCTCAGCTCGGCCTGGATTCGCCAGTCGTCGGCAATCTCCTGCTTGTGGCGCCACAAAAGTCGGCCGCGATATTTCTGGGCCTCGACGTTCTTGCGGACCTCGCCGAAGTCATCCTCTTCCTCCTCGTCGACCATGCCGTGAATCTTGGCGTAACCGGAATAGCCGTCCCGGATGTAGTCGGCGTTGATCCCCAGAAACGCACCCCGCTCATAGCCGTCGGAATGCAGCTTGGCATCGAAGCCGTCCGGCTTGACCAGGCCCAACAGCCGAAAGAAATGCCACTCGGTCTCCACGCCGAACCCGCGTTTCGAGTCGTTCCCGAACGTCAGCTTCCGAAGCGCCGTGTGGTCCTGCTCGAAGTCCGTGGTGGTCTTGGGCCAATACAGAATCGGCACGGATCGCACGTTGAAGGTGACATGCTTCAGTTCGCCCAGCCAGTGCCGGTCGCCCAGTTGCTCACCGTCCTCGGCGTAAGGCGTTTTATCCATGAGATACGCTTCGCCCGCGCCCACGTGATAGCTGGGCGTGTAGAAATCGCTCGTGGAGATCCGCGCGTCCTTGAACCACATCTCGCGGGCCGAGAGCACCCTCGCCTGGCTGGCGCGGATGTAGACCGGGACATCCCGCTGCTCCTGGACGGTCCGCATCACCGGGTCGATGACCATCGCCCGATCGCGGGTGAAATCGTAATACGCCCGCGGGGCACGCATGGTCCGTTCGCCGCGCGTCATCACGACGTCGCCTTCGAGATACACGCCATGAATGGTCTCGCCGGCCTCGTTGGGGTCCTCGGTATCCCCCAGCGAGGAGATCCGCGGCGCCAGCGGCGAGCCGTCCTTCTTTACCCGCCTGCCGGTAAACACCACCGCGCCCTGGGCACGGAGTTCGAGGTGCATCTTCTTATCGCGATTACCCTGCGAGAGATACACGTCGCCGCGGGCGACAATCACGCGCGAATGCCCGCTGTTGGGGTCGGCCGGCTTCATCGTCAGCGTCTTGGCGCGGAACAATACCGGGTCGAACCGGTGCGGAACGCGCTGCGTCGGGTCGTTCGGGTCGAGCTTTTTGGTATCCGCCGGCTGTCCGTCGTCCTCGGGCCGATCCACCTCAGGCTGATTCGGGTCCGTCGTGCCCTTCCCGCCGGAGCTGGAGAGAATGACCAGCTCCGGGGCCTCGTGGGCGGGAACGTCGGTCTTTTTCGGGCGGTCGGCCGACTGGACGCGGGCCTTCTTCGCCCGCACGTACAGCGGAAAATTCGTGAGCTTGCGCCGGGAGAACCGCCCGTTGGCGAACATCCGCCCCTCGGCCCGCAGATGCACCAGCATGGACTTGTCGGTGGTCTTGGTCCCGTCCGGTTCGGTGACAGCCGACGAGCCTTCCATGTAGACGGTAATGTCCCGGCGAACGACTTTGCCGACGGTTTTCTGGTCGATCCAGAGCACCGCGTCGCGCCCCGAGAGCGTGCGGTCGCCGGCGCGGAGCGAGAAATCGCCCAGTACGACGGTCACCTCCCTGCCGTCGTCCACGAAGCCGTGCAGTTCCCTGCCGCTCACGTGGACGTCCTCGGTGAGGTAGTCCTGTGCGTGAAGGTGAGCCATCCCTGGCAGCAAGGCCGACGCCGCGACAATCAGCCGCAGGCACCAACCCGTCGAGAGGTGCTTATCCATAGCGTTCTCGCAAACGTTGAGGTCCCAAAGTGGTATGCGACGGCGATTATAGGCACGCCCCGCCGCCAGTCAATCCTTCTTTAAGCGTCCAAACGCCCCAGCGTGCCGGGGCAGGGATCCGCAATCCGCCCCGGTGTCGCGGCTCGTGGTGCTTCCTCGAAGGGTCGGGAGGTGATCTGCACGTGGCGCGATTGAAAATCATGCCGCACACCCGGAACCGATCGCCGGATTTCGAGCTTGACTCCGCCCAAGCGATCCGGGTACATTTCAGATAACACTTCGCTTTTCATGCAGCCGCATACGCTTTTCGAGAATCTGCCATGTCCTTTGTTCAAAGATCCCATCGTCGTGCGTTCACGCTGATCGAATTGCTGATCGTGATCGCGATCATCGCCCTGCTGGTGTCTATTCTCCTGCCGTCGCTGCAGAAGGCCAAGCGTCTGGCACAGCGGATGAAGTGTGCCACCAACACGCGCAACTTCGGCCAGGGGCTTCACATGTACGCCGCCGAGTTCAACGGATGGGTGCCCCGGAACGACTACAATGCGGTCGGCAGCAAGGGGATAGAGGACTGGCGATTCTGGGCGCCCACGCTTGCGCGCTATTTCGCCAATGCGGACTTCACCTACGAAGAGCTACACGATCAGGACTACATGCGTGAGTGGATTCGCGAGAACGAGTACTTCTGGTGCCCGGGAATCGACAGCACGGACAACGGGCTGGATTATGCGATTAACTCCTACAACTGGAAAGCCGTCAATGAGAATCTCCAAGCCGGCATGACGCTGCAGAACACCGACACCTACAGGGGCCACCGCGACGGGCCGACCAACATGAGCAAAATCAAGAGCTCACCGTCCTCGATCTGCTATGCACCCGAGAGCAGCCGGCGGTTCACTCTGAAATATCACGACATGCACTACCCCAACCATTCCACCTTCAACCATCTGGGCGAGCCACGGGGCGACCGCATGATCAAGCCAAGCGACATGCGCCACGAGGGCTGGGCGAATTTCACCTGCTTCGACGGCCACGCCGAAACGCGCGAGATGACGCCCGAGAACTTCCCCATCGAGCTGTTCCTCGACCTGCACTGAAGGCCCCTGCCCCAGCAGCGACGGTGCCGCCCCACGCCACCAGGCCGCGCACGCCCACAATGCTCGGGCTGGTTCGCTCGGGCAGCGCCTAAGACGAACGTTCCGACTCCTCCGTCTGTTGTACCACCCCGGTGGGGGCAGGTGCATCGCCGGTCGGCTCGTGGGCCGGGAACAGCCATCGCTTCAGGGCGGAAGTCTTGCGCGTGATATCCTCGATGGACATGTACAGCGTCGGAACGAGAATCAGCGTGATCGCGGTGGCAAACAGGATGCCGAACCCCAGCGACAGGGCCATCGGAATCAGGAACCGCGCCTGGCGTGAGGTCTCGAAGATCATCGGCGCCAGCCCGCCGAACGTGGTCAGCGTGGTAAGCACCACCGGCCGAAACCGCTGAATGCCCGCTGCTGTGACCGAATCGTGGTAGTTCATCCCGTCCTCGCGACGGCGACGGTTGGCATAATCCACCAGCACGAGCGAGTCGTTCACCACTACTCCCGCCAGGGCCACAATTCCGAACATGCTGGGAATCGCCAGGCTGTAGCCCATGATGAGGTGCCCCACGAACGCCCCGACAATGCCGAACGGAATGCTCACCATCACAATCAACGGCTGGGCGTAGCTGCGGAACGGAATCGCCAACATCGCGTAAATCGCCAGCAGCGCCACCACGAACATCACCTTCAGCGAGCCCATGCTCTCGGCGATGTCGGCCTGGGCGCCCTCGAAACTGTACGTCAGGCCGGGATATTTCGTCGTGAGATCTTTCAGCGCGGTGGACTGCAGATCGCCAAGCACCTCGCCGGCCCGAGCGCGGGGTGTCACGTCGGCCGAGACCGTTACCACTCGCCGACCTTTCCGTCGGTCGATGGTGGTGTACGCCCTGCCTCGCTCCATGGTGGCCACCTCTCGCAGCGGCACGTAGGTTCCGGCGGGCGTGGCGATCATCAGGTCTTGGGCGGTCTGCTCGGTCGAGCGGTCCACTCCCGGGAGACGAACCATGACCTTGATCTCGCTTCGGCCTCGCTGCTGACGGAGCGCCTCGGCCCCGTAGAGCGCCGCCCGCGCCTGGCGGGCCACCTCAGCCGCTGTCAACCCCAGCGACTTGCCCTCGGGCGTGAGCTTGAAGTCCAACTGTCGCTTGCCGGGCTGAAAACCGTCGTCCACGTCCTTGACGCGCGGGTAGGTCTCGACCTCGGAAGCGAGCTCCTCACTGGCGTCGCGGAGCACGTCGATGTCGCGGTGAGACAGCTGCACCTCCACCGGACGACCCCGGCTGCCCGGCCCGCCCGAGTCGGCAGCGAACTTCATGAACTCCACCCCCTCGATCTCGCCGACCGCCTGTCGCCAGCGGCGCGTGAACTCCAATGTGCTCATGATCTCGCTGCGCAGGTCCGCCTCCGCCAACTCCACGCGAACCCGCCCGGTGTGGCTGCCGCCGCGCCCGATGTCGGCGGTAATCGACGTAACCAGTTCCGGTCGACCGCTCTCGGCGAGCACCTTCTTCGCGCCGGCTTCGATACGATCGAGGACCGCCTGGGTCTTCTCCACCGGTGCGCCGTAGGGCAGAACGACCGTCGCCTCCGACCGGTCCGACTCCACCACCGGAAACAACTCGAAACCCATCCGCCCACTGGCCGCGTAGGCAATGCTCGCCAGCAGCAGCGCAACGGCGATGCTCACCGTCACCACCCGATGGTGCAAGCAGAACTCCAGGAACGGGCCGTAGCGGTTTTTCACCCAGTTGGTGAACGCCCGGCTGAACCGCTGCTGGGCGTTGTGGAACATCGCCGCCAACCCGTACCGACGCCGGTCTTTCTGATGAGCCAGGTGCGCCGGCAGAACGAACAGGCTCTCCACCAGCGAGATCATAAACACCGTGATGACCACGGCCGGGATCATCATGAAGATCTTTCCCGTCACACCCGGGATGAACAGCATCGGCATGAAGGCCACGACGTTGGTGAGGATGGAGAACGTCACGGGCATCGCTACCTCGCGGGCGCCCTTGACAGCCGCCTTGGCGAAGGGCATGCCCTCCTGATGGTAGTGGTAGACGTTCTCCCCGACCACGATCGCGTCGTCGACCACGATTCCCAGCGCCACGATGTAGGCAAACAAGGACATCATGTTGATCGTCACGCCCGTACTCGGGAGAATCAGGAACGACCCGAGGAACGAGATCGGAATGCCCATCATCACCCAGAACGCCAACCGGGCCTCCAGGAACAATCCCAGCACCACCAGCACCAGCACCAGCCCGAGGGCCCCGTTCTTCAGCAGCAGCTCGACGCGCTCTTGGTAGTAGGTCGACCGATCGTGCTGGATCTCGGCAATCACACCCGGAGGCAGCATGGCCTGGATTTCGTCCATGTGCTCGTAGACCGCCGCCGAGACGTCCAGCGGCGTCTGATCGCCCACGCGATGCACCTCCAGTTCGACGGCCAACTTGTCGTTCAGCAGCGTATACTGGTCGGTGTCCTCAAACCCGTCGTCAATCGTGGCGATGTCCCCCAGCCGCACGACCGCTCCGTCGGTGGTGGTGATGATCGGAATGCGCGCAAACTCCCTGCCAAAATCGCGCCGCTCCTTGACGCGAACCAGAATCTCGCCCGAAGCGGTATCCAGCCCGCCGGCAGGGAGGTCGATCGACGCCGCCCGGATCCGATTGGCCACCTCACGAAGAGTCAGCCCATATCGGCGAAGCTGCTCCTCGGGCACCTCCACGGCGATCTCCAAGTCGGGAATGCCCGTCAACTCCACCTGGGTGATCCGCTCGTCCTGCAGAAGCATATCGCGAACCTGCTCGCCCAGCGCGCGCAACACGGTGGGGCGAATATCCCCGGCGATGAGCAGGTCCAGCACGCCGCGCCGGTGAGTGGCGATGCGCACCTCGGGCTCCTCCGCTTCATCGGGGAACGTCGTGATACGATCCACCTCGTTCTGGATGTCCTGGGAGAGTCTCTGCAGGTCGGCCCCCAGCAGCGCTTCGACGTTCACCGTGCCGCTGCCCTCGCGGGCCACCGAGGTCACCTCGTCCACACCGTCCAGCGAACGCACCGCCTCCTCGATACTCTCCAGGATTCCCTCCTCCACCTCCTCGGGACTGGCCCCGGGAAACGGAACGGTCACGGTGACAATGTCCGGCTCGATATCCGGGAAGACTTCCTGCTTGACGTT
The DNA here is from genome assembly GCA_046541875.1 of Phycisphaerae bacterium. Taxonomy (GTDB): domain Bacteria; phylum Planctomycetota; class Phycisphaerae; order SM23-33; family SM23-33; genus CAZFPT01. The sequence continues at coordinate 10,742 of JBKHCL010000060.1, read as the reverse complement.
CAACAACGCCAGGAAGCCCCCCACCAGGCACATGAGCATCACCAGGTTGGACGCCACCGAGTTGCCGGCCATCCAGGCGATGGGCCCGCGTTGTCTGGGTTGGAGGTCGTTACTCATCGCGATCGCTCCCGCCCGGACGGGTCGTTCCCCTGGTCTTCGTCAGGCGAAGGGGCATGCCCTCCACGGGCGTGGCGATGTCCGAGGTCACCAGCCGATCGCCGTCGGCCAGCCCGTCGGTCACGTAGACATACTCGTCGCCGCCCAGCACGATGGTAACCTCGCGGATGGCGAGGGTGTTCTCGTCGGTCATCACCCAGACCCTGTCGCCCTCGCGCAGGGACGTCCGTTCGACGCGCACTGCCGGCGGCGTTTCTCGCCCGATGAGCTCCACCCGCACGTACGAATTCAAAAGCAACGCCCGCCTCTGCCCCGGCGTCCGATCCAGGTGCAGCGGATCGGGGACCGCCACCAGCAGCTGCGCCATGCGTCCTTGGAGCTCGAGCGATCCCCGCAGCCGATCGGCCAGGGCGTCGCGATGGGCCCCTTTGCCCCAGGCTGCGTCGTAGTACACCTTCGCGGGCGAAGCACGCCGGCTGTTGAAGCCCGGCACGTCCAGCCACGCCAGTTGGTCCACCGGAATGGAAACCTCGACCCACCATTTGTCCGTGCCGGCGAGGGTGGCCACCGCGCCGTCGCCAACCGCCCTGCTGCCGAGGTTCACGTGACGTTCGATGACCATCGCGTTGAACGGGGCGCGGACGCTGGTTCGCCGGAGGTTCAGCAGCGCCTGGTCCAAGGCGATCCGGGCAGCATCACGATTCGACTTCGCCGCCTTTACCGCAGCCAGGGCCGATTCCTTCGCCGACCGTCCGACCGCGACGGCCGCCTCGGCCGCCTCGCGCTGGGGAATCCGCAACACCAATCGTTCGTCGTTGGGGTCCATTTCCTCGCCCAGCAGTTCGTACTCTCGCAGCGCGACCTGCCCCTGGGCCTTCTCGAGCGCCAATTGCGTCCGCGCCTCGGTAATACCCGCCTCGCGCTGCTTGACCAGACTGTCGGCTTCGACGACCTTCGCCTCCATCTGCGCGAGCGTCGCGCGGGCCTGTTTCACCGCCAGTTGATAGTCCGTCGGGTCGATCTCCACCAGCAGGTCGTTGGCATCGCACCGCCCGCCGGGAACGAACCCCTCGCGGACGTCCACCACCTCGCCGGAGACCAAGGCCGGTACCCGCGTCCGGCGGGAGGCCATCACCGTTCCCAGCGCGGAGATCGTCACCTTGTGCGGTTCCTTCGCGACGGTCCGCACGGATACCAGCGTCGCCTGCTTGCTTCTGGCCCGACGGTCCGGCTTGGGGCGGTTCATCAGCCAATACGCCGAGACGCCCACCGCCGCCCCCAGCGCGATCAGCGCCACCAGCAGCCCGGGCAGCCTCCGACGGAACGAAGGCCGGCGGGGTGTCTCTTTGGCCGACTGCCCGGCGGGGGTCGATTCATTCCGGTGGGTGGACTCAGTCATTCTCGTTCGCCTCGTCGCCCTCATCGGGCGTTGTCTTGTGGGGATCCTTACCCGCTACGTCCTCGATGGTCGCCTCCGCCGGCGCAGCCGGCTGCCAGCCGCCGGCCAACGCACGGTACAGGTCGATCCGGAACAACAGCCAATCGCGCCGCGCCGCCAGGTGCGTCCGCTGGAGATCCTGGTAGCTGCGCAGCGTGGTGAGATACCGCGTAAAGTCCGTCGTGCCTTTGCGGTAGCTGTCCAGCACCCGCGCGGTGGCCCGTCGGGCAAAGTCCAGCTGCCGGGCCACGCTCCGGACGTACTCCCGCTGCCGCTCTTCCTGCACGAGGGCGTTTTCCACCTCGACCATCGCCGCCAGGTAGGTTTGCCCGAAGGCGTTGATCCGCTCGGAGAGCACCGCGCGGGTGCGTTGCACCTCAGCCACCCGCCGCCCGCCGTCGATCAGCGGTGCGGTGAGGTTCGCCGCCATCGTCGCCAGCCAGTTGTCGAACAGGTCGCGCACCTGCTCGGCACTGGTGGACGCGTCGAGCGTCACCCCCAGCCGGGGCAGTCGGTCGGCCCGGGCAGCCCACACCCGCCGGTCGGCGGACTGGATGCGCCTGACCGCGGCCCGCAGGTCGGGCCGACGCGTCAGCCAGTCGGCCGGCACGCCCGCCCTCGGCAGCGGTGGAACACCGGGCAGCGACCCGCTCTGAGCGACTGACTGCTCGCCCGGCGTTCGCCCCAGCAGGACCGCCAGCTGATTCTCCAGCACGGCGATGGTGCTCTCGACCTGCACAATTCGGCCGGCCGACGACTCGACCAGCTGACGCTGCTGCAGCACGTCGGAAGAGCCCACCTTGCCACGACGGAACTGCAGCGTGATGATCTCCAGGACCTGCTCGTTGGTCTGTCGCTGCTCGATGAGCAACGCCCGTTGACGCCGCTGCTCGACCAGGCGGAACCACGTCCGCGCCACGTCCGCGCCCAGCGTGATGGCGGCGGTCTGGACGTCCTCGGCGGTGGCGTCGACATCCAGCAGCGCCGCGTCGGCGGACGCGCGAACCCGGCCCCACAGGTCCACCTCGTACCCGACGGCCAACCCCAGCGAAAGATCGGTCGTGTACGTCCTGCCGGCCGACGGTCCGGTGTCGGGCCCGCGAATGCTTCGCCCGGCCGATAGGCCGGTGTCGGTCTCGCGCAGGGTTCGCGAGGCGCCCGCGGTTCCATCCAACGTCGGCCAAAGCGGCGCCCCGCTGCGAGCGGCGATCGCCCGTGCCTGCCGCAGGCGATCCCAGGCGACGCGGAGCGAGAAATTCTCCTCCATCGCCTCGGCCACCAGGGCGTTGAGTTGTTCGTCGTCGAAGGCGGTCCACCAGCGTTCCAACAGCGGTGCGTTTCCGTCGGCCGAGAATGCCGACGGCAGCGGCGCGGGAGCACTTACCTCGGCGCGGCCGGACAGACACCCGCCGACAAAGATCATGGCCGTTGTCGCCGGCAGGAGAATCCACGCCGCCCTGCCATGGCAGAGCGGTTTCGAGGGTCGGTCACGATACGTCATTCGCCCGGGCCTTTCCGTTTGATCCGGCGCGTCGGCGGGTCTCGGCGATTCCGGCGAGGCTGAACCGCACGATGTGGTCGGCCACCACCTCGTTGGGCAACTCGATGGGCGGCGGGCCCACGTGTCGGCTGCGGGGGCGGGTGAGCACCATCATGTGCAGGCACTGGGCGATGGTGCTTCGCTGGCAGAGCTGCACATCCTCGGGCGTGGCGGCCGGCCCGAGCAGCTCCTGAACGATCTCCCTCAGGTACAGCCGCAGTGGCTCGATGCTCTCCCGCATGATCTCCTGCAGCAGGCCGGTCGGGCTGCCATGCTCGTGGCGGACAATGTCGAACTCGCAACTTCGCGGATCGGCGATGCGGGCGACCATGGCGTGAACCATCGCTTCGAGACGCTGATGGGGCGTGGAATCCGCAGGCAGGCCGCCATCGACCGGATGAGCCGCCAAAGACCGCTGGAACGCCCGACGCCACGCCTCGCGGTAGAGATTCTCTTTCGAGCGGAAGTAGTAGTTGACGGCGGCACCGTTGGCGTCGGCCCGCCGGCAGATCTCCGCGAGCGTCGCAGCGTGATAACCCTTCTCGGCGAACACCGTCGCGGCGGCCAACAGCAACCGCTCGGGCGTATCCAGCGACTCATCCGCCGTTCCAGCAGCCGACGCACCTTCCGGGCGGTCGGGAGTCTGATCAGCGGAGTTGGACGCCTGCGATTGCATTGGAGGAAAATCATAGATACTTCTTACAATCATTTCAAACGAATATTTCAAACATGAATTACCCGGCCTTGCACTTTGAACGCTTACACAGGAAAAAACGTTCCCCCGCCCTCTGCCAGGCGCAGCTTTGGGCCTCTTTGACCAAGGAAGCAGGCGGAAAGCCCCTGCCACGGCGCTACACTCAAGGTAGCATGGCTGCGTCGCGATATCGGCATCTTCTCTCGACACGCATCCTTTGGGCGGTGGTGTTCCTGTCGGCCGTCCTGTTCGCGGCGCTTTCTGCGGCCGCCATGTGGGCCTTCCCCGGCGGCACGGAGTTCGACCCGTCGGCTTCGCGTTACCGCTTCTGGACGAACACCTTCAGCGATCTGGGGCGCATGCGGACCCGAGGCGGCGTGAGCAACGCGCGATCCGCCGCCCTGTATCACACCGCCTTGGCGGGTCTCGGCGCGGGCCTGTTGGCAGCGTGGTGGGCCCTTGCGACGCTGATCCCTTCGCAAAAACGCCTCGGCCGGGCCGTCCGGGTCTGCGGGATTTTCTCGGTCCTCGGGACGTTTGGCGTGGCGTTGACCCCGGCAGACGTCACCCCGCTGGGGCATGCGTTGGCCATCGGTCTGGCGGCTGTCCCGGCCCTGGTCGCGATGGTCGCCCTGGTCGTGGGGACCTGGCGGGAGGTCGGCTGCCCCCGCTGGCTCGCCGCATGGGCGACGGCAGTGCTGCTCTTGGCGGCGATTCATTTCGGGCAGTACGCACATTACTACTGGCTGGGCGGCCAATGGACGCCGGCAGCGCCGGCCGTCCAGAAACTCCTTGCCCTGACGGGATTGGGGTTCCTTATGGCTGTATCCCTGCGCGGGCTGCTTAATCGGGGCGGCAGGCCGACGTATCCCGCCCGGCGATGATTTTCCGCAGACCTTTCCCAGCCGACGCGCGGTTGAGTATTATGGAGCGGAGGGCAAATCGGAAACCGAACAACAACCACGGAGAAGCGAAATGAGCCTCAAGGCGATGAGTTCCGCAATGGTTCTTCTGGCGATCCTGATCCTGGCGACCCCGACGCCGGGCGACGACAAGGCCCCCTGGCCGAAGAAGGTCGAAGGCTACACGCCCGTCAAGCCCGGTGAGCACCCCCGGCTGTTGTTCCGCCGCAGCGACCTCAAAGCCATCCGCGCCAAGGCAAACACGCCCGCCGGCAAGGCCATCGTCAAACGGCTTCGATTTCTGCTGGACGGCAAGAACGGCGAGACGATGACCACGGTCTTCTCCCCGGCGACCAAGGCCTACAGCAAGGGCAAGTACCGACCGTTGATGGTCGACAAGCCCGGCGTGTACACGATGTCCCACGCGATGGGCTACGGGATGCTGTATCAGCTCACGGGCGAGAAGAAGTACGCCGAGTTCGGCAGGCAGTGCTTCGAGAAGGCGTTCGAGGGCATCCGCGACCGCGACGATCGCTACTCGTTCAAGGACCCCGGCGGCGCGCTGCGGGCCGGTCCGAGCTTGGGCTACTATGCGTTCGGGTATGACCTCTGCTACGACGGCTGGGACGACAAGACGCGAAGGAAGATCGCCCAGGCCTTCATGAACTACAAGGAAGGCAAGGGAAAGATGGACCTGGAGTACCTCGTCAAGGGCAAGCGTCACATGCCCGCCTCGAACCACTGGGGCATGCAGATCGGCGGCGGCGCGGTGGCGACGCTCGCCCTGGCCGGCGACCCGGGGACGGACGACAAGAAAATCCAGAAGCTGCTGGAAGAGAGCAAAAAGTCCATGATCCGCAACGTCACCGAGGGCTTCGGCGACGGAGGTTGGTTCGCCGAGGGCGACGGAACGGGTGTGATGGCCAGCCACATCATCTATCTCCCCGCTGTCCAGGCGTGGCGCGTCGCCGGCGGGATGGACTTCGTCACGCCGCGTCCCAACGTGCCGTGGACCTACATGAAGTTCGTCCTGCTGAGCTATCCCAATGGTGACCAGGAGCCGATCTTCCCGGATCGCGGGGCCTACCCGCACAACATCTGGGCCAATGACGGCGTCAGCGGGCCGGGCACGTTCTGCGCGGGGATGGGCATCGCCACCGAGCCCCAGAAAAAGGCCCTGCTGTGGCTGCACAACCGCGTGAAGGGCTACACCGGGCTGATGGGCACCGCCTCGCCGTACCCCCACCACGCGGTGATGGCGTTGGTGAACCTGCCCACCGACGCCGAGGAGGCCAACCCCGCCGAGTGCATGCCCCGCTACGTCCATGACAGCAAGTTCGGGTTCTTCGCATTCCGCAACCGCTTCAAGGACAACGATGATATTCTCGTTTCCTGTCAGCCTCACGGCACGCGCGGGTGGCATAGGGCGAACAAGGAGGCCGGGCAGCTTTGGATCCGCAGCGGAGGCAAGGTCCGCAAGGGAGCGCGGTTCAGCGGGAAGATCTCGCACTTCCAGGGCGCTGCCGACGGGTCGGGCACCGTGTCCGTCAAGGGCAAGGACGGCGAACCCACCTGCCTGGCGGTGGACTTCTCCCGGACCAGCGGCGTCGAGGGCATGCTGGTGATGACCGGCCCGCAGGCGCCCAACAGCAACACGGTCACAGCCGGCGGGGTCACTTACAGCTTCCTGTTCGTCGGCGAGGGCAAGCCCCCCAAACCCACCATCAACGGCCGGAAAATCACCATCGGCAAGCAGACCGTCTCGATGGGCGACGGGCGGATCGTGTTGGGCACGATGGCCGGGCCGTTCAAGGGCGAGTTCTGAACGCGGCAAAGCAGCGCTGGCGATGGCAACGCGATTCGCGCAGAATGGTGGATTCCTGAGACCGAGAGTTCCTGAAGGAGTCCACCTTGGCGGAGAGACGGCCAAACATTCTGCTGCTGTTCACCGACGATCAGCGGTTCAACACGATCGCCGCGCTGGGCAACGACGCCATCCACACGCCGAACCTCGACGCCCTGGTCGCCGAGGGAACCGCCTTCAGGCGGGCCCACATCATGGGCGGAACCAGCGGGGCCGTCTGCATGCCCTCCCGGGCGATGCTGCACTCCGGGCGCACACTGTTCCACATCCAGGGGCAGGGCCAGGAAATTCCCCCCGACCATACCACCCTCGGGGAGCATCTGCGGGCCAACGGATACGAAACCTTCGGGACGGGCAAGTGGCACAACGGGACAGCCGCCTATACGCGGAGCTTCTCGGACGGGGCGGAGATTTTCTTCGGCGGCATGCACGACCACTGGAACGTGCCCGCCTGCGATTACCGTCCGGACGGGGACTACCCGGTGCATAATTTCGTGCGGGATCCGTGGCACACCAACAACGTCAAGCAAATGGTCGGCGAGCACGTGCAATGCGGCGTGCACTCGACGGACCTGTTCGCCGACGCCACCACCGAGTTCCTCACCCGTCGGCCCGCGGATAAGCCGTTCTTCGCGTACGTGTCGTTCATGGCTCCGCACGATCCGCGCACCATGCCGCCGCAGTACCTGGAGATGTATCCACCGGAGGAGATCGAGCTTCCCGCCAACTTCATGCCCGAACACCCGTTCGACAACGGCGAGTTGGTTATCCGCGACGAACAGCTTGCCCCCACGCCCCGGACGCCCGGGGAAATCCGCCGACACATCGCCGAGTACTACGCGATGATCTCGCACCTTGACGACGCCGTCGGGCGGATCGTGGATGCCCTCAAAGCCGGCGGTGAGTACGAAAACACGATCATCGCTTTCGCCGGAGACAACGGCCTGGCGGTGGGCTCTCACGGGTTGATGGGCAAGCAGAACCTCTACGACCACAGCGTGCGCGTGCCGCTGATCCTCGCCGGCCCGGGCGTACCCAAAGGCGAAACCAACGACTCGCTCGCCTGCCTGACCGACCTGTTCGCCACGCTGTGCGACCTGACCGAGCTGCCCACGCCAGACAGTGTGGAAGGCCCGAGCCTGGCGCCCGCGCTCACCGGCGGCCCACCGCCCCGCGAGGAAATGCTCCTTGCCTACCGCCACCTCCAACGCGGCGTGTCCGACGGACGATGGAAGCTCATCGAATATCTCGTCGACGGGGTACGAACGCGGCAGGTGTTCGATCTGCACAACGACCCCGACGAACTGAACAACCTCGCCGAGACCGAAACCGGCAACCAGCAGGCGGCCCGGCTGAGGCCCGCCCTGCTCCGCTGGCGCGACGAACTGGACGACCCCCACGATTTCTGGAACGACTGCGAGTAACCCTACACCCCTGACCGGGATGAACAATCAGGAGATGCGACGTGACTGAGGCGATGGAACGGAAAATCGACGAGCTGCTCGGAGAGATGACCCTGGAGGAGAAAACCCGCCTCTGCCATGCCATCGCCGGGTTCCAGTCCGGCGGCTGCGAGCGGCTGGGCATCCCGCCGCTGACGATGTCCGACGGCCCGCATGGCGTGCGACACGAGCTGCACCCCCACAGCTGGGATCGACTGACGGACGCAGACGACCGCTGCACGTATCAACCCACCGGGACGGCGTTGGCGGCCACCTGGAACCGCGAGCTGGCGAGGCGCTTCGGACGGGTTCTCGGGGCTGAGGCGCGAGACCGCGGCAAGGACGTGATTCTCGGGCCCGGCGTGAACATCATTCGCACGCCCCTTTGCGGACGGAACTTCGAGTACTACTCCGAGGACCCCTGCCTCTCGGCTGAGCTGGTGGGGCCGTGCGTGAAGGGCATCCAGGAAAACGACGTCGCCTGCTGCGTGAAGCACTACGCCCTCAACAGCCAGGAGCTCAACCGCCACGGCGTGGACGCCCGACCCGACGAACGGACACTGCGCGAGATGTACCTGCCCGCCTTCCATGCAGCGGCGAAGGCCGGCGCGTGGACCTTCATGGGCGCGTACAACCTCTTCCGCGGCCAACATTGCTGCCACAACCAGACGCTGCTGAATGACATCCTCAAGGGCGAGTGGGGCTGGGACGGCGTGGTGATCTCCGATTGGGGCGGTACGCACGAGACGGCCGAGGCCATCGCCTGCGGGCTGGACATCGAAATGGGCGGCGGCAGCAACTACGACGAATACCATCTGGCGAAGGCAACCATCGAAGCGGTTCGCACCGGACAGGCCGACGAAGCACACGTGGACGACAAGGTCCGGCGCATCCTGCGTCTGATGTTCCGCGTGGGGCTGCTGGGCGACCGGCCACGCCACCCGGGCGCCCGCAACACCGACGCCCACCAGGCGACGGCTTTGGAGATCGCCCGCGAGTCGATCGTGTTGCTCAAGAACGACCGGAGCTTCCTGCCCCTGAAGCCGACGAAGCTTAAGAAACTGGCCGTCATCGGAAAAAACGCCACCACCCTCCACGCCGAGGGCGGCGGGTCCAGCCAGGTGCCCGCGCTCTATGAGGTCACCCCGCTGGAAGGCCTGGAAAAGCTCTTCGGCGACGAGGTCGAGATCGTCCACGCCGAGGGATACCCGGCTGTGGAGTTCAGCTACCAGCCCCTGCCGTCGGATGCCCTGGACGTGGTGGAAGAAGGCTCGGGCGTGCGAGGCTGGCGAGGGCGGTTCTGGGACAACCCGAAGTTCCGCGGCGACCCGGTCGACCAGCGAACCGTATCGGGCGTGGACTGCAGTTGGAGCCCGGGCAACACGCCGGCCGGCGACGTGGCCGACGGGCGGTTCTCCGCCAAATTCACCGCGACCTTCACGCCGACCGAATCGGGCGTGTACCGCTTCGGCCTCCACGGGCCGGACTACTGCCACCTGCACATCGACGGCAAGCCCGTAATCGCGGTGTGGGGCAGTACCGAACCCACCACACGCGACGGACAGTTGGAGCTCGACGCCGGCAGATCCTACGAACTGGAAGTTGTCGTCAATGCCCACGCCGGTGAGGGCGAGGTGCGCCTCGGCTGGCTGAAACCCGACCAGCAGCTCTCCGCCGACACCACCGAACGGATGGCCGAAGCGGTCCACCTCGCCCGGGACGCCGACGCCGTGCTGTTCGTGGGCGGCCTCTCGCACGCCGAAGACAGCGAAGGCTCAGACCGTACCCAGTTCCACCTCGACGGCGGGCAGGATCAGCTCATCGACGCGCTGGCCGAAGCGAACCCCAATATCGGCGTGGTAGTGGTTGCCGGCGGCGCCGTGGCCATGCCCTGGGTCAACAAGGTCCGCGCGATCCTCTGGGCCGGGTACGAGGGCATGGAGGCCGGAACCGCCCTGGCCGAGATCCTGCTGGGACGGACCAACCCCTCCGGGAAGCTGCCCTACACACTGGGAGCGAAGCTGACCGACTACGCCCCGCACGCCCTGGAAGACTACGGCCGCGACGTGTGCGAATACGCCGAAGGCCCGCTGGTGGGCTATCGCTGGTTCGACCGCAAAGGCATTACCCCGCTCTATCCGTTCGGGCATGGCCTGTCCTACACGACGTTCGAGTACAGCGACCTCACCATCGAGCCGCTCACCGAGACCGACGAAAACACCCTCGCACGAGTCCGCTGCCGGGTGCGGAACACCGGCAGCGTCATCGGCTCGGATGTGGTGCAGTTGTACGTCGCCCCGCCGACCGACGACGTCGAGCGACCCGTGCGCGAGCTGAGAAACTTCATGAAGATCACCCTCGAGCCCGGCCGGCAGGCGGAGGTCGTCTTCGAACTGTCCGCCGACGATCCGGCGATCTGGGACGAAACGCAAGGCGGCTGGACCACTCCATCCGGCACGTATGGGCTGCAGGTGGGCAGCTCCTCGCGCGACATCCGACTCAGCGGAGAGCTGAACGTATAAGCCCGCAGACAGCCCGGACATGAGCATCTTGTTTGGAATTCCGAGCAAAGCCGTAGGGCCCGCAACTTGTTGCGGGCGGAATTACCCCGCCCCGCCCGCCGACGACGGGACCATGTGCAGCAAGCCCCCAGCGTCAGCTGGGGGATCACACACTACCGCCCTCGATTCCCCCCCTCCGCCGTAGGGCTGGCGAACCACCGGGATCGGGCCCAGCGATTCAAAC